>CAUOMQ010000043.1:0-16146 GCA_963456805.1 uncultured Neisseria sp. | reverse complement strand
TGTCTGCGGCTTCGTCGCCTTGTCCTGATTTAAATTTAATCCACTATATTTTAATGCGGAAATAGCAAGTTAAAACCTGTTTTCTGTTTTCAGACGACCTATTTGGCTTGCAGGGGCAGTATTTTCTTTCTTCTGTCCACCGCGTTTCAAATGCTTTTGATAAGCGGCGACATAGCCTGCTTTGGGTAGTCCTGCTAAGACGCCGATATGGGCTGCGGCGGATTTTGCCAAAGGTTCGAGTGTGTAGCCGCCTTCCAGTACGGAAACGATTCTGCCGGAGCAGCTTGAAGCGGCTTGGATGATTTTGTGTGTCAACCAAGCGAAATCGGCTTCGTGCAGGTTCAGACGACCTGTTTCGTCTTGTTTGTGTCCGTCGAAACCTGCGGACAGTAAGACCAGTTCGGGATTGAATGCGGTCAGTTTGTGCAACCATTGCTCGCGTACGGTAGTGCGGAAGACTCGGCTGCCGGTGTTAGAAGCGAAAGGCAGGTGCAACATATTGGCGCCGTTGGCGGAATGGTTGGTTTCAGGAAATGGGAAGAGGTCGGTTTCAAAGAGGTTCATAAACAGGACGCGCGGATCGTCTTTGAAGATTTCCGCTGTGCCGTCGCCGTAATGGACGTCAAAGTCGATGACGGCGATGCGTTGCAGGCGGTATTCGGCGATAGCGTGCATGACGCCTGCGGCGACGTTGTTTAACAGGCAGAAACCGCCGGCTTTATCGCTGTGTGCGTGGTGTCCGGGTGGGCGGACGGCGCAAAAGGCGTGCCATGCTTTCTTATTCATTACCATATCCACCGCCTGAACGACAGCACCTGCGGCGTAACGGGCAGCTTTAAGCGAACCATGGCTCATGACGGTATCGTCGTCGATGCGGTAGATTTTGTCCGGTTGGGGCTGGCAGGCTTCGAGCGAGCGCAGATATTTGCGCGGGTGAACCAAGGCGAGGCGGGTATCGCTGATTTCTTCGGCTTCGGCAGTTTGAAGATGCCGCCAAATATCCTGACGTTTGAGCTCCGCCTCGATAACGGCAGTGCGTTCGGGCGAGTCGGGATGACCTGTGCCGGGTTGGTGTTGCGCAAAAACGGGATGAGAAATCCAGACCGTACGCGCATTTTTACCCAAGAGGCGGCGTAGGCGCGTACGCAGTCGTCGAATGAGTTTTTTCATGAGGAAAAGGGCGCGGAGCTTGTCGTTGGTAGGAAGGAATCAGGTTTTAAATGTCGTTGAAACTTCATTTTCAGACGACCTGACATGATAAATATGGTTAATAAATAGGGAAAGGCTTGGAAATTTTTCAGACGACCTTTAGAATAGCTTAATTTTGCGGTCGTACCAATGCTTTTTTCTGCCGCAAGCGGTGTTTTACTTAATTTTAATCTCTTAGAAAACGGACAAATTATGAATCAAACTGTGGCCCAATTTGCCCCTTTAGTGCTGATTATGGTGGTGTTCTACTTCCTGATCATGCGTCCTCAACAAAAGAAATTCAAAGCACACCAAGCCATGCTTGCTGCTTTGAAAGTCGGCGATAAGGTTGTTTTGGCAGCAGGTTTCAAAGGCCGCGTTACCAAAGTCGGCGAACAGTTTTTCACTGTGGACATCGGTCAAGGTGCAAAAATCGAAGTCGAAGTGGAACGTAACGCGATTGCCGCCAAAGCCGAGTAATCCGTATTTTTGCCAAGAGCCGCCTCGGAAAGCTGAGCGCGGCTGTTTGTCTTCATAATAAATCGAAGGTTTACCATGAACCGTTATCCTTTATGGAAATACCTGCTGATTGCGTGCACGATTTTGGTTGCCGTAGTGTATTCGCTGCCCAACCTTTTCGGTGAAACGCCCGCAGTGCAGGTATCAACCAACCGACAAGCTATCATTATTAACGAACAGACCCAGTCTAAAGTCGATGCCGCGCTGAAACAGGCTGGTATTCAGACCGACGGGATGTTTGTCGCGAACAACTCGCTGAAAGTGCGTTTCAAAGATACTGAAACCCAGCTTAAAGCCCGCGATGTCATCGAAAACACTTTGGGCGAGGGCTATATCACCGCACTCAACCTGTTGGCGGACAGTCCCGAATGGATGGCCAAAATCGGCGCCAACCCGATGTTCTTGGGCTTGGACTTGCGCGGCGGCGTGCATTTCACCATGCAAGTGGACATGAAAGCCGCGATGCAGAAAACGTTTGAACGTTATTCGGGCGACATCCGCCGCGAAATGCGCCGCGAAAAAATCCGTACCGGCACCATCCGTCAGATTGAAAACGGTTTGGTTGTCCCGATGCAGGACGCTGCTGATGTACAAAAAGCCATGCCTAAGCTGCGTCAGCTTTTCCCTGAGGCAAATTTGAACGCCGACGGCAATAACATCACGCTGACATTATCCGAAGAAGCGATTAACAAAGTACGCTCCGATGCGGTGAAACAAAACATCACTACTTTGCATAATCGCGTCAATGAGTTGGGCGTGGCTGAGCCTGTCATCCAGCAATCCGGCCTCGACCGTATCGTCGTACAGTTGCCGGGTGTACAAGATACAGCCAAAGCAAAAGACATTATCGGCCGTACCGCGACTTTGGAAGTACGCATGGTGGAAGACGACCCTGTCAAAGTGCGCGAAGCTTTGGAAGGTAATGTTCCGAGCGGTTTCGAGCTGTTGTCCAGTGGTGGCGATCATCCTGAAACCTTGCTGATTAACAAACAGGTTGAATTGACCGGTGACAATATCAATGACGCGCAACCCAGTTTCGACCAAATGGGTGCGCCTGCCGTCAGTCTGAGCTTGGATAGCGCAGGCGGCAGTATTTTCGGCGAATTGACCGCCGCCAACGTCGGTAAACGCATGGCGATGGTGTTGATCGATCAAGGCAAATCCGAAGTGGTTACCGCACCGGTTATCCGTTCTGCTATTACCGGTGGACGCGTGGAAATTTCCGGCAGCATGACGCAGGCGGAAGCCAATGATACTTCTTTGTTGCTGCGTGCCGGTTCTCTCGCCGCACCGATGCAAATCGTGGAAGAGCGCACCATCGGCCCGTCTTTGGGTAAAGAAAACATTGAAAAAGGTTTCCATTCGACCTTATGGGGCTTTACCGCCGTTGCTTTGTTCATGGTGGTTTACTACCGCCTGATGGGTTTCTTCTCGACCATCGCCCTGAGTACCAACATCTTGTTCTTGGTCGGTATTTTGTCTGCCATGCAGGCAACGCTGACGCTGCCCGGTATTGCCGCATTGGCGTTGACGCTGGGTATGGCGATTGACTCCAACGTATTGATTAACGAACGTATCCGCGAAGAGTTGCGCGAAGGCGTGCCGCCGCAACAGGCAATCAACCTCGGTTTCCAACACGCATGGGCAACCATCGTCGACTCCAACCTGACCTCGCTGATTGCCGGTATCGCCCTCTTGGTATTCGGTTCCGGCCCGGTCCGCGGTTTTGCCGTCGTACACTGTCTGGGTATCCTGACTTCGATGTACTCATCCGTCGTCGTCTTCCGCGCCTTAGTGAATCTTTGGTACGGACGCCGCCGCAAATTGCAGAACATTTCCATCGGCGCAGTATGGAAACCTAAAGCCGAAACAGCGGCTGGCAAGGAGTAAGACATGGAACTCTTTAAAATCAAACGCGACATCCCGTTTATGAGCTACGGCAAACTGACGACCTTTATTTCGTTGGTAACCTTCATTGCCGCCGTATTCTTCCTCATTACCAAAGGTTTGAACTTCTCCGTCGAATTTACCGGCGGTACCGTGATGGAAGTGCAATATCAGCAGGGCGTGGACGTCAACAAAACCCGTGAAAAACTCGATACCCTGAAAATGGGCGATGTCCAAGTTCAGGCGTTGGGTACGAACAAACACATCATGATCCGCCTGCCCAACAAAGAAGGTGTAACTTCCGCGCAGCTTTCCAATCAGGTTATGGAATTGCTGAAAAAAGAGCAGCCTGACGTTACCCTGCGCCAAGTCGAATTTATCGGTCCGCAGGTCGGCGAAGAGCTGGTGACCAACGGTCTGATGGCATTGGGCTTTGTCGTAGCAGGTATTATCGTTTACCTGTCGATGCGCTTTGAATGGCGTTTCGCCGTATCCGCCATCATCGCGAATATGCACGACATCGTGATTATTTTGGGCTGCTTCGCCTTCTTCCAATGGGAATTTTCACTGACCGTGTTGGCGGGTATCCTTGCCGTATTGGGCTATTCCGTAAACGAATCCGTCGTCGTCTTCGACCGTATCCGTGAGAACTTCCGCAAACCGAGTATGCGCGGACACACCGTTCCGCAAGTCATCGACAATGCGATTACCGCCACCATGAGCCGTACCATCATCACCCATGGCTCGACTGAGGCAATGGTCGTTTCCATGCTGGTGTTCGGCGGCGCAGCGTTACACGGTTTCTCAATGGCATTGACCATCGGTATCGTGTTCGGTATTTACTCTTCAGTCTTGGTAGCCAGCCCGCTCTTGCTGATGTTCGGCCTGAGCCGCGAAAATATCGCGAAGGAAGTGAAGAAAAAAGAAGAAGTCGTGGTCTGATGGTTATGATTGCGATTTGAAGGGGTCGTCTGAAAACTTGGAAACAGGTTTTCAGACGACCTTTTTGTTGCGCCATCAAACATGGCATTCAAACCGGCTTTGTGCTATATAGAGGGTTCGTTTTGAGCAGGTACGGCTTTACTCTGTGCCGGGCTGAAGAAAATGGCTTGCAAAAGCGTTAAGTATTAGCCAATCGGTTTGCACCGTCTGTCGCAGTATTTTCCGAATATAGCCTGTATCGTTTTGATGGTTTCATAAGGAATCCCGTTTAAGATGGATTCCGTTGTTTCAAATGACTTGAAAGATAAAATATGGATGCTTTACAACTTTTGACCACACGTCGTTCATCTAAAAAACTTACCGCTCCCGCGCCGAATGCGGAACAGCTCGAATATATGCTGCAAGCGGCTACGCAGGTTCCCGACCATGGCAATATGCGTCCGTTTCGATTTACCGTCATTCAAAGCGAGGCAGGCTTGCAACGTTTCCGCGAATTGTTGCGCCAAACGGTTACCGAGTTGAATTTTGGCGATGATGCGATAAAAAAAGCCGAGAAAGTCGGCAATATGGCGCCTATGGTAATCGGCGTGACTTTTGCGCCTAACCGCGAAGTGGCGAAACCCAAGCCCGAGTGGGAACAAATGTTGAGTGCGGGCTGCGCCGCTTACGGGCTGCAGCTTGCCGCGTCCGCGCAAGGTTTTGACAATGTGTGGATTACCGGAATGTGGGTCAACAGCCCGCTCTTGCGCGAAGCGTTTGGTTGTGAAGACAAAGACAAAATCATCGGGCTGATGATGGTCGGTTCGCCGACTGAGGCGGGCAGTGGCGCAAAAAATACCGATTTGGAGCAGTTCGTGACGGTTTGGTAAACAGCCTGAAGAATCGGCTCAATACGAGTCTGTATTCTGAAAAGTGAATCGGCGATATAAAAGGTCGTCTGAAAACAGAAAATCCGTTTTCAGACGACCTTTTGTTGTGACATCCTTTGATGGCAAACATCAAGCCGGATTCATGAAGCTTTCGATTTCTTGCAAGGAAATGTCGGGCGTCGCGCCGTGTCTGGAAGCGACTAGGGCGCCGAGTGCGCAGGCGAAGGTGATGGCTTCTTGAGGCTCGGCATTGTTGAGCAGTTTGTAGGTCAGCCCTGCCAAGAAGCTGTCGCCGGAGCCGACTGTATCGGCGACTTTGATGCGGAAGCCGCAGTGGCGGTAGAGTTCGCCGTCTTTGTATAAAATTGCGCCGTGTCCGCCTAAGGTGACGCAGATGGTTTGTGCGCCGGTCAACCTGTTGAGGTAGGCGATGTTTTGTTCGATGCTGTGGTAGGGCGAGCCGTAAACTGCGGACAGTTCGTACAATTCGTCGTCATTGAGCTTGAGCATATCCGCACGCTTCATGGTGGCGAGCGGGCGGTCGGTGTCGTAGTGAGGTTTGCGCAGATTGACGTCGAAGATTTTGAATTTGGCTTTTTCCATCAGTTTGTCTAATGCCGCACGGGAAATCTCGTCGCGGGTGGCAAGGCTGCCGAACACGAAGGCATCGGATTCGGCGACACGCTGCAAGGCGGCATCTTCGACGACGATGCGGTCCCACGCGCAGGGATATACGATTTCGTACGACGCGCTGCCGCATTTGTCCAGGATGACTTTGACAAGGCTGGTATCGCATTCTTTGCACACTTGCAGCAGGTCGGTATTGACGTTTTTCGCTTGGATTTGGCGCAGCAGCTCTTCGCCGTCGGCATCATCGCCGCGACGGCTGATGATGGCAGTATCGACCCCGAAGGATTGCAAACGGACCAAAACGTTCAGCGGCGCACCGCCCAACACTTTGCCGCTTGGAAAATCGTCCCACAACACTTCGCCGAAACTGGTTACTTTCATTTTAGACCTTCCTTGCTTTGAGTTGATCGGTTGGAACTGCTGCGCTGCGTACGGCTTACCCATCATGTATTTGTAGTAAAACTCCAATACTTAGGCGCGTAAGCATTATGTTTTAAAATCTACCGACTGACAAGCAATCGCGGGTTTATCTGTCAGGAAGTTTGATTCATCACAAGATTGCGTTAAAAGTGTTTGAGTAGAAGGGGGATTTTCGGTTTTGTTTTCTTTCGGATTGTCGGTTTTTATCATTTGGATAAGGTGGTTTTTTGAAATTTAAATACAAGTTGTGCGGGCGTATTGCCTTAATTGTCGATGGTATTGAAATTTGGCGCACAATAATCTTCTAGAAAACAAAGGTCGTCTGAAACCTGATCTTCGGTTTCAGACGACCTTTTATCTTTCGCAAGCCTTAAGCGGCTTCCCAGTAATCGATGTAAAGCTGCAATTCCATCTGATTGCGCCACTCGTTTGCCACGGGGCGGTAAACCGTGCGGATGTATTCGGGGATGTCTTCGCTGCACCGCCAGAACATGGCTTCAAATTCGTAGCCGTCTTTTTGCAGCCAGACTTTTTTATGTTTGCCCTCCGCGCCCAAAGGCTGCTGGCGGATGACGTGAAACTCGTCGGTAAAGCTCGGCGGCGCGAAGCCTTGTCCCCAAACGTGGCGGGCGAGGTTTTGCGCCTGTTCCAGCGTGATGTCGCAGGCTTTCAGGCTGCCGTCGGTGATGAAGGTTTGCGACAAATCGTCTTCGCACACCATTTCGCGCACGGCTTCTTCAAAGGCCGTCTGAAACGCGGGAATGTTGTGTTCGAGTATGCTCAAGCCCGCCGCCATCGCGTGGCCGCCGAATTTCAAAATCAAATCGGGGTGGCGTTTGGACACCAAATCCAAAGCGTCGCGCAGGTGCAGGTTGGGAATGGAACGCCCCGAACCACGCACTTCGCCGTTGTCCGCCGGGGCGAATACGATGGTCGGGCGGTAGAAGCGGTCTTTGAGGCGGCTGGCGACGATGCCGACCACGCCTTGATGAAAATCGTCGCGGTAGGCGACCAGGGTCGTCTGACCCGAAGGCAGGGTTTCGGGAAAGGCGTTCAGTGCGTCTTGCAGCATAGATTGCTCGATTTCGCGGCGTTCGATATTGAGGTCATTCAACTGCGCCGCCAATGTCTGCGCTTCCGCGTCGTCGCGCGCCAACAGGCAGGCAATACCGACCGACATATCGTCCAGCCGTCCGGCGGCGTTGATGCGCGGCCCCAGTGCAAAACCCATATCAAAAGGCTGCGCTTTGCGCCAGTCGCGCCGCGCCACTTCAAACAAGGCGCGGATGCCGGGACGCATTTTGCCGGAGCGCATCCGTTTTAAACCTTGCGACACGAGGATACGGTTGTTGTGGTCGAGGGGAACGACATCGGCGACGGTGCCGAGTGCGACCAAATCCAAAAGTTCGCCCAGATTCGGTTCTTTAAGGTCGTCTGAAAAATAATCGCGGCGGCGCAACTCGGCACGCAACGCCATCAACACATAAAAAATCACGCCCACGCCCGCCAGACTTTTGCTGGGGAAGCCGCAGCCTTTTTGGTTAGGATTGACGATGATGCAGTTGGGTACGGTTTCAGAGGGCAGGTGGTGGTCGGTAACGATCACGTCCAAACCCAATTCCTGCGCCCGCGCCACGCCTGCGATGCTGGCGATGCCGTTATCGACCGTAATCAGCAAATCCACGCCTTGCGCGGCGGCGATTTCGGCAAGTTCGGGCGTCAAGCCGTAGCCGTGTTCGAAGCGGTTGGGTACGAGGAAATCCACCGCCGCCCCCATCGCCGCCAAACCGCTCATGCCGACGGAACACGCGGTTGCGCCGTCGGCATCGTAGTCGGCGACAATCAGGATTTTTTCCTTGCGCTCGATGGCATCCGCCAGACGGCGGGCAGCGGATTCGCAATTCGTCAGCGATTGATAAGGCAGAAGGCCGGCGAGTTTGTCGTCCAATTCGGCAGGACTCTGCACGTCGCGCGAGGCGCACAGCCGGGCGATTAAAGGATCGGCACCGGCGGTGAGCAAATCATCGAGGACGTTTTGGTTGACGGGGCGGGTTTGGATTTTGACGGGCATGGTGTGTGGAAATATGTTTGATGTATTCAAGGACGGAAAGGTCGTCTGAAAACAGGCGTAACGAGTTTGTTAAAAGCTTGGGGTAAAGCCGTCGCCACCGCCTATCATCATGGCAGGAATGAACAGTATTGGGGTAAGGGCATCAAAAGTGAGCGTCAGCGGCGTCATCAAAATAGTGCCTATTACTTTCCCCGGACTGGTGTATACGCGAGAAGTGGTATAGCCGATGGAGACAGGAATGCTTTGTTCAAATTTGTAGTCGGCGGGCAGGTTTTTCGGGGTGGCGTAGTATTTGCCTTTGGCGTGAACACAGCGGTGGTAGACAGTGTTATTTCTACCTTTGCCGGTTTCAAATGACAGGTTTTTCAGTTTGGCGATTTCATCAGCTTTTTGAGTGTCGTAGCGTAGGCAGAAATCGGTGGTGAAATCGGCTTCTTTTTCATTGTTCACCACAACAGGCAAGGCTTTGAGGTCTTTTTTGTATTTTTTGGCATCGGCAATTTGGAATTTTTTGTCGAGTTTGACATTGAGGATGGGCGTCAGGTCTTTTGAATCTTTGGCATTAATGACGAACCAGTATTTTTCGCCCATCATGACGATGCTGCCTTTTTCAAGTTGGTCATTGTCTTTGTTGACGATACCGAAAGAATGTACTTGGTCGGAAGTAATCGGATGAAAAGTGATTTTTTCTACTTTTTTATCCTCTTCCCACATTTCTTGAGTCATACAGCCGTTTAATGATAAGGCGAGGAGGGCAGTGAGGGTAAGGCGAAGTTTCATAAGTGTAGTCCTTGAAAAGGTCGGTTTGTTTTATTGTTAAAGGGATGTCTGAAAAATGACGGTATATTTTAATAAGATTATATGAAATTTGAAAAGGTCGTCTGAAAACGGGGCGGTGGGATTTACAGAACCCTCAACCCCGTTTTCAGACGACCCCGATATTTATTCTGCCCAATCCTGCGTTTCTTCCGAATCGCTCTGACCGCCTTCCATGACGGATTTGATTTCTTGGAAGAGGGCGCGGAAGTTTTTCGGCGGTTTGTTTTGTTCCTGCTCTTTTTTCGTGTTGCGGATTAAGGTGCGCAATTTGCCTGCGTCGGCATGGGGGAAGTCCGCCATGAATTGGGTGATTGCGTTGTCGTCCGCCAAGAGGCGCGTGCGGGCTTGTTCGACGCGTTGCAAGAAGGCGTTGTGGGCGGTATTTTCGCCGCGCAGTTTGGCGAGGAAGGCTTCGATGGGCGCGGGGTCGGTGTCGCGCATGAGCCTGCCGATGAATTGGCTTTGGCGTTTGAGCGCGCCGTTGGACGTGATTTTTTTGTAGGTAACGACGGCTTCGTACAAGTCTTCGTCCAAGCCGATTTTTTTCAGCGTATCGGTCGAGAGTTTGGTCAACTCCATGCCCAAAGCCTGCAAATCGTTCATCTGCTTTTTCATTTGGGTTTTGCTGACCCATTCGTCTTCGTTTTCAAACATTTTGATAAACCTTTAATTTTGTTTCGGGTATTTTAGCACGTTCGGGCAGGTTTCACGTCAACGCCCTGTCGAAACGGCGTTTTCAGACGACCTTTTGCCTCCAGCGGCGGTATTTTTGCCGAGGTCGTCTGAAAACGGTTAAAATGCCGCAAACCTCTGTCAGGAAACCTTTTATGCTGTTCAACCACACCGCCTCCGAGCTGACCGGCTTATGCGGGCACGCCTTGGATTTGGCAAAAAACATGGGCGCGGCGGCTGCCGAAGCCGACTTTAGCGAATCCATCGGACAAAGCGTCAGCGTACGGCTGGGCGAAATCGAACAAATCGAATTCCAGCAAGACAAATCGCTGGATATTACCGTGTACGTCGGCAAACGCAAAGGCCGCGCCAGCACCGCCGACTTCTCCGAAAAAGCCCTGCAAGACACCGTCAAAGCCGCTATCGACATCGCCAGCTATACCGCCGAAGACGATTGCGCAGGTCTGGCAGATGCTTCGCTGATGGCGCAACACGTCGGCGACCTCGACCGTTACCACGAATGGGATTTAAGCACGGAAGCCGCCATCGAGTTGGCAAAACAATGCGAACAAGCCGCCCTGAGCGCGGATGAACGCATCGAAAACTCCGAAGGCGCAGGTGTTCAGACCGGACATTACCAATACGTTTACGGCAACACCCACGGCTTCACCGCCCACCAACAAGGCACGCGCCACAGCATTTCGTGCAGCATCGTCGCCGCCGACGAAAACGGTATGCAGCGCGACTACTGGTACGACGCTGCCTGCCGCCATCAAGATATGGACAGCCCCGAGCAAATCGGCAAAACCGCCGCCGAGCGCACCCTACGTCGTCTGAACAGCCGCAGCATCCCGACAGGCAGCTATCCCGTCCTCTTCGATACCACCGTCGCAGGCGGCCTTATCGGACACCTCGTCGGCGCACTCAGCGGCGGCGCGCTCTACCGCCAAAGCAGCTTCCTGATCGACAGCATAGGCAGAAAAGTCCTGCCCGATTTCCTCAGCCTGCGCGAAGAGCCGCACATCCCCCGCGCCTTCGGCAGCACCTATTTCGACTCCGAAGGCGTCGCCACGCGGCCGCGTTTCGTCATCCGCGACGGCATTGTCGAAGGCTATTTCCTCAGCAGTTACAGCGCGAGAAAGCTCGGTATGCAGACCACGGGCAACGCCGGCGGCGCACACAACCTTTATTTGAACCATACGCACGAAACGCAGTCCGACCTGCTGAAAGAAATGGGCACGGGATTGTTGGTTACCGAACTGATGGGTCAGGGTGTGAACACCATCACGGGCGACTACTCGCGCGGCGCGGCGGGTTTTTGGGTGGAAAACGGCGTCATCAGCCACCCCGTCCAAGAAATCACCATCGCCGGCCGCTTGCAGGATATGTACCTCGGCATCGTCGGCACTGCCAACGACGCGCTGCGCCGCTCTTCCAACAAAATCGGTTCGGTACTGATTGAGAGCATGACCGTGGCGGGGGAGTAGGTTTTAGGGCGGGCGGGTCGTCTGAAAGCCACAGTCTCGGCGAAACACTGCCTGAAGACAGGATTTAGTCGTGCAAAACCGGACAATCTGTGGCATAATCCGCCCGTCTTTACAAAAAGACTTCAGGAGTTTGAACGGGTTTCCTGCTCGTCAAACTTGTCCGAACCGAATGACGGTTCTTTTATTTTTCGGAGTTATCCATCATGGCATTGACCGTAGAACAAAAAGCACAAATTGTTAAAGATTTCCAACGTAAAGAAGGCGATACCGGTTCTTCTGAAGTACAAGTCGCTCTGTTGACTTTCCGTATCAACGACCTGACTCCCCACTTCAAAACCAACCCTAAAGACCACCACAGCCGTCGCGGCCTGTTGAAAATGGTCAGCCAACGTCGCCGTCTGTTGTCTTACTTGCGCCGTACTCAACCTGATACATACCGCAACCTGATCACCCGCTTGGGTCTGCGCAAATAATTGCTGCTTTACCGGACACCGCTTGCGAAAGCGGTGTTTTTTCATATGGGCTGACGATAAACAATAGGGCAGGTTTGCCGGGGTCGTCTGAAAAAGGTCGTCTGAAAACATATCCGTCTCTTAAGCCTTATCGTTTCAGGATAAATCATGGATCAAAAACTGACCAATCTGTTCGCCAAATATCAAAATAACTTGGCTTTCGCCTCGCGCCCCCGTATCGCCTCCGTACATGATTTGGGTTTGATGGATGAAACCTTGCTGAATTTGGCGGTCATCAACCAAGCCTGCGAAGATGTTTTATTGCTGATTCAAAATGGCGCGGACGTCAACAAACAGGGGGAAATGGGTTTTACGCCTGTCCAAAATGCCTGCTTCAACGGCAATGTGGCAATACTTGAAATACTTTTGGCAAACGGTGCCAACCTGGACATCAAAAATGAATTGGGCAATAAGGCAGCGGATTATGTCACTGACGAGCGGCATGGGAAAAAGAAGGCAAAAGAAATGATGGCATTGTTGAAATACTATAAAAATCATCAATCAAAATGAAACATACGGCTCGAAATTTCAGCCGGTGTTTGCCCGACTCGATTTGTTTTCCCTGATCTTTTTGAATGGACAACATGAATATTTACGACTTCACCTTAAACGATGCTCAGGGCAATCCGGTTTCCCTGAGTGTTTACCGCGGTAAGGTGCTGCTGATTGTCAACACCGCCACGCGCTGCGGATTGACGCCGCAATATACGGCATTGCAGCAGCTTTATGAACGTTATAACGGGCAAGGTTTGGAGATATTGGATTTTCCGTGCAACCAATTTCGCGGACAGGCGCCGGAGAGCAGTCGGGAAATTGCTTCCGTCTGTCAGACGAAGTTTGGTACTGCATTCAAAATTTTTGACAAAATCGATGTCAACGGCGCATCCGCATCGCCGCTTTATGCTTATTTGAAGGCGCAACAGCCGCAGGATAGGGGCGGGCATATGTTGAAAGAAGCGGTGTTGCGGCTGGCGGCATGGGGCAGTAAGCATCAGGCGGGCGATATCCGCTGGAACTTCACCAAATTCCTGATTAATCGGCAAGGCGAAGTGGCGGCACGGTTTGCGCCCAGCGTAACGCCGGAAGAAATAGAAAACGATATCAAGAAGTTGCTGTAAGGGCGCATGCCGTTTCAGACGACCTCGTCTGAGGAAACGTGCCGAAACCTTACGGTTTTTCACATTCGCGCGCCTTGAAAGTAGGGCGCATTATCTTTATGTTAAGGGAAACCGGTTATTCGGGAAGTGTAAAATATCGGTTTCGATATCCAATAAGATTCAATAACATAGATTGAAATTGCGGCTAAACGCGCCGACTTGCGCAGCATGAAGCGGGTTCGGAATTTAAAGGAGCAAAGATGCAGTATTTCGGTGTGGGTTTTTTAGTATTATTGTTTTTGGAAATTATGTCCATCGTTTGGGTGGCGGATTGGCTGGGCGGCGGATTCACTTTCCTGCTGATGATAGTCAGCTTTATCGGCGGCACGATGATGCTGCGCCACACGGGGCTGTCCGGCATTTTGCTGGCGGGTGCGGCCATCCGCAGCGGGGACAATATTTCCATGTATCAGATGTTGTGGCCGATACGTTATACCGTCGCCGGGATTTTGCTGCTCAGTCCGGGTTTTGTGTCCACCATTATCGCCTTGCTGCTGCTTTTGCCGATAAAGGGTCGGCCTGCGGCTCAAATGAATACGCAGTCTTTCCGTCAGCAAACCTTTACGCGCCGTACTGAAGATGACGGCGATATCATCGAAGGCGAATACACGGTGACCCGCGCCGATCCGCAAGCCAAACACCAAGACTATATCGAGCACAAACGCGATTAAACGGTGGAAAATCGGCATAGCGGCAGCATTCCGACTGCCCGGTTTTGGAAAGGTCGTCTGAAAAGATTTTCAGACGACCTTTTATCTATATGAAAAAATGACTGAAAATGTCATGCAGTTTCGCCCGAAACAGACAGTCAATGCTATACTTGCCAACTTAATTGTCGATGAAAACCGGCTGGAAACAGCCGTTACGGAAACGAGAAATCAAGATGAGCAGAATCCAGCAAACCTTTGCCGCGCTTGACGGCGCAAAAGCCCTGATTCCCTATATCACCGTAGGCGATCCCAATCTCGATACCACGCTTGCGCTGATGCACAGTTTGGTTGAAAACGGCGCCGACATCCTGGAATTGGGCGTTCCCTTTTCCGACCCGATGGCGGACGGTCCGACCATCCAGCGCGCCGCCGAGCGTGCGTTGGCAAACAAAGTTTCCCTCAACGACGTATTGAACATCGTACGCCGCTTCCGCGAAACAAACGGCAACACGCCCGTCGTCCTGATGGGTTATCTGAATCCGATTCACAAAATAGGTTATCAGGCATTTGCCCAAGCAGCGGCTGAAGCGGGTGTGGACGGCGTGCTGACCGTCGATTCTCCTGTTGAAACCATCACCCCGCTGCACGACGCACTCAAAGCGCGCGGCATCGACTGCATTTTCCTGATTGCCCCGACCACGACCGAAGAGCGCATTCAAACCATCGCCCGCGTTGCAGGCGGCTTTGTCTATTACGTTTCGCTCAAAGGCGTTACCGGCGCGGCAAGTTTGGATACCGAAGAAGTTTCGCGTAAAATAGAGCTTTTGCGCAAGTATATCGACATCCCGATCGGCGTCGGTTTCGGCATCAGCAATGCCGAAAGCGCGCGCAAAATCGGCGCCGTTGCCGATGCCGTCATCGTCGGCAGCCGCATCGTCAAAGAAATTGAAAATAACGCAGGCCGCGAAGCAGAAGCCGTCGGCGCGTTGGTAAAAGAATTAAAAGACGCAATCCGTTAAGGCCTTTTCCGAAAACACACGCAAAGGTCGTCTGAATCCCGAATTCCAAGGAGTCATCCATGAGTTGGTTAGACAAAATCCTACCGCCTAAAATCAAAAACCGCAGCAAAAGCGAAGGCTCGTCCAACGTTCCCGAAGGCCTGTGGCACAAATGCCCTTCCTGCTCGGCAACCATCTACTCGACCGAACTTCAGCAAAACGACCAAGTTTGCCCGAAATGTAACCACCACAACCCGCTTTCCGCGCGCGAACGCCTCAATTTGCTTTTGGACGAGGAAGGCCGCGAAGAAATCGCCGCCAATATCAAACCGACCGACCCGCTGAAATTCAAAGACAGCAAAAAATACCCCGAACGCTTGGCCGCCGCGCGCAAAGCCACCGGCGAAGATGATGCGTTGGTCGTGATGAAAGGCTTTATGAATGGCCTGCCCGTCGTGATTGCCGCCTTCGAATTCCGCTTTATCGGCGGCTCTATGGGTTCTGTCGTTGGCGAACGTTTCGTCCAAGGCGTGCGCCGCGCCGTAGCCGATAACTGCTCTTTCATCTGCGTTGCCGCATCGGGCGGTGCGCGGATGCAGGAAGGAGTCAACTCATTGATGCAAATGACCAAAACCAGTGCGGCATTGCATCTTCTGACTGAAAAACACCTGCCGTTCATCTCCGTCCTGACCGACCCGACCATGGGCGGCGTATCCGCCAGTTTCGCCTTCCTCGGCGATGTCGTGCTTGCCGAACCCAACGCCCTTATCGGCTTTGCCGGCCCTCGCGTTATTGAACAAACCGTCCGCGAAACCTTACCCGAAGGCTTCCAACGCGCAGAATTCCTGCTGGAAAAAGGCGCTATCGACCAAATCGTCGACCGCCGCAACATGAAACAGCGCATCAGCGACCTGATTACCCTGCTGCGCCGCCAAGATAAAGTCAACGCTGCTTAAACCGAGAAGGTTTGAAATAACAAAAGGTCGTCTGAAAATTGATTTTTCGGTTTTCAGACGACCTTTTTGTGATGTGTTTCCGCCCAGCGGCTGAACGTTGGATACACGGCAGCAAGTAACAGATATAGTGGATTAACTTTAAACCAGTACGGCGTTGCCTCGCCTTAGCTCAAAGAGAACGATTCTCTAAGGTGCTGAAGCACCAAGTGAATCGGTTCCGTACTATAGTGGATTAAAATAAAAATGAGACAAGGCGGCAACGCCCGCCGTGTACGGGTAGTACATAAGGGCGTTGGCAACGCCGTATCATTGCAGTTTTATAGTCAATTAAAAATAAAATAGTACAATACTCAACTTTGAAGGTTTAAC
>CAUOMQ010000042.1:0-16312 GCA_963456805.1 uncultured Neisseria sp. | reverse complement strand
ATGGCTGAGTTTACGGCTATCCTGTTGAATGAGTTTCCAGTAGCGTTTGAGTGCCCTATATTTGTGCGATTTTTTATCCAACTGATTCATGATTTGGATGCGAAGACGGTTCATAGCCCGGCCGAGATGTTGTACACTGTGAAAGTGGTCGAGGACAATTTTCGCAGAAGGAAATAGTTTTCTGGCAATATCGTAATCAGTGGTGGACGCTCTATTGAAAGAAAGGAAAACGATGACTCATTCTCAAAAAATCGAAACGATGATCCGAAATGGCTCCGACCAGCTCTACACCATCTGCTACCCCAATCCCGACAAGGAAACGATTATCTTGCTACACGGTGGACCGGGAGCACCTGACGACTTTCTTTGGTTTGCGCCAGAGTTTGAAGAAAACTTCCAAATCATCACCTTTCACCAGCGGGGAACCAGAAAATCTCCCTGCCTGAGCGGTGATTATAGCATAGAAGCCTACATAGCAGACATTAACACAATCGCCAACCAATTCGGACTAGAAAAATTTCACCTTTTTGGACATTCTTGGGGCGGTCTGTACGCGCAAATCTACGCCAATAAAAATCCCGACCGCCTCCTTAGTCTCTTGCTTTCCTCGTCAGGAACAGGGACAGGCTCCCAGTGGCAAGAAATGGAAAAGGAGATGATGCGCTACAATCGAAAACACTGCACTTTTCTTGAGTGGACGAAAATGGGGCTCAACACTCTGCTTGGCGGTCTCGGTAGTTCCAAGGCTTCGCAGGCTCTCTTTCGCCAAGTTGTCCGTAATTACAATGCCGACTATCCAGCCTTTCATGATGTGAAACTAGACATGAGCAATGTTTCAGTCCAGGCAAGCAATCAAACGAGAAAGGAAATCACTGCCTACCCTCTCTTGCCCCGCCTAGAACATCCTCCTTTTCCTATCACCGTGACCTTTGGTGACAATGATATTTTTGGTGCCAGTGGACATTTTGTCATCAGCCGCTACCCTAGCGCCCAAGTCTTTACGATTAAAAACAGCGGCCACTTCCCATTTCTTCATAATCCGCAGGATTACTTTGCTATCTTGCACCAGCATTTTCAACCTTAGCATGAACCTCTAAAGTTTTCCAACTTTAGAGGTTTTCACTTATCTGCAACTTATCCCTCTTTTTCGGGCTCTTTGTCAACTGTAGTGGGTTGATGAAAAGTTATAATCTGGAGAGGACTAAATCAGTCCTCTCCTTTTTGATGTTCAAAGCGATGAGGATTCTAGTTTTAAAATTGTTAAAGTTCCGAAAGCCGAAAGCGTTTTGCTTGATGACTTTGATGAGGTTGTTAGTAGCTTCTAGTTTTAAAACCGTACCTGCGTCTGCAACTGCCTGCGGTAAACCAGCACGGCGGCGGTCAGGGTCGTGGAGGAGAAGGCGGACAGTAGGATGAGGTAGCGGCCGATTCCGTCCAGTCCGCTGCGGTTGAGCAGCAGTTCTTGAAAAGCTTTCAAGCCCCATGCCATCGGGGAAATCCAAGTGAGTTGCTGCATGGTTTCGGGCATGACGTGGGCGGGTACCATAATGCCGCCGATTGCCGCCATCAGGATGATGCCGCCGCCGCCGAGAACGACGGCGTGTTCGGTGGATTTGGCGCAGACGCTGACCAAAAGCGCGTAGCCGAGTGCGGCGGCGCTGACGGCGGCGGACAACAGCGCGTAGGGAACAAGGCTGCCGTTGAGTATGAGGGCGGGCACGCCGATTTCGGGCAGCAGGTAGCGGCCGAGCAGCAGCATTCCGACAAACTGAAGCTGGTTAATCAGGAAATAGGGGACGAGTTTCGCAGCAATCAGGCCGAACGCGGAGGCGCGGGCGAGACGCAGGCGGGTGATGGTGTTGGTCTGGCGTTCCAGCGCCATGACGTTCGACAGCGGTATCATGATGAAAAACATACCGAAAATCAGCCATGCGGGTACGCTGTGCTGTACGGCGTTGGGTTTTTCAACCTTGCCGCTGCCTGCGCTCAGATAGTGTTCTTCCAGCATTTTTTTATCTAAAAAGCTGCGCACGGCGGCGAATTGCTCGTCGTTTTTTTCATCGACTTTTTTCTGGATGTCTTTGCGGATGGAACGGGGCAGTTTTTTATTGTCGATTTTGATGCCGTCGTTGTTGTCGAAATAAGCGTCCAGCCGAGTTTGGGTGTAGTGCTGCTGCAAAACGCCTTTAACCGCCGCCAGCCACGAAGGCTCGGTATCGGGCGGTACATAGATTTGCAAGGCTTTGTTGTCGGCGATTTTGCCGGAAGCGGCGTTCGGGTTGTGCAGCACCAGTTGGAAACGTTTGTCGTGCAGACCGTTTTGCGCGTCGGTCAGTTTTTCAGACGACATCAGCGTAACATGAATCTGCTCTTTTTCCAGCGCAGTGGCCAGCGCGGTATTGACGCTGTCGTTTGTCGCGCCGACCAGTGCGATGCGGCTGTCGGTGTGCGGGTCTTGGTCACGGCTCAGCGCCAACGACATAATCAGCATAAAGGCGATGGGCATTACAAACAACACTGCCAAACCGTGCAGGTCGCGGCAGAGCAGTTTGAGTTCTTTGAGGAGGGAGGAAGTCGTCATTGTGGATTTTGCTTATCTGTTGCTGGCTCGTCTTTGCGCAGGAAATCAAGGTAAAACGTTTCCAGCGAGCCGTGTCCCTGCTGGAAGTAGCGGATTTGCGCGCCGCTTTGTTGCAGGGCGGCGTAAACGGCGGCGGCATCGTGCGCCGTTTCCATCATGCCGCGGCTGTCCACTTGCTTTGCACCCAAAGCGGCCAGCGTTTGAGGCGGCAGCGGTGGTTCGACGGTAAAACGCACGACACCGGTTTGCGTACTTAAAAGCTCGTCCAAACCGCCGTGGTACACCAGTTTGCCGTGTTGCAGCAGCGCGATTTTGCCGCAAAGCTGCTCGATTTCCGACAGATAGTGCGAGGTGTAAACCACCGTTACCCCCTGCCGCGTCAAATCCGCCACGCTGTCGAGGATAAAGCGGCGCGACTGCGGATCGATACCGACCGTGATTTCGTCGAGGAACACCAGTTGCGGCGTGTTAATCAGGCCGATGGCAAAATTCAGACGACGTTTAAGCCCGCCCGAAAGATGCTTTGCCGCTTTGTTTTTGTGGGCGGTCAGGTCGGTCTGTTCCAACAGCGCGTTCAGACGACCCTTGTCGCGCACTTTGTAAAGCGAGGCGAAAAACAGCAGGTTGTCCCACACCGAAAGCTGCGGGTAAAACGCAAAATCCTGCGGCACCAAACCGATTTTCTGCCGCTCGCTGCGGCTCAACAGGCGCAACGGCTTGCCGTCAAACAAAATTTCGCCCTGCCGTACTTCCTGCAAGCCTGCCAAAAGCGACATTAGCGTCGTTTTCCCCGCACCGTTGTGACCGAGCAGCCCCAAACATTCGCCGTCGGCAATATCGAACGACACATTGTCCAGCGCGGCGGTTTCGGCTTTGGGATAACGGTGGGAGAGGGATTGGATTTGAATCATGGTTTCAGACGGCCTTAGTATGGGTGGAGCATAGTGAAATCATCAAACAACTGCTACGGCATCGGTTTACCTGCGCGCAAACGTTTACAGAAAATCTATCGATACCGCATGATTCCCCATTATTTCAACAATCCCCGCCACAAGGCTTCTTCATCGTCCGCAATCTTGCGCAAAAATGCGGCGATTTCTCGGCAGCCGTTTTCGGACGGCTTTTTACACTGCTTCACGCACATCGCTGCAAACTGCCTCCATTGGTCGCCGATGGCGGTCATTTGTTCCGAGGCCGTCTGAAACGCGGGGTTGTCGCAGATATGGGCGGCCTGTTCGAGGAAATAGGCGTAGATATAGCGGAAACCCGCGCCGCCGGTGCCGATTTCTTCCTGCATCCGCACGAGATGGCCGAGAAACAGTTTTTGGTATTTTGCATTTCGTTTGGCAGGCAGGGCTTCGATGTTTTTTGCCAACGTGCGGATGCCTTTTACGCCGACGAAAAAAACGGGCGGGAGCATTTGTTTGGCGTTTTTGCGTATGGCTTTGCGGATGATGGCGGGTAAGTCGGCCTTAACTTTTTCAGACGGCCTGTCGTTTTCCAGCGTGTACATCATGCCTTTGGCGGCCAATACGCCTTTGGCGAAACGCGCCCGCTGCAAATCTTCGGCGGCGCAGCGCTGCACCGTTTCAAACACGGGGTCGCTGATAAGGTAGTCGTCGCCGTCTTTGCCGTACACCAAGAGATTGTGCGCGTTGAAATGGAAACGCATTTGCGGCGGGAAATACGGCAGCCAGAATACGGAGGTCTGCAACCCCGCCAGTTTGCCCGATGAAAGCGCGGCATCCAGCGCGTCCTGTCCCTTTTGGGCATTGGAAAATTTGCGGGCGGATAATTTCAGCCCCAATGCCTTGCAGGTGTTTTTGATGATGCCGCGCGGTCCGATGCGGTAGGAAACCAGCGGCATGCCGCCCAGTTTGACGACGGGCAGCCAGACAAAGGTCAGCGCATGGGCGATGCCAAAGATCATGGCTTCGTCTAAGTCGTGGCCGTGGTATTTGAGCAGTGTGGACATTACGCCGCTTTCGCAGTGGGCGGTATGCTGGTGTGGGAATTCGGTCATGGGGGTGTCAATCGGATATCTGTTTAGAAGTATTTTATGATTAGGCGGCTGCGTTTCAAACACAGACGAGGTCGTCTGAAAAACAAATTAGGGCAGCTTGCCGCCGTCAGCAAAGGTCGGTTCGCCTTAATCCGCGTCCGTCCGCTTCAATTCGTCTATGCTGATTTGCAGCGCGTCGGCGTATTTTTGCAGGGTTTTGTCGGGCAGCTTGGCGAAGATTTCGGGACGCAGGTGGCGGCGGAGCTGCCATTGCCATACGCCCGCAGCCATTGCCAAACCGGCTTCGTCGTGGCGGAAGCGGAACATATGGTAATACAGCGGCGAATATTCGCCCCGTGCCACCGCTTCGCGGGCGGCGCGGGTTTGTTCGTCGAGTTCGGCGACCGCCATTTCGGTGGCGTAGGCTTCGTCCTGCCAGCCGCTGCTGGTACCGGCTTCGTAACGCCCGTCGCGCGTGCCGTAAATGACTTTCAGATGTCCGTGGTAGCTTTCGCTGTCATCTTGCGGGATGTCTTTGATTTCCATAGTTTCAGACGACCTTTTTTCAGTTTGCTATACCGCTTCCAAAAGCATAAAGCAAGTTGAGAAACGCCCGCTTTCGGGAACGTAGCACAAAACTTTTTGACCGCGCTCCAATGGGAAAGTGCGCATAAATTCTTCAAGGATGATGTAAATCGATGCCGAGCCGGTGTTGCCTTTGGTGTAGAGGTTGGTAAACCATTTTTCCTGCGGGATTTCAAAGCCGATTTTTTTCAGGCCGTCTGAAAGGCGGTCGCGGAAAAAGCCGGAAGAATAATGGGGCAGGAACCAGTCGATTTCGTCGGCGCGGATGCCGTGTTTGGCGGCGATTTGCGCAAGCGGTTTTTCCACCGTGTAGCGGACGATGTTTTCGTTCAATAGTTTTACGTCCTGCTTGACCGCCATCAGGCTGTGGCGGCGGCTGTATTCGGGGTCGGCGTGTTTCCAGCCTTCGAACACGCCGTCGCGGAATTCTGCGCCGGCATACATACAGGGCGGCATTTCGTTGGCGTAGGAGAGCAGCTCTATCCAGCAGATTTTCAGGCTGAGGCCGTCTGAATTGGGACGGTCGGACAAGTATGCCGCGCCCGCGCCGTCCGACAGCATCCAGCGCAAAAAGTCTTTTTCAAAACCGATTTCTGGGGAAGCGTTTTCCAGCTTTTTATGGTCGGTTTCGTGTTGGAACACTTCGCCGCGCATCACCGCCGAAGCGTTTTCTGACGCAGCGGCGACGGCGTGGGCATGTTCGCCGGTGCGGACGGCATTGTAGGCGTGTTTCATCGCCGCCATGCCTGCCGCGCACACGCCCGCCATGCTCAACACTTCGCAGGAGGGCATCTCCAAAAGGCCGTGTACCATCACGCCGTGTCCGGGCATGGTCTGGTCTGGGTAGGACGTGGCGCAGGACAGGCTGGTGATGTCTTCGGGCTTGATGCCTTGTGCGAACAGCCGGCGGACTGCTTCGGCGGCAAGTTCGGCATTGGTATGCGTGGCGCGGCGGCTGTCGGGGTCTATGGCGTAATGCCGTGTTTGGATGCCGTTGGAACGCAAAATCATGCGCCGCACGCGCGAAGGCAGCTCGCCCGCCATGCCGAGTACGGCTTCCATCTCGTCATTGCCGACGGGCGCGTTGGGCAGGAAGGCGGCGGTACGGTTGAGGTAAACGTTTTTGAGTGTGTTATTTGGAATCATGGTTTTTGGTTGTATGGCGAAACAAAATAGGGATATTACGGCGCTATTTTGTCTCACTATGGTAAGTGGTCAGCCGATAAACCGCGCGGCGTAATCGCAGCTTGCGGTAAGCGGGATGCCGTGTGCTTCGGCATATGCCGTTAACGCATCCACCAGCATTCGGGCGATGCCCTGATTACGGAAATTGGGCGAAACTTCGGTGTGGTTTACGTCCCAGCTTCCGTTGTGTTCGGTATAACTGATGTAGCCCGCTTCTAAGCCGTTGATGTCGATTTGGAAGCGGCGGCGTTCGGGGTAATGGATTACTTCGGGCATGGTGCGCTTTCTGTATTCGGGGTCGTCTGAAACGGTCAGAATGAGTGACGACTGTAATCCGATTTATCCGCCGGAGGGCTGGCTGTAATATTCTGCCAGTTTTTTCAGACGACCTTTGAGCAGCGGATGCAGCAGTTTTTTCACCAATACGCTCACTGGTACCAACACCAGAATCATCGCCAGCAGAAACAGGATATAAAAACACAGTAGGGCGCGGCGCAGCAGGGGGGACACACGTCCGGCGACCATCAGCAGCCTGCCCCACAGGAAAAAGCTGCGTCCGGCGGCTTTTTCGCTGAAAATCAGTTTTTCGTTCACCTTGGCCGCGCCCATGTTTTGAAACAGGGTTTCGTCCAAGGTTTTGTTTTGTAAAAGGGCATCCCGCATTTTCGCGCCAAAGCGCGCCGCATCGGCCAGCTCTCCGTCTGCGATGCCGGCGGAGGGCAGGGCGCGGAAGTATTGTTTGTCGCCCGACAGCAGCCATGCGGGGGTGGTGATGAAGCTGGCGGCGCTGTTGCATGCGTCGATTTTGACGATGTTGCCGATGAGTTTCGCGCCGTTTTGTGCCAAAAGCGACTTCATTTTTTCCTGCGCGCCCAACCACATATTGCGGCAGCCGATAAGCGTTACCACGGGTTTGCCGTTGAGCAGGCGGCGGGTTTCTTCACGTTGCAGGAAGGCGGTAATCGGCTGTGCGGGCGAGAGGAACCAGACGGTATAGGCGATAACCACGACATCGTAATCGTCGGCGGGAATGGCGGGCGGCAGAATCGGCGCGGGTTTCAGGTGGACGGTTTCGGGAAAGGTGTTGAAAAACCGCCAAAACGACCACGGAAACGGATACGGCTCTTGCGGCTCAAGGTTCACGCAATCCACATGAACGCCGCCCTGCTGCAAAGGCTCTGTGAAATTCTGCGCCAATTTTGCCAATTGTCCGGTTTGCGAGTAATACACCAGCAGCACTTTTTTCACGTCGCTTCCCATTATCTATTAACAAAAATTATTTGATGACTGGTCATTATAGCTTTTTTGTAAAATTATTTAAAGAACAATAGGGTGTGATAAAGGGAGGTCGTCTGAAAAGGGCGGTAGGCGTGAAAGTGGAGGCAAATGGCATATCCTGAAAGCACTGGGCTTAGGGCAAAAATATGTGCCTAATAAAATGCGAACCTGTGGCTTGCCACCCTCGCTCAACCTCTCATGCGGAGAGGAAAAACGCGGGCGGCAAGCCGACAGGCCGGTTCTTCAAACAGTGGACAGAATGACTTTGCGGGTTTGTCGGATAATGCCGCTTACAGGGCTTTTTTGGCAAAGTCGTCCAACGGTTTGCCGGTTTGCACTTCTCTAAACTGCATGACGGTTTTGTCGCCTTGCTTTTCGTCCAACTCAATTTTGCGCACTACGCTGTCGCCGCTGATAACGATGTGGTTGAAAATTTGGCGGGTAACGGCGGTTTTCGGCGTCAAATTCAGCGTCCATTGTTTTTCACTGCCAGAGAGGGCGAGGTTGAATTGTTTTTCCAAACCTTGCGTGTTGCCGCCAAGCAGGTCGAGGAAGAGTTTGATTTGCTGGGTTTGTCCGACTTTGCCTTGATTGGGGTTGGTCCATGCGCTGCCATTCCACTGCATGATGCCGTCCGAGCGCACGCGCAGGGTGGTTTCAAACGGTTTTTGCATTTGCCACAACAAACCTTTTTTCGGTACAAGGACGAATTTCCCGCCTGTAACCATCGGTTTACTCAGGGATTTCAATTGTCGCTGCTGGGTAAACGCGCCTTGTATGTTGGACGGTTTTTGCAGGGTTTGGGCGAGTTCGGCGGTGGAAAACGCCCACAAGGCGGGGCTGGCGAGGGTGAGAAGGGCGGCGGCGATGGTTTTTTTCATCTTCATTTCCTTTGAATGTTTCGGATGTCGGGTTTGTGCTGCGGTTTCAGACGGCCTGAAAAGTCGGATGCCTTTTTACGGCTTGCAGCCAACTGTCGGGCGTTTGAAACTGCATCAGGCCGTCTGCCAGCGAAACGGCGGCTTGGGTGGTCGAAGCGCGGTTGAGCTTTTCGTTGGTTTGTGCATCATAAATCGTATAGTCGATGCGCAGGCAGCTTTCGATTTCGACGATGTCCATATCGACGCGGATTTTTTGACCGAAGCGGGCGGGGCGGATGTATTTGAGGTTCATCTGCACAATCGGCCAACTGTATCCCTGCCGCGCCATTTCATTGTAGTCGTAGCCGATGGCGGACAAAAAGGCGCAGCGGGCGGTTTCGAGGTATTTCACATAGTTGCCGTGCCAGACGATGTGCATGGCGTCCACATCGAAAAACTGGACTTCGATTTCAAAGCTGTGGCGGCAGTAGATGTGTTTTTTCATGAGATTCCTTGTGTGGGGCGCAAGCGGCATAGATTATATAGCGGATTTGCCGCCAAACGGTAAGGCGTTGTTTGCGCGGATGCAATGTGGTGCGATGTTTGAGGTGTGTTTTATAGTGGATTAACTTTAAACCGGTACGGCGTTGCCTCGCCTTGTCCTGATTTAAAGTTAATCCACTATATTTTACTACACTATGACGGTATGGTTCGGCATCTGCTTTAAGCCGGGAGTGCCTGGGGTATGGTTGGTTTGCAAAAAGGTCGTCTGAAAATTTTCAGACGACCTTTGGCGATAAACGGATTTATTGGGTGCTGATAATCCGGTTGATCTGCCATTCAAGAAACGGCGTATATGCCGAGGCGCGGCGGATAATAGCTTGGTCTTCGTTATCCGGCGTGCTTGGGCGGCTTTCGGCGGTTTGGATGTTTTTGTTGTCCCATTTGTGGAATGCTTTGCTGTGTTGATGATAGAAACCGCGTTCGGTAATGATGACTTCGGGGTTGTAGCCATAGCCGCACCATGCGGAATCGGGTTGCGGGGCGGTGAGGTTGCAGCCGGTTTGGTAGTAGCGCGATTTGGATAGGCTTAAGTTGTAGAGGGTCGGCAGGATGTCTTTGTGCGAACCTGCGCGTTCGGGATGGTATTCGGCGCTGCCGCGGTAGGCTTGTGGAACGTAAAGGTAGAAGGGGACGCTGTGGCCGAGTGCGGCATCGGCGGATTCAGGATAGCCGATGGCGCGCATATTGTGGTCGCCGGTGGCGGCGATAATGGTGTCGGGCGCGATGGTTTTCACTTTGCCGATAAAGTGGCCGAGTTGGTCGTTGCTGTATCGGAAGGTGTTGAAAATTTCATTCAACTCTTTGCCTGAGGCGAGGTTGGCAAGGCGTTTTTGCTCTTGTTCGTCCAAACGGAAGTTTTTCGCCTGATGCGGCGCGGGCAGGCGGTAGGGCGGGTGGTTGGTCACGGACATCATCATGATGAATACGGGTGTGCCGCTTTTTTCGGCGCGCGCGAGTTCTTCTTCGGCATAGCGGAACATGAATTCGTCGGGCACGCCCCATGTGTCGGATTTTGCTTCGGGATAGTGGGTTTTGAGGGTGTTTTCATCGATGATTTCGTTGACGCCCAAGTGCCGCAGGAAGGTGTCGAAATCGCGCCAGCCGCCGTTGCCCGCCGTAATATAGACGACGCGGTAACCGGCATCGAGATAGGGTTTGAACATATTGCCGGGGAAGGTTTTGTTTTTGGCAAGGGATTGGCTGAGGTTGAGGCGCGGGCTGCGGACGAAGAAGCGGTGCAGGGTGTCGCTGGTGCCGTCTCCTTCGGAAACGAATTTGCGGTACACCCAGTCTTGCTGCCAGTGTTTGCCCAGTTCGCCCAAGAGGTCCCGTTCGGGATTGTCCATGTTCAAGAGATGCGCGCTCATGCTTTCCATGACGGTGAGAACGACGTTGGGACGGTGTTTTTCGACGGCGGCGTTTGCGGCGGTTTGGGCAAAGAGCTGCGTCAAGTCAGCGTCGGTTTTTTTATCGAGCAGGGTACTGATGAGCCGGCTGCCGTCTTCGTCGGAGACGGGATGGAAGTCGTTGCTGTTGCGGTATTCGTTGACTGCCCAGCTTAGGGAGGTCAGGGCATTGGGAACGAGTTTGTTGATTTGCGGTGCGGCGGAAATCTGCATGGCGGTCTGACGCAGGGGGAATTTGCCGAACGAGCCGCGTATGCCTGCGGCAAGCGCGAGGATAGGTAAGAGGACGGCGGCAATCCAAGCGGTTTTCCCCCATGAGGTCGTCTGAAAGCGGGTGCGGCGGCGGATGAGGCTGAAGATTTTGCCGAAAACGAAAGCTGCGGCAATCAAGGCGACAAGACAGGGGATGACGGGATAGTCCGACCAGACGGTTTTCAGGACAGCGCGGGTGTCTTCGTCCGCCAGCCCGAAGACGAAGACGTCAAATTGACGGTCGTAAACGCTGTAATAGAACCAGTTGCCCAGCGCAGCGGCAAAGGCGGTCAGGAAAAGGACGGTTGCGACGGTAGGCAGGAGGCGTAGGGTAAAGGCGGCGGTTTTCTGCGTAGCCAGTCCGAACAGCCCGATCAGGAAGGGGAAGGCGGCGGCAACGGAGGCGATTTTGATGTCGAACAACAGCCCTTTGACAAACAAAGCCGCCAAATCGCCCGCGTAACGGCTGCGGATGTCGTCTGAAACGAAATGGTGCAGCATGAAGAAACGTTCGGCGGAGAAAACGGCGATGATGGATGCCCATAAAATCAGGCAGATGAGGAGGGTGTTCCGATAGGCGGCAAGGCGGGTCATCATAATTGGCGGGTAAGATGGGGTGGATGTAAATTTATATCAAATTGGGTAAGGTGTGATTTTACGGTTTAGCGGTATGGCTTTCAAGATATGGCAAAGGATTATCGGGAATAGGAGGGGCTTCAGACGCTGCTTTATTCGGCGTTTCTATGCAACTTCGTTGGCGTAGGAAGGGTTGCGCCACTGTATGGGTTGGATTTCCGTTAAACTGGTTTGGGCCGCTTTAAAGGAAAAAGGTCGTCTGAAAACCTTATCTTCTGCTTTCAGACGACCTTTGATGCGATGGCTGCCGTTTACAGCACTGATTTCACAGTATCCACCACATTTTCCACGGTAAAGCCGAATTCTTTGAACAGCAGTTCGGCAGGGGCGGATTCGCCGAAGCGGTTGATGCCGACGACTGCGCCGTTCAATCCGACGTATTTGTACCAGCCGTCGGCGTGTCCGGCTTCTACGGCGATGCGTGGCAGGCCTTCGGGCAGGACGGCAGCTTGATAGGCGGCGTCTTGGCGGTCGAAGACGTTGGTGGACGGCATGGAAACAACGCGTACGGCGATGTTTTGCGCGGCGAGGGCTTTTTGCGCTTCCAGAGCCAGCTCGACTTCGGAACCGGTGGCAATGATGACGGCTTGGGCGTTGCCTTGGGCTTCGCTGATGACGTAGCCGCCGCGTTTGATGTCGTTCAGTTGTTGTTCGTTGCGCGCTTGGAATTTCAGGTTTTGACGGCTGAAAATCAGGCAGGACGGATGGTCTTCGGCTTTTACCGCTTCCGCCCATGCCACCAGCGATTCGGCGGTGTCGCACGGACGCCATACATCCATGTTCGGAATCAGGCGCAGGGTGGCGGTTTGCTCGATGGGTTGGTGGGTCGGGCCGTCTTCGCCGAGGCCGATGGAATCGTGGGTGAAGACGAAGACGGGGTTGATTTTCATCAGCGCCGCCATACGCAGGGCGTTGCGTTCGTATTCGCTGAACATCAGGAAAGTCGCGCCGAAGGGTTTTACGCCGCCATGCAGGGCAAGGCCGTTCATGATGGCACCCATGCCGAACTCGCGCACGCCGTAGTGGATGTAGTTGCCGCCTTTGTCGCGGGTAACGGAGACGCTGCCTGACCAGTCGGTCAGGTTGGACGGGGTCAGGTCGGCAGAACCGCCCACCAGTTCGGGCAGCTCTTTAGCCAAAATTTCGATGCTGTTTTGGCTGGCTTTGCGGGTGGCGATGGTTTCGGCTTTGGCGCACACTTCTTTCAATGCGGTTTGAACGTAGGCATCGAAATTGTCCGGCAGTTTTTTATCCATGCGGCGCACGAATTCTGCGGCTTCGGCAGGATATTTGGCTTGGTATTGCGCGAACAGCTCGTTCCATTCCTCTTCCAATTTTGCGCCTTGTTCTTTCGCGCTCCATGCGTCGTAGATTTCTTGCGGGATTTCAAATGCGGGGTAAGTCCAGCCCAGATGTTTGCGCGTGGCTTCGATTTCGTCCGCACCCAAAGGTGCGCCATGGGTTTTGTGGCTGCCTTCTTTGTTGGCGCTGCCTTTGCCGATTAAGGTTTTGCAGCAGATAATAGATGGTTTGCCGGTTTCGGCACGGGCGGCTTCGATGGCGGCTTGAATGGCGGTGGTGTCGTGGCCGTTTACGTTGGGAACGACGTGCCAGCCGTAGCTTTCAAAGCGTTGTGGGATGTTTTCGGTAAACCAGCCGTCCACTTTGCCGTCGATGGAAATATTGTTGTCATCATACAAAACAATCAGTTTGCCCAAGCCCAAGGTGCCGGCGAGCGAACAGGCTTCGTGCGATACGCCTTCCATCAGGCAGCCGTCGCCCATGAAGACATAGGTGTAGTGATCGACGATATTCAAACCGTCTTTATTAAATTCGGCGGCAAGGATTTTTTCCGCCAATGCCATACCCACCGCGTTGGCAATGCCTTGTCCCAACGGACCGGTCGTGGTTTCCACGCCGTCGGTGTAGCCGTATTCGGGGTGGCCGGGGGTTTTGCTGTGCAGCTGGCGGAAGTTTTTCAGGTCTTCAATGCTCAGGTTGTAGCCGGTCAGGTGCAGCAGGCTGTACAACAGCATGGACGCGTGGCCGTTGGAGAGGATGAAGCGGTCGCGGTTGTAGAATTTGGGGTTGGCGGGGTTGTGGCGCAGGAATTTCGTCCACAATACTTCCGCCATTTCCGCCATACCCATGGGCGCGCCGGGGTGGCCGGAATTTGCTTTTTGAACGGCATCGGCCGAGAGGAAACGGATTGCGTTTGCCAGTTGAGACATTTTGTACCTTCCTTGCTGTATTGGTTTGAAACGGTAATAACGGTAAAGAAAATCCCGTTGATTATCGCCCGATTCGGGCAGGCTTTCAAGGATGCGGGCGTCTTTCAGACGACCTTTCCGCCTATCGGGAGGACAACTTCAAACCGGTACGGCATCGGTTTCGCGTTGTCCTGTTTTAAAAATTGTCCGCATAAGGGGTCGTCTGAAACAGGCAAAGCAGATGAGATTAACTGTTATTCCGTTTTGAAACAGTAGTTTATAAATTTTTATCAGAGATATAGCGATTCGCTATAAGCATAGCGTCATCGGTTATATGCAACTGCTTGAATATCGCTGATTTCAGACTTGGGCAACGGAAAAATCAAAACGGGTGGCATATAAAAGCCAAGTAGGGCTTTTTGCTTTGGTCAAGTTCAAATGATATGATTCCGACGCATATAAAAGGTCGTCTGAAAAACCAATCAAACCAGTAATCAGAATAAAAGACCTGCGCGCAAACACACGAAGGAACACTGAAAAATGTCAACAGAAAACCAAGCCGAAAACGCTGTGTCAGAAGAAAAAAACACTGCCCCGAAAGAGCAGTCCGAGAAACCGGCAAAAACCGCTCCGCCCAAACCCTCAAAACCCAAATCCAGCGTCATCCAAATCCATCCCGAAGGCGAACGCATCCATCCGAAAAAAGCGGAAGGGCGGTTCGCCAAATTGCGTATAGCCGCCGTATTGGCGACGCAGTTTGTGTTTTATGTGATTCCGTGGTTCAACTGGAGCGGCCGTCAGGCGGTACTCTTCAATATTCCGGACCGGCATTTCTTCATTTTCGGGCTGTCGTTGGGTATGGGCGACTTGATTTACCTTGCCCTGCTGCTGATGATTTGCGCCTTCGGGCTGTTTTGGTGGACGACGATTGCCGGACGCTTGTGGTGCGGTTATTCCTGCCCGCAGACGGTTTACACCGAAATCATGCTATGGATCGACAACTTGGTCGAAGGCGACCGCAACAAACGCTTGAAGCTGGAAAAATCGCCGTGGAATTTCACTAAAATCCGTATTAAAGCAACTAAAGCCCTGCTGATTTTCCTTGTCTGCGCGTGGACAGGCATTACCTTTGCGGGCTGGTTTGTCCCGATCCGCCAGTTCGTTCCCGACTTGTTTGCCGGAGTGGCAGGCGGCGGCGCAATGTTTGCCGCAGCGTTTTACGGCTTCATGACCTTCTTCTTTGCCCACGTTATGCGTGAGAAAGTGTGCCTGCATATGTGTCCGTATGCACGCTTCCAAAGCGCGATGTTCGATAAAGACACGCTGATTATTTCTTACGATACCGAACGCGGCGAACCGCGCGGCGCACGCAAGAAAACCGCCAATAAAGAAGACAGCGGGTTGGGCGACTGCATCAACTGCACCATGTGCGTACAGGTCTGTCCCGTCGGTATCGATATCCGCGACGGTTTGCAGTATCAATGTATCGGCTGTGCGGCGTGTATTGATGCCTGCGACGAAATTATGGATAAAATGGGTTATCCGCGCGGCCTGATACGCTATACGACCGAAGGTGCATTGGAACACGAATATCCTGAAAGCGACATCAAAAAACGCTTGAAACGTCCGCGTGTGGCGGGATACGGCGCTGTTTTGCTGGTGGTTATTATTGCTTTCTTGGTCGGACTTTCCACCCGTAAAATGGTCGAAGTCGATATTCTGAAAGACCGCGGCGTGATGGTGCGCGAAAACAGCAAAGGTTGGCTGGAAAACGCATACAACCTGCGCATTATCAACAATAGTGAAAACGAACAAGTGATGACTGCGGCAGTCAAAGGCTTTGAAGAAATCGCCCTGACCGGATTGCCGGAAGGCGGCGTGAAAATCGCACCGCGCCAAACGTTGACCATCCCTGTCCAAGTTTCCACTATTCCCGAATACGCCGACAAGGGCAGCCATCCGATTGAGTTTACCTTCACTTATCGCGAAACCGGCAAAGCAGATGGCAAACCCACTATCTTGGAAGAAGAAGCAACCTTTATCGGAGAATAAAACGTGTCCGAGCAAAAACATGTCAAACCTTGGTACAAACACATTTGGCCGTGGGTGTTGATGGCGGGGCCTATTTTCGTCGTGATTGCCAGTGTCGCCATGTTCTTCGTCGCCAAAGAACATGCAACCGATTTGGTAACGGACGACTATTACAAAGACGGCAAACACATCGACATCCAGCTTCACCGCGATGAAGAGGCAGTAAAGCGGCATATGCAGGTGCAAGTGCTGATCAGTCCGGATAAGGATGCGGCCAAAGTGTTTGTCAGCGGGGAATTCGATCCCAAACAGCCTTTGAATCTCCTTTTGATGCACCCGACTAAAAAATCGGAAGACCAAACCGTCAAACTGCACCCCGTCAGCGCGGAAATCCAAAACGGTCGTATGGAGTATGAAGCGACTTTCAAACCCCTGCCGCCGACTAACCACTGGTATCTGCGCGTGGAAGACACTTCAGGCGTTTGGCGGGTGGAGGATAAATGGATAGTCAGTCAAGGCAATGCAATCAATCTGACCCCTATGAACAAATTGTTTGAGAACGCCAATCAGAAGCCGAAAGATTCAGGACAATAGTTTGACAGGCTCAAAAGGTCGTCTGAAAAATTTCAGACGACCTTCATGTTGTAAGGTTTGTGATGATGTTGGCGCAAATATAGTGGATTAACTTTAAACCAGTACGGCGTTGCCTCGCCTTAGCTCAA
>CAUOMQ010000041.1:0-16351 GCA_963456805.1 uncultured Neisseria sp. | reverse complement strand
TGTACTGTCTGCGGCTTCGTCGCCTTGTCCTGATTTAAATTTAATCCACTATACTATACAATCCCATCATCCTTACCCAACCACCCGCCCAAACCGTGAAAATCCTCATCCTCGGCAGCGGACAGGTCGGCTCGACCGTCGCGCAAAACCTCGCCTCCGTTTCCAGCAACGACGTTACCGTTATCGATATCGACGAAAAAGCCCTGCAACACATCGGCAGCCGCCTCGACGTCCAAACCATACTCGGTAACGGTGCATCCCCGTTCATCCTCGAACAGGCGGGCGCGGCAGATTCCGACCTCCTGCTCGCCCTGACCCGCAGCGATGAAACCAATATCGTCGCCTGCAAAATCGCCGCCGATCTCTTTAATATCCCCAGCCGCATTGCCCGCGTGCGTTCCAGCGAATATCTGGAATACCCCTACCCCGAAAACGACGATACGGAAAACGGCAGCCTTACCGTCTTCGACATCACCGAAACCATCAGTCCCGAACAGCTCGTTACCGAACAGCTCGTCGGACTGCTCAGCTACACCAGCGCATTGCAGGTATTGAGGTTTGCCGGCGACAAAGTCCGCATGGTCATCGTACAGGCGCGTAAAGGCGGGCTGCTCGTCAACCGTGAAATCGCCGACATCAACCAACACCTCCCCGAAGGCGCGGACTGCCAAATCTGCGCCATATACCGCAACAACCGCCTCATCGTCCCCACACCGCAAACCGTCATCATTGAAGGCGACGAGGTACTTTTTGCCGCCGACATCAGCAGCGTCAACATCATCATGCGCGAACTGCGCCCCAAAGAAGCGCGCACCCGCCGCATCATGATTGCCGGCGGCGGCAACATCGGCTACCGCCTCGCCAAGCAGCTCGAATCCAAATACGACATCAAAATCGTCGAACACAACCCCCGCCGCGCCGAATGGCTCGCCGAAAACCTCGACAACACCCTCGTCCTGCAAGGCAGCGCCACCGACGAAACGCTGCTGGACGAAGAATACATCGACGAAATCGACGTATTCTGCGCCCTGACCAACGACGACGAAAACAACATCATGTCCAGCCTGTTGGCGAAGAACCTCGGTGCCAAGCGCGTCGTCACCATCGTCAACCGCTCCAGCTACGTCGATTTGCTCGAAGGCAACAAAATCGACATCGTCGTGTCGCCGCACCTCATCACCATCGGCTCCATCCTCGCCCATATCCGCCGAGGCGACATCGTTGCCGTCCACCCCCTCAGACGCGGCACCGCCGAAGCCATCGAAGTTGTCGTCCACGGCGACAAAAACACCTCCGCCATCGTCGGCAGGCGCATCAGCGGCATCAAATGGCCGGGCGACTGCTACATCGCCGCCATCGTCCGTGCCGAAACGGGCGAAGTCATCATGGGGCACCACACCGACACCATTGTCCAAGACGGCGACCATATCATCTTCTTCGTCTCCCGCCGCCGCGTCCTGCCCGAGCTTGAAAAACTCATCCAAGTCAAAATGGGCTTTTTCGGCTGACACCGTCAAAGGTCGTCTGGAACCTGTTGCAGCAAAGTCAGAACCTTTTTCAACTTCATTGAAGCTGCACTTTCAGACGACCTGATACAAATTATCCAATACCATTTGTTTCCACACCCGATACCAAAAGGAAAAACCATGTTACGCCCCATCCTTGCCGCCCTCATACTCGCAACCGCCCTGCCCGCCGCAGCCGAAACCGACACCCTTCATTACAACATGGTCGAATTTGCCGAGTCCGCCCATCTCGAAATAACCCGCGACACCATGACCGCCTACTTCAGCATTGCTTCCGAAGGCAAAGACCGCGCTACGGTGAACAAAGCGTTTCAGAAAAAATTCAACGACTTCAACAAAGCCGTACAAAACAACAAACTCCAAACCGAAATCCTCAACCGCAGCGCCAGCCCGCGCTATGAATACAACAACAACGGCAAACGCATCCAAACAGGCTGGGAAGAAGAAGCCGTGTTCAAAGTCGAAAGCAAAGACTTTGACGCCATCAACCGCCTGATTGACGAAACGCTGCAAACTGCCACGCTCAACCGCATCGGCTTCAGCATATCCAAAGAAAAACGCGAAGCCGCCGTTGATCAAGTCAGCAAAGCCGCCATCCTGCGCTTCAAAGACCGCGCGCAAGACTTAGCGAAAACGCTCGGTTTTTCCAACTACAAAATCGTCAAACTCAATTTAGGCCACATCGGCAACCGCTCCATAGACAACGATTTCGCCCGCGCCAAAATGATGAATGCCGAAGCTGCCATGTTCAAGCGTTCGGCAAGCGACGAAAACAACGCTATCCAAGCCCCTTCTCCCGGCTCAGAAGAAATCAGCATCACAGTCAACGGCTTGGTGCAGATGTAAAACGCTTCCCAAACAAAAAGGTCGTCTGAAACCCAAACCGGTTTTCAGACGACCTTTTTCCATTCCAACAATCAAGCCAAGCTGACTTCCAAGTTGTCAATCAGACGCGTCGTTCCCAAGCGGGCGGCGGCGAGGACGACGAGGGCTTTGTCGCCGGTACGTGCGACGGCGAGGCTCTCGGCATGGCGGATTTCGACGTAATCGACCACCCAGCCCGCTTCGGTCAGGCGGCGGACGGTTTCTGTTTCCAGACCGACATAATCGAGATTGCCGTTTTTGAGTTCGGCAGCGACGCGTTGCAATTCGCGGTACAGACGCGGGGCTTCGGCGCGTTCGGCTTCACTGAGGTATTGGTTGCGGCTGGAAAGCGCAAGCCCGTCGGGAGCGCGGCCGGTATCGACGGGAACGATGTCGATATTGAAATTCAGGTCTTCGACAAAGCCTTTGATAATCGCCAACTGCTGATAGTCTTTTTTGCCGAAACAGGCAGTATCGGGTTGGACGATGTTGAACAGTTTGCTGACGACAGTAGCGACACCGCGGAAATGCCCGGGGCGGAATTTGCCGCACAATTCGTTTTGGAGGTTGGGCGGTTCGACGTTGAAACGTTGCTCGACATTGGGATACAGCTCTTTTTCGTCAGGCGCGAACACGACGGCTACGCCTTCGTTGGCGAGTTTGTCGGCGTCTTGCTGCAAGGTGCGCGGGTATTTGTCGAAATCCTCGCCCTGTCCGAATTGCAGGCGGTTGACGAATATGCTGACCACGACGTTGTCGGCGCGTTTTTTGGCTTCGCGAACGAGGGCGAGATGGCCTTCGTGCAGATTGCCCATAGTCGGCACAAAGGCAACGCTGCCTGCGTTTTTGCGCCATTCGCGTAATTCTTTAATGGTATGAATGATTTGCATGGTGGAAAATGTCCTTTATCTTTTTCGGGATTGCGGCGCTCAGCCGCTGTATTTTGTCAGCCCGAAAATCACGCGCCGATTATACGCTGGGAACACGGACAAACAAAGGTCGTCTGAAATTCGGTTTTCACGATGAAAACCTTTTCAGACGACCTTTTCAGTTGAGGGTATCAAGCAAACGAATGTTCCGCAGCGGGAAAGGTTTTGGCTTTGACTTCATGGACATAGGCTTCAACGGCGGCTTGGATGCTGTCTTTACCCTGCATGAAATTTTTGACGAATTTGGCGGTTTTACCCGGAAAAATGCCGAGCATATCGTGCATGACTAAAACTTGTCCGTCGCAATCCACACCTGCACCGATACCAATGGTCGGGCAAGAGACGGTTTCGGTTACTTTTTTCGCCAATTCCGCCGGCACGCATTCCATCAACACGATGGCGGCACCCGCTTGGTCGTGTGCTTTCGCATCTGCCAACAAGGCTTCCGCCTTATCGCCCCGCCCCTGCACTTTATATCCGCCAAATGCAAACACGGACTGCGGGGTCAAGCCGATATGGGCGCAGACGGGAATGCCGCGCATTTGCAGGAATTCGGTGGTTTCCGCCATCCAAACGCCGCCTTCAAGTTTGACCATATGCGCGCCTGCCGCCATCAGTTCGGCAGCGGCGGCAAACGCCTGTTCTTTACTCTGCTGATACGCACCAAAAGGCAAGTCGCTGACAATCATCGCGTTTTCCGTACCGCGTGCGACGTTTTCGGTGTGGTAACACATATCGCGCAGGCTGACGGGCAGCGTGGATTTGCGTCCCTGCACGGTCATGCCCAAGGAATCGCCCACCAGCAAAACATCGACTCCGGCATTATCCATCAACGCGGCAAAGCTGGATTCATAGGCGGTCAGCATGGCGATTTTTTCGCCTTCTGCCTTCATCTTTTGCAGTGTGTTCACAGTAATCATTAGAATGTATTCCGCCTTTTTCAGACGACCTTTTAGATTAAAACGGGCTATTATAGTGAAATGCCCGCCGCCCTGCCACCCGAACGGCAAACGCAAAACAGCCCGACTGCTTTCACAATCGGGCTGTTTAATTGGTGCCGGCACCAAGAGTCGAACTCGGGACCCCCTGATTACAAGTCAGGTGCTCTACCAACTGAGCTATACCGGCTTACTGAAATACCTTGCGGCACCTTCAGCGATAAACTGGTGCCGGCACCAAGAGTCGAACTCGGGACCCCCTGATTACAAGTCAGGTGCTCTACCAACTGAGCTATACCGGCAAAGAAGCCGAATTATGCCGTTAACTGCCCCGCTTGGCAAGAGCCTGTCGCCCACAAAGTAAATTTTTATAAAAAATATCTGATTTAAAAAGAAATTTATTTCAAGCGTAATGATTACCCCATATATGAACCAAGCCGCTCAGGCATATAACCGAAAGGTCGTCTGAAAAACACCCGCACAAAAAGCATTTCAGACGACACTCTGATAAAATACCCCCCTTTCCCCTCCATCCGTCCTACACCATGCCACGACACCCCTACCGCCGCCTGCGCCCCGCCAAGTCCGACCTACCCGAAGTCGGCATTTCCGAAGAAGGCAACATCCGCTCGTTGCATCTAGGCAGCGACACCATCCAAAGCTCGATGAACCTCGACCATCCCGCCGAACTGGTTTTGTCGTACAGCCGCGCAATGATGGGCTGGCTTCTGTTTGCGGAAGAAACGCCGAAACACATCACCCAAATCGGCTTGGGCGGCGGCTCGTTCGCGCGCTGGATAGACAGCTACCTGCCCGACACCAAACAAACCGCCGTGGACATCAACCCTCAGGTCATCGCCGTCGCCCGCAGCCTGTTCGAGCTGCCGTTTGAAGGGGAAAACTTTGAAATTGTTGAAGCGGACGGCGCGGAATACATCAAGGTGTTCCGCCACAATACCGACGTGATTTTGGTGGACGGCTTCGACGGCGAACAAATCATCGACGCGCTGGTGGAAGAACCCTTCTTCCAAGACTGCCGCCACGCACTCTCACCTGACGGCGTGTTCGTGACCAACTGGTGGAGCGGCGACAAACGCTACCACCGCTTCATCGAACGCCTACTCAACGTCTTCGAAGGCCGCGTGTTGGAACTGCCCGCCGAAAGTCACGGCAATATGGCGGTGATGGCGTTCCAAAGCAGCCCGAAAGAGCAAAACCTCGACAAGCTGAAAAAACGCGCGGAAAAGCTAAGCGGACAATACGGCTTGGATTTCAAGCGGATGTTGAACGATTTGAAAGCAAACAACCCCAACAACGGCAAACATTTTTATCTGTGAGATGAGCAGGTCGTCTGAAAACCCAAATACAGATTGGGCGACGGCAACACCTGATAAAGCAATAAACCGTCCTCACAGCACACACAAAATAAAGGAAAACCCATGTTGAAACCCGACATCATCCAAATATCCGGCCCTGTCGGACTGCTCGAAACCATCTTCCTGCCCGCTGCGCAAACACCTGCACGCGGCGTGGCAGTCATCAACCATCCCAACCCGTTGCAAGGCGGCACAAACACCAACAAAGTCATCCAAACCGCCGCCAAAGCCTTATCGCAACTCGGTTTCCACTGCTACCTGCCAAACCTGCGCGGCGTAGGCAACAGTGAAGGCACACACGATTACGGACGCGGCGAAACGCAAGACTGCATCGCCGTCATCGACTATGCCCGAGCGCAACACCCTGAAGCTGAACAGTTCGCATTGTCGGGTTTCTCCTTCGGCGGCTATGTCGCCACCTTCGCCGCCCAAGAGCGCGAACCGGATTTGCTGCTGCTCATCGGCGCGGCAGTACACCACTACACCGACCGCCCCGAGCCTTCAGCCGTCCCTGACATTACCAAAACCCTGATGATTCATGGCGCAGAAGACGAAGTCGTTGAAATCAGCAAGGCTTGGACATGGGCGGAACCGCAAGGTTTGCCCGTCATCACCATCGCCGGCTCATCCCATTTCTTCCACGGCAAACTCATCGTCCTGCGCGATACCATCGCCCGATTCGTGCCGTCGGTTTTACAACAAAAATAAACAGAGCATCATATTAAATAATATGATGCCAAACCTTGCCGTGCAGCTTGTCCATACTGAATCCGATATGACAAACAACACAGCATGACCGCTGTTTTAATTGCCTGAACAATATTTTCAGACGACCCCGCTGACTATATAATTCCGCCTATTGCCTTTACTTTAACGATCCAGAATCCAATCATGCGTTACAAACCTCTTTTACTCGCCCTGCTCATCGGTTTCGCTTCGCCTTCTTTCGCCGCCAAAGACGCGCCCAAGGAAAAGGCTGCGCCTGTCAAAAAAAGCGTCAAGGAAAAAAAAGACGCCGAACCTGCTAAAAAAGAAGCTGCCAAAGACAAAGCCAAACCTGCCGCGAAAAACGCTAAGGACAAGGCAGATGACAAGCCCGTAGCCAAAAGCAAAAAGGAAACTGCCGAAGCGGCGAAAAACGAGCGTACTAAAGAACGCAGAAACGACAAAGAAACCAAAAAACAAGATAAAGCCGACAAAACCAAAAAAGGCGAAGCCAAAGCGGAAGAGAAGGCAGGCAAAGCCGTTCCCGCAAAAACCGAGCCTGTAAAAGGTAAGGAAAAAGCGGCAGACAAACCCGCAGCCAAAAATAATGTAAAGGCAAAAAAAGAAGCCGCCGAGCTGCCTAAAAAAGACGAAGCAGCGGCAAAACAAGATAAAAAATCCGTCGAGAAAAAAGCGGACAAAGCCGATAAGAAAACCGCTGCCGCCGATTCAGACGACTTCAAAGCCGCAGTAACCGCCGCCGCCAATGATTTGGAAAGCAAAAAATCGCTGCGCAGCCGCAACGAAGGTTTCATCATCCACGTCAACACCACGTTGAAACAGTTGCAGCAAAGCCGTATCAACTTATCCGCCATCAACCGCCAACAGCGCGACGCATGGGATAAATTCCAAAAGCTCAATGCGGATTTGAACTACCTGAAAACTCAGGTATCGAATACGCGCGCACAAATTTCCCGTTTCGTTTCAGGCAACTATAAAAACAGCCAGCCTAACGCCGTTGCCCTGTTCCTGAAAAATGCCGAGCCGGGTCAGAAAACCCGCTTCCTGCGTTACACCCGCTATATCAACACCGCCAACGATCAAGTCATCAAAGACCTTGAGAAGCAGCAAAAAGAGCTGGCAGCGCAAGAGCAGAAAATCAACAACGAGCTGGCATACCTGAAAAAACTTCAGGTCAACATCCAGTCCTCGCTGCGCCGCCAAGGTGTAACCAACACTGCCGAACAGGCGGAAAGCCGCCGCCAAAACGCGCAGATGGCAAAAGAGGCGCAGAAAAAAATCAACCACAAAGAAAACGAACAACGCCTGAACAATCTGTTGAAAGACTTGGAAAAGCGTAAAGCCGAGCAACGCCGCCAGGAAGCCGAAGCGCGTAAAAAAGCCGCCGAAGCCCGTCTTGCCGCCGCTGAAAAAGCGCGCAAAGACCGCGCCGTCGCCGCGCAAAAAGCCGCCGACGAACGCGCCGCCATGTCCAACCTGACCGCAGAAGACATGAACATCCGCGCGCCTTCCTACGTCAGAATCAGCAATGCCAACAGCTTCAGTCGTATGCAGGGTCGTCTGAAAAAACCGGTCAGCGGCACGCTTGCCGGACTCTTCGGACAAGACCGCGGCGACGGTGAAGTTTGGAAAGGCGTGTTCTACCAAACAACTCCGGCAATCGTCAGCAGCATTGCCGGCGGTACGGTTACCTACGCCGATGAATTGGAAGGTTTCGGCAAAGTCATCGTCATCGATCACGGCGACGGCTATATCAGCATTTATTCAGGCTTGAGCGAAATCGAAGTCGCCAAAGGCTACGCCGTAGCCGCTGGCAACCGCCTGGGCATCAGCGGAACCCTGCCTTCGGGCATGGAAGGCCTGTATCTGGAAGTTCGCTACAACGGGCAGGCAATGAACCCGCTCTCCTGGATAAGCTGACCTGCAAACCGGCTTGACATTTTCAGACGACCTTTTGCCGTATCACGGGGTCGTCTGAAATTTAACAACCCGACCCGACGGCCCTATATTCAAAAGCTTTTACACCCGCGCAGATATTTTTTACGCTAACCCTGTTGTTTAACAAGCGTAAATCGCATACAGTCTTGCGAATGTATATTCAGGTCGTCTGAAGCAATATTTCCCACCCCGTTTCACAGTCATTACGGTCTGAAATGAAATAAGACAAAAAGAAAGCCATTCATAATGTCAACATCCACTTTGAAAAAAGTCGCACTCTACACACTCGGCGCATTCAGCGGTGTCGCCCTCAGCTTGAGCGTTCAAAGCTTTGCCGCCGAAAAAGACAAAAAAGACAACGAAACCCTGCCCGTACAATCCATCCGCAACATGGCGGAAGTCTACGGGCAAATCAAAGCCAATTATTACCAAGACAAATCCGACGCCGACCTCTTTGAAGGCGCGATGAAAGGCATGGTATCCGACCTCGACCCACATTCCGAGTATATGGATAAAAAAGGCTATGCCGACATGAAAGAATCCACCAGCGGCGAATTCGGCGGCTTGGGTATGGAAATCGGTCAGGAAGACGGCTTTATCAAAGTCATCGCCCCGATTGAAGATACGCCCGCCGAGCGTGCGGGCGTGAAAAGCGGCGACTTCATCGCCAAAATCGACAACGTCTCCACACGCGGCCTGACCACCAGCGAAGCCGTGAAAAAAATGCGCGGCAAACCGGGTACCAAAATCACCCTGACCCTTTCGCGCAAAAACGTGGACAAACCCATCGTCGTCAACCTGACCCGCGCCATCATCAAAGTCAAAAGCGTCCGCCACCACCTGCTTGAGCCGAACTACGGCTACATCCGCGTGTCCCAATTCCAAGAGCGCACCGTAGCGGGCATCAACGAAGCCGCCAAAGCCCTGATTAAGGCAAACAAAGGTGCGCCGCTCAAAGGCATCATCCTTGACCTGCGCGACGACCCGGGCGGTCTGCTTGACGGCGCGGTCGGTGTCTCTGCCGCCTTCCTGCCCGCAGACGCAAAAGTCGTCAGCACCAAAGGCCGCGACGGCAAAGAGGGCATGGTATTGAAAGCCCGTCCCGAAGACTACATCCGCACGAGCGGCAGAGACCCGCTGGCAGATCTGCCCGCCGAGTTGAAAACCATCCCGATGACCGTGTTGATTAACTCAGGTTCCGCCTCCGCCTCCGAAATCGTTGCCGGCGCGCTGCAAGACCACAAACGCGCCGTCGTCGTCGGTACGCAAAGTTTCGGCAAAGGCTCGGTTCAAACCCTGATTCCGCTGTCCAATGGCAGCGCAGTCAAACTGACCACCGCGCTGTACTACACGCCGAACGACCGCTCGATTCAAGCGCAAGGCATCGTTCCCGACGTCGAAGTCAAAGACAAAGACCGCGCTTTTGAAAGCCGAGAAGCCGACCTCGCCGGACACATCGGCAACCCGCTCGGCGGTGAAGACGTCAACAGCAGCAACGAAATCAGCACGCCTGATTCAAACGAAGCCGCCAAAGCCGACGAAAACGCCAAGTCCAAAAAAGGCAAGGACAAAGATAAAGACGAAGACCTCTCCAGCCGTCGCATTCCTAATCCCGCCAAAGACGACCAGCTCCGCAAAGCCTTGGATTTAGTCAAAAATCCAGCCGAATGGCAGAAGTCTTTAGGTTTGGCGGCGAAAAAACCGGCTCCGAAAAAAGACAAGAAAGACGGTAAAGACGAAAGCAAATAAGCTCAGTCCGAATCCTTGAAAAAAGGTCGTCTGAAAACGATATCAGTTTTCAGACGACCTTTTCACACTTCAAAAACCCATAGGGAAAACATCATGGCAAAAGCCCCCAAAACCATCTACCAATGCACCGAATGCGGCGGCACTTCCCCGAAATGGCAAGGCAAATGCCCGCATTGCGGCGAGTGGAACACGCTTCAGGAAAGCCTTGCCGCGCCCGAACCGAAAAACGCCCGCTTCCAATCTTGGGCGGCGGATACCTCGACCGTCCAATCCCTATCCGCCGTGACCGCCACCGAAGTGCCGCGCAATCCGACGGGCATGGGCGAACTCGACCGCGTATTGGGCGGCGGTTTGGTCGATGGCGCGGTCATCCTGCTCGGCGGCGACCCCGGCATCGGCAAATCCACACTGCTGTTGCAAACCATCGCCAAAATGGCGCAAAGCCGAAAAGTGCTGTACGTTTCCGGCGAAGAATCCGCCCAACAAGTCGCCCTGCGCGCGCAACGTTTGGAACTGCCCACCGAAGGCGTGAACCTGCTTGCCGAAATCCGCATGGAAGCGATTCAGACGGCGTTGAAACAGCATCAGCCCGAAGTCGTCGTCATCGACTCCATCCAAACCATGTATTCCGACCAAATCACTTCCGCCCCAGGTTCCGTGTCGCAGGTGCGCGAATGTGCCGCCCAACTGACGCGCATGGCGAAACAGATGGGCATCGCCATGATACTGGTCGGACACGTTACCAAAGACGGGGCGATTGCCGGCCCGCGCGTATTGGAGCATATGGTCGATACCGTGCTGTATTTCGAGGGCGACCAGCATTCCAACTACCGCATGATACGCGCCATCAAAAACCGCTTCGGCGCAGCAAACGAATTGGGCGTATTCGCCATGACCGAAAACGGTTTGAAAGGCGTGTCCAACCCGTCCGCCATCTTCCTTGCCAGCTACCGCGACGACACGCCCGGTTCGTGCGTTTTGGTCACGCAGGAAGGCAGCCGCCCGCTTCTGGTCGAAATTCAGGCATTGGTTGATGATGCGCACGGTTTCACCCCCAAACGCCTCACTGTCGGCCTTGAACAAAACCGCCTCGCCATGCTGCTCGCCGTCCTCAACCGCCACGGCGGCATCGCCTGCTTCGACCAAGATGTGTTCCTCAATGCCGTCGGCGGCGTCAAAATCGGCGAACCCGCCGCCGACCTCGCCGTCATCCTCGCCATGCTCTCCAGCTTCCGCAACCGCCCTCTGCCTGAAAAAATGGTCGCCTTCGGCGAAATCGGCCTCAGCGGCGAAGTCCGCCCCGTCGCACGCGGACAAGAGCGGCTCAAAGAAGCGGAAAAACTCGGCTTCAAACGCGCCATCGTCCCCAAAGCCAATATGCCGCGCAACGAAAAAGAGTTCCCAAATCTAAAAATCTTCGGCGTTTCCAGCCTTCAGGAAGCCATCGAAATCTGCCGCGATGCGGAAAATTGACAGACAGCAACATGAAAGGTCGTCTGAAAACCTATGCCAAGTTTCAGACGACCTTTTTATTCTCAACTACTCAATGCTGTTATAATTCGTAAATCAAGTAAAACAACGACTTCAAAAGGAAAAATATGACGCTTAAGCCCCCCGTCCGAATCGCCGTTACCGGCGCCGCAGGCCAAATTGCCTATGCGACCCTGTTCCGTATCGCCGGCGGCATTATGCTCGGACGCGACCAACCCGTTATCCTGCAACTGCTCGACCTGCCTCAGGCGCAGCAGGCATTGCGCGGCGTGATTATGGAAATGCAGGATTGCGCTTTCCCACTCCTTGACGACATTTTCGCGACAGACGACCCCGAAGTCGCCTTTAAAGATGCCGACATCGCTTTGTTGATCGGTGCGCGTCCGCGTACCAAAGGCATGGAACGCGCCGACCTGCTGCACGCCAATGCCGAAATTTTCAAAGTGCAAGGCGCGGCGTTGAACAAAGTTGCAAACCGCAACGTTAAAGTCCTCGTTGTCGGCAATCCCGCCAACACAAACGCCTACATCGCCATGAAATCCGCGCCCGACATCCCGCCGGAAAACTTCACCGCCCTGATGCGTCTCGACCACCACCGCGCCGTCAGCCAAGTCGCCGAGAAAATCAACCGCCCGATTCCTTCCATCGAGCAAATGTGCGTCTGGGGCAACCACAGCCCGACCATGTACGCCGACTACCGCTACGCCACCAGCAACGGCGAATCCGTCCAAGACATGATTACCGAACCTGATTGGAACACCGAAGTCTTCATGCCGAAAATCGCCGGACGCGGTGCCGCCATCATCGCCGCGCGCGGTTCGTCGTCCGCCGCCTCCGCCGCAAATGCCGCCATCTACCACCTGCGCGACTGGCTGCTTGGCAGCAGCGGCAAATGGATAACGATGGGCGTCCCCTCCGATGGCTCTTACGGCATCCCCGAAGGTTTGATTTTCGGTTTCCCCGTCATTTGCGACGCAGGCAGCTACCGCATCGTCCAAGGCTTGGACTTGTCGGATGAATTCAGCCGCCAACGCATCGCCGCAACACTGGCGGAGCTGGAAGAAGAACGCGCCGCCATACAAGATATGCTTTAAAAGATCGAGGTCGTCTGAAAACCAGTTTTCAGACGACCTCGACTGACATGAATACCACGGAGTCCCCATGACCACATTGGCCAACAAAAAACTCGCCGTCCTCATCGACGCCGACAACGCCCCCGCCGACATCATCGACCGCCTGCTCGAAGAAGTTGCCAAATACGGCATCGCCAGCGTCAAACGCATCTACGGCGACTGGAGCCACGGCCTTTCCAAATGGAAAGCCGCCCTCCTGCCCCACGCCATCATCCCCGTCCAACAATTCGCCTACACCAAAGGCAAAAACGCCACCGATATGGCGTTGGTCATCGACGCGATGGACTTACTGTACAGCGGCAACTTCGACGGCTTCTGCATCGTATCCAGCGATTCCGACTTCACCCGCCTGGCAAGCCGCCTGCGCGAAAGCGGGCTGACCGTGTATGGTTTCGGCGAAAAGAAAACACCCGAAGCCTTCCGCAAAGCCTGCGACAAATTCATCTACACCGAAATCTTCCGTCCCGAAAAACAACGCCAAGAAAAAGAGAAGAACAGCGGCAAAAACACCCCTGCCGCCGCCCCAGACGCGCTGTCCCTGCTCAAACGCGCCGTGCGCGAAAACGCCGACGACCTCGGTTGGGCAAACCTCGGCCCCATCGGCAGCTACATCAGCAAAATCAATCCCGATTTCGACTCAAGGCTGTACGGCTACGGCAAACTCTCCGACCTCATCAAATCCTTCGACATCTTCGAACACCGCACCGACAACAACCAGCTCCAAGTCCGCCGCCGCAAATCCGCCGACAAGCCGACAGAGAGGTCGTCTGAAAACCCAGTGGCAACCCATCAGGCAGAAGAAACCGTTTCAGACGACCCCAACGCCGCGCAAAAACGCAAAACGCGCAGCAAAAAAACCAACCCAGCCAAGAACGAAAACACCGCGCCAAGCCCAACGGCAGACACCGCACAGCCGACACCTGCCAAACCCGAACCCGCCGCCAAAAGCAGCAAACTGCCCGTTACCCGCGTTATCCCTGCCGTACAGCAGGCCGTCGATACCCACGCCGACGAACAAGGCTGGGCGCGTTTGAGCGACGTATCAAAGCAACTCGCCGCAGAAGGCACCGACCCGCAGCAATACGGCTTTGAAACCATAAACCACCTTATCCACGCCATCTACACCGACTGGCTGGAAATCAAAAAAGCCGGCCGCGGCGAACGCCTGCGCGTCAACAAACGCTTTACCGCCAAAGGTTAAGCCATAGGTTTGAAGGCGAAAGACAATCTGCCGCCTAATCTGAAGAGGTCGTCTGAAAATCTAAATCCCAAGTGAACTGACCTCAAAATCATTAAAAGGAAAACCATGACTGCCGCAAACATCATGCCGAAACTCGCCGTCATCGCAGCCGTATCTGTCGCCGCACTGTGGGCGCAGGATGCCGCCGCCTGCAACGGCTCAAACTGCCAAGGCATACCCGTCCACATCTTGCACGAAATGCAGCAGCGCGACATTGAAGCCGCCCGACAGCGCGAATATAACAGGCAACAAAAACAGATTGAACGTGAACGAATCCGCCGCGGTGACACGCTTATGTCTGAGGAAGAATTTCAAAAGTTGCAGCAGAAAGTTGCCGCCCAAAAACGAGACAACCCCCAAGGCTGCGATGCCGGACAAGATGGCCTGCAGTTTTGCTGGGCTCATACTGCCGGCAGCAGCACCTCGTTTGCCTACGTTTTGGCCGAAAACTGCGAATCCCATTACGGATGCACCGATCACGGCCTGCAATACCGCTACGATGAAAACGGCCGTTTGCAAATCGTCCGCATCTACGACAGAGACATCATCATCAAAGGCGAAAATACCTACCGTTTCAACGAAGACGACAGCGTTACCGTCTTCGACCACAAACGCAACAATACATTTGACCAATTCAAGAAAGTCTACGACATCAGCACTGAAGAAGCCCTCAACCGCCTGCACCTACCCAAAACCGTCCTGCGCCTGAAAATTACGCCCGACCCGAAACAGCTTGCATCCTTCCGCCGCATACTGCCCGCAGGCTGTTCAGGCACAGCCGAAATGCGTGTCGGCAAAGTAGCTTGCAGCATCGAACTGCTGGGCAAATAAACCCCATCATGCCGTTCTTTGCCGCTACGTTTTTTATAGTGGATTAACTTTAAACCAGCACGGCGTTGCCTCGCCTTGCCGTACTATATGTAACCGCAGCCAAAAGGCAAAAGGTCGTCTGAAACCTGAACCGCTCCCAAAGTTGGACATCCCATCCAACCACAAGGGGCGGTTCGTCGTTCAAACGACCTTTAATGCTAAAATGTCCTCTTTTTGCCACACACACCGTTTTTCATGAATATTCTCGAAGCCTTATTGTTATTGGTCCTGCTGATTGTCATCAGCGCATTCGTTTCCTGTTCCGAACTCGCGCTCGCCTCGGCGCGCAAAATCAAATTGCAAGTCATGGCAAAAGACGGCGGCGACACGCGCGCGCTGGATGTGCTTAACATGCAGCAGCAGCCGGGCAGCTTCATCACCGTCGTCCAAATCGGTTTGAACGCCGTCGCCATTCTCGCCGGTATTGTCGGCGAAGCGGCGGTGCGCCCTTATTTCGGCGGTTTGTTGGCAAACGCGGGCAGTTGGGGCAGTACCGCCGCGTCGCTACTGACGTTCGCGCTGGTCACGGGCAGCTTCATCCTGATTGCCGACCTGATGCCCAAGCGCATAGCGATGACCCATCCCGAAGCGGTGGCGGTTCGCATCGTACGGCCGATGATGTTCTTGATTTTTATTCTAAAGCCTTTCGTTTGGACATTTGACGGGCTGGCGAACGCGATATTCAAACTCTTCAAAATCTCCACCGTCCGCCAAGAGCAGCTGACTTCGGAAGACATTTACGCCGTTGTCGATGCGGGCGCGCAGGCAGGTGTGTTGAAGCAGCAGGAACACTATCTGATTGAAAATATTTTCGACATGCAGGCGCGCACGGTGACTTCCACCATGAGTACGCGCGAATACATCGCCTATTTCGATAAAAACGACGGCAGCGATACCGTGTTGGAAATCATGTCGGAAAAACCGCACAACAAATTCTTGGTGTGCGACGGCGATTTGGAACGCGTCATCGGTTATATCGAATCGCATACGCTATTGACATTGTTTTTAAAAGAAAAAGACGTCCGCCTGACCGACAAGCGCGTGTTGCGCAAAGCCTTGTTTATTCCCGACACGCTGTCGCTTTACGATGTCTTGGAAACCTTCAAAACTTCCGGCGAAGACTTTGCCGTGGTGGTGAACGAATACGCGCTGGTGGTCGGCGTGGTCACGTTGAAAGACGTGATGAGCATCGTCATGGGCGAGCTGGTCAATACCGAAGAAGAGCCGCAAATCATCCGCCGCACCGAAGATACTTGGCTGGTGGACGGCGCAACCCCGCTCGCCGACGTCATGCGTGCGCTGGACATCGAAGAATTTCCCAATTCGGAAAACTACGAAACCATCGCCGGCTTTATGATGTATTCCCTGCGCAAAATCCCGAAACGCACCGATTTTTTGGTTTACGCGGGATACAAATTCGAAATCATCGACACCGAAAATCTGAAAATCGACCAGCTTTTAGTGTCTAAACAAAGCGATACAGTAGAAAAAATATAGTGGATTAACTTTAAACCAGAACGGCGTTGCCTCGCCTTAGCTCAAAGAGAACGATTCTCTAAGGTGCTGAAGCA
>CAUOMQ010000040.1:0-17487 GCA_963456805.1 uncultured Neisseria sp. | reverse complement strand
GCGGGGGAAGGTTAGGATGGGGTGGCTTTATGGTTCTAGGTAAAATCAAATTCGTGCAAACTGTAGAGCCCCTTCCCGCCAGACGGGAGAGCCAGCCGCCCGTAGCGTGGGTTCTACCCACGAATGAACAGAGATGATTAGATTCGGATGTTCGGGCGGAAGGTCGTGGGTGAAGCCCACGCTACGGGTCGGTTTATCCTGAATCTGTATCCACTTGACGAAGGGTCGTCTGAAAACAGAAATCCTCAATTTTTCAGACGACCTCGATAACAGACTTTCAATTCAATCTACGCTTGCTGGATAGCACCAATAAGAAGGTAATTTTTACAATTGAAATTTACGGCAACTATTTACATTATCCACGCCATAATAATTTTCCGCATCCAATTTATTATTTCTATAAAATATAGGTATTCCTCTAAAATATTTATTTAAATCAATATCTCTATCTCCATCCCCATCACTTAAGGTATGTTTTCCTTTCCAATTAACGTAGTATTTAGAAGGCGCCATAACCAAACACCCGCTTTTATGATTTAAAATCAAAATATTATTAGTTTCATGGTAATGCGAAGAATTTTCTTCCAAATCCTCTACCATGCCTCCTTCTATATGCATAAATATCGAATACTTGCCATCAGGTGAAGATTCCAGATAAACCATTTCAGATACACAATTATCTACTTTATCTTTTTGATAACAGCCATCTTGTAAGGAATATGTTTTTATTCCTTTATTTTTCATCGTATAGCGCATAAAAATATTTTTTTTATTTGGCTTTAAAAACTCTAGCTGCCCATAACCCAACAAATTTTGCACTTCATGAACAGGAAAAATATTTTGTTCTGCCATAGCGAAACTACTATAAATAAAGAATAATAAAACGATTTTCTTCATATCAATCCACCCTTGCCGTATTACTCCTACTCGTGCTTAAGCTTCTGCTCCCGCGCCCAATCCACCATATCTTTAGGATAGTACAGATACTGCCGCAGGGAGGTGTCGTCCAAGTCTTTTAAATAGGCGACTGCGGCGGATTCAAAGCTCCAGTAGCCGATATAACCCCCATATTCGGGATCTTGGTTCAAATGTGTGTCAATCAGGAGATTACCGATTTTTCGGTTGCCTTCGTACCAGCCGGAGAGGTAGGTGTTGAGATATTTCAGGGATTCTTCCTTGCTTTCTGCCATGATGGCTTGCAGCAGGGGTTTGCGGAAGTTGTGTCCGCCTTTGGCAAATTTGGCGCTGGGATCAAATTTCGTGGGTAGTGCCATATTCATCAAAGCCCTGAACGAAGGGTCGTAATACATTTCGTCATCGTTATAGGGATTGAGGCTGTCTTTAATGGTTTCCAGCCAATCCATCCGTTCGAACAATAGGCAAAGTCCGATAATGTTGGGTTGCTCTTCTCCCGCCCACTCCTCCGGCCCCCAAATAAACATGATGTCTTCCTTTTGCCCGTATTGCCTGTGTATATCCAGGCATTGCTTACAGTAATAAACTATCTGCTCCATACGCTTCTTGATGTCTTCTATCGGAAATCCTGCGGTGTATTCTGTAAGCATTGTTAGATAAAGTTGTTGAGGCAGTGCGTCTGAAGGAATAGTTGAGTCACTCTTACTTTCTTCTATCCACTCTTGCAGCAGTTGTAGATTTTCAGAATAACTGGTTTTAAAAAAATCTTCTTTAAACAATCCCTGGCGGTCTTTATTGCGATCATATTTAACTTGATTGGTCATTTTAGTCCTTTAAATAGACAAGTTATTTAATATCGTCTGCATCTGGTTTCTGCATTTTTCCGACGTTTTTTTTGCATTTTCATAGTTTTTTTGTGCTTTTAGCCTTTGCTCCGTTATCGAACAGTCGATTCTTTACCTAGAAAATGTGGTCGGCAGGTTTGTGATGGAGGTGTATCACAACCATATGAACAATTAAACAGGACGACTGCTATTGGCAAAGAGGTCGTCTGAAAACTTTCAGACGACCTTGATAGAGGTTGGATTTCCGCCCCAACCTACGCTTGCTACACTCCTACGGATGTTTTGAAAAAAGCGTTTTCCGGAATAGGCGTCTGCGCTTTTAATGTTTATATCGACGGTATCGGTATTTTTGCCGGAGATAAACCCTACTGGCTGTGACACACTGCCGAACAACACAGCATTATGATAGGAATAGTCCGATTACTCAAAATAGTTATCATAAATCATTCTTCAAGCTTTTATCATTGCGCATAATATCCCATATCATTTTTTGACGCTGTTTTCTTTGGATTCCCTCTAATGAGGAAACCAAAAATTTCGTTATAAAATGAAAACTTTGTTCAAATATTTGCTGATGATTGAAATTTTATCTTTTAGGACGGTAGAATGCGGGGTTATTGGATAGGAGACATCCTCTAAAATGTTGGAGCTACCTGAATTGTGGTTCCGAGTGTCAAAATTTGAACAATGAAAGTACCGATCATGCAGGAACCTTATTCTCGTGAGGGGAATAATCCCTCATCTCATTCCGGCTCGTTTTGGGAGCGCGAAGTATTGCGCGAAGTATTGCTGGCTTCTTATAAAGAGCAGCGTAGCGCACGTATTTGGCGCAATATTTGGCGTGTTATCGGTGTGATTTTATTTCTCATGTTTATTGCGTCACTGTTTGGAGACGATACCGATGCAGTGCAAAGCAGTGGGGAACATACGGCAGTGATCGATTTGAAAGGTGAAATCGGCAATGAACTTGATGATCAGGTTGAGATGCTGCGCACCGGTATGGAGGCGGTTTACAATAATCCCAATGCTAAAGCGATTATCATCCGCGCCAATAGTCCGGGCGGATCGCCTGTGGTTTCCAATATTGCGTTTAACGAAATCCGCCGTATGAAATCGGAGCATAAAGACATTCCTGTGTATGTGGTGGCGGAAGATATGTGTGCATCGGGCTGTTATTACATTGCGGCAGCGGCTGACAAGATTTATGCGGACCCGTCCAGCGTGGTCGGCAGTATCGGTGTGATTGGCGGGGGGTTTGATGCGACGGGGCTGATGGATAAAATCGGTATCAAACGTCGTCTGAAAATCGCGGGCAGCAATAAAGGTATGGGCGATCCGTTTTCTCCTGAAACGCCCGCACAAACTCAGATTTGGGAAAAAATGCTGACCGATATCCATAAGGAATTTATTAAATCGGTTAAACTCGGACGCGGAAAGCGTTTGAAAGATCAGCAGTATTCTGATGTTTTCAGCGGCCGTATCTATACCGGTTCGGAGGCTAAAGAAGTAGGATTGATTGATGATTTCGGCAGCGTATATAGTGTCGCTAGAGATGTCGTCAAAGCCCCTGAGCTGGTGAACTATACGCCTGAAGAGGATTTCGGCAAAATATTGGGTCGCCATTTGAGTGCTGAAATGGAGACTAAAGTTAAAGAAAAACTGTCGAAAATATGGTAACAGGATTTGTCCATTATTCGTTTGTTGCCGCCCCAGGTAAGTGTGGGGTCGTCTGAAAACGTATCTCTTGAGATGTTTGATGATGTTCCATATGCCATTTATAGGTTGGAAGGTAACAAACCAATGACAAAAAAGCGGCTTGGAAGGTGTCCTTGCCGCTTTTTTAAGTCCACTAATATAGGGTAAAGTTATCCGTCTTTCTATTAAAGCGACCGCAGAAGCAGTTTTTTGTATGTCAAACAGTTTTTTGTTGATAATACGAAGGCTCAAGATCGGAGCGGCTGAGGCTGAATGTTTATCATGAAATGCCAAGAAATGTTTGAGGTCGTCTGAAAAGCCATTTTGTCATTTCATCCGTGTGATAAAAGTTTATCAGTCGGCGTTAGCGCCCCCGATTTTTGCATCCAACCCCTTCATATCTTATAAATATTATGATTAATGTCCAACATCTAGATTTTTACTACGGCAATACGCAGGCATTGTACGATGTCTCGGTCGAGCTTCCGCAGGGCAGTATTACCGGATTAATCGGACCTAATGGTGCCGGCAAATCCACTTTGATGCGTTGTATGGCAGGATTGGAAATCCCGACATCCGGCGATGTCTTGCTTGACGGCCTGCCTATTCTTGATAATCCGCGCGACAGCTTTTCCAAACTCGGCTACCTGCCTGATTTTTTTGGGTTGCCGGATGGTTTGAGCGTGATCCAGTGCTTAACTTATGCCGCCAAATCCCGCGGTATTCCTGATGCGCGACTTCCCGATTTGCTGCTGGAAACCGTTCGCCTGCTTAATTTGGAACATAAACTGTATGCCAAAGTCAGCGACCTTTCCCGCGGTCAGAAACAGCGTGTCGGTATCGGGCAAGTCATCATCCATCGTCCTAAGTTTCTGCTTTTGGATGAACCTGCCAGCGGTCTTGACCCTGAGGCACGACATGAATTGTCTTTGTTGCTGCTGAAGCTCAAAGATGAAGGCATGAGCATTTTGGTGTCGAGCCATATTCTTTCCGAGCTGGACGAATATTGTTCGCATATGCTGGTTATCAAAGGCGGACGTGTTCAGGCATTTCAATCTGTTAATGATGATGTTAACGAAGATCAGACTGTTTCGCTGCAATTTGTCGGTTTGGATGAATCCATATTCGAGCGGGTCCGCAATACGGAAGGCGTGAAGCAGGCAGAATGGAGCAATCATGCCGTTACTGTCATATTGGATGCGGGAGAAGAAGCTCGTGCAGCCTTGTTGCGTAAGCTGTTTGAACAAAACCTGCCTTTGAGCGAAGCTGCCGTCATTAAAGCGTCGCTGCTAAACAGTTATCAAAACAGCCTCAATCTCCACGAGCAGGAGCAACAAGAGCAACAGGAGCAAGCCGATGGACAATAAATTGAATATCCCCAAAATCCGGGTTAACGCCGAATTTCAAAGGCTGATGTGGCTCAACATGAGCTGGGGCATGATTGCAGGCATCATCATACTCTACAGCCTGTTTGTTTTTGCCAATGCCAATTCTGAAAACCTGGTGGAATATATTGCCAGCGTCGGTGCGTTCGGTACCGGCATTTCAAATATCGCCCTTTATCTGCAGATTGAGCGCAGTCTGCGCCAAGACGTTTCCAGCAATGCATTTGACCAGTTGCGCATGTCCTCTTTGTCTCCGTGGCAGATGGCTTGGGCGAGGATTGTTGTCGCGCCTTTGACCGGTTGGGTTATTTTCCTTGTCGGCTGGATACTGATCGGCCTAACGATGTTTCATTTCAACCATGAAGACAGCGATGTTTTCATCATATGGTTGACTATGCCGCTCAACTCATGGGCACTCGCCTGCATGATATTGGTCAATGCTTTGCAGTTCAAACGTGGCAACGATCAATGGGAAGGGTCTCTATTACAACTCCTATTGCTGTTTGTCGTCATGGTCATGTTCGTCACCAGTATGTTGACTGCTTTGGAAGATATTCCGGGTTTGCGTGACAATGTGTCCCCAGTATCCCCAATTATTGCTTCCATTATTTCTGTTATCTTATGCAGCGTTGCCGCCCGCGCGGCTATGGCAGAACGCCTGCACCTGCGCTCTTCCCGATTGACTTTTATCGTCCTTGGACTTCTTACGCCTTTAGCTTCAATCAGTTTAGTAAGCAACTATCAACAAGCGCTGTATATTTGCGCTGTAGCTTATGGCGGTATAAGTATTTTGTCTTTGATTACGCAGAAGCAGACGACCTTTTCTTCTATTGGAGAATTTGTCCGTGCGCGCAATAGAAAGTCGAAGTGGGCGATTGCTTCGTTGCCTGCTTGGATGATTCTTTTGCCTTTGGGATTGATTTGTGCCGCATTGGTGTCAGCAGAAATGGTATGGTCATACATAACACCATTCTTTCTCCTCATGCTGCTGGTTTTTTCCATCAACCAAATGAAATGGCGATACAACAACATCACCATCGCATTATTGATATACCTGCTTCTCCGAGGTCTTTGGTTCGTGATTTCATTTTAACAGGAGCGTATTTTCTGTTTTGCATCCTGCCTTTCGCCATAGAGAGGTTAGAGGCGGGATAGGATAAAGGTCGTCTGAAAACCGGTTGACAAGGTTTTCAGACGACCTTTTTGTCTATACGCAAATGAATGCGGCTGTATCGAGGCCGTCCATGCTTTTCCGCCCCAAACTCATCTATAACGGCATTTAAATATCAGTTAAGAAACAAGGCCCAAAACCGCCCCTGCCTTGTCGGAATCGCCGAATGACGGTACTATGCGCAGTTAACAGCTTGATTGCCGTTCGGATGGTCATGCGTCCGGGCGAGGTTTTAAATTCAGTATCTTATTTGAAAGCAGAAAATGATTAACGATATTCAAAAAACAGCGGAAAGCAAAATGCAGCGCTCGGTAGAAGTGCTGAAAGAGAATTTGGCGAAAGTGCGTACCGGCCGTGCGCATACCGGTCTGTTGGACCAAGTGGAAGTCGAATACTGGGGCAGCATGGTTCCGGTCAGCCAAGTTGCCAACGTGACGCTTCTGGACGCGCGCACCATCGGCGTAAAACCTTTTGAAAGCAATATGGCGGCCAAAGTCGAGAAAGCCATCCGCGATTCAAACTTAGGTCTGAACCCGGCAGCCGTCGGCGATTTGATCCGTGTGCCTATGCCTATGTTGACCGAAGAGCGCCGTAAAGATTTGATTAAAGTCGTACGCAGCGAAGCGGAAGAAGGACGCGTGTCCATCCGCAACGTGCGCCGCGATGCAAACGATCACATCAAAAAACTCTTGAAAGACAAAGAAATTTCTGAAGACGAAGCACGTCGCGGCGAAGAGGCGGTTCAAAAACTGACCGACAAATACATCGCCGAAGCCGACAAAACGCTGGCTGCCAAAGAAGAAGATTTGATGGCGATTTAAACCCTTGTCCGCGGCGTTTCAGACGACCTTTGAACCGCCGCGCTGCGAAAGGCAGATATGAAGAGCAGCACGCAGACCATTTTGGAACATACTTCGGTTCCGAAGCATATCGCCGTGATTATGGACGGCAACGGCCGTTGGGCGAAAAAGCGTTTCCTTCCCCGCGTGATGGGGCACAAACGCGGCTTGGACGCGTTGGAAAATATGGTGAAGCATTGCGCCAAACTGGGTGTGCAATATCTGACCGTGTTTGCCTTTTCGACTGAAAACTGGCGCCGCCCCGAAGACGAAGTGTCGTTCCTGATGGGGCTGTTTTTGCAGGCTTTGCAAAAACAGGTGCGCCGTCTGCACGAAAACAATATGCGCCTGAAGGTGTTGGGCAGCCGCGAACGCTTCAACCGGCAGATTCTGCAAGGCATCGAAGAGGCGGAAGCCTTGACGGCGAACAATACCGGCCTGACCCTGAGCATTGCCGCGGATTACGGCGGCCGCTGGGATATTTTGCAGGCGGCAAACAAACTGATTGCCGAAGGCGTATCCGAGATTACGGAAGACGCGCTGGCGAAACACTTGATGCTGGGCGATGCGCCGGAGCCGGATTTGTTCATCCGCACCGGCGGTGAAACGCGCATCAGCAATTTCCTGCTTTGGCAGATGGCGTATGCCGAACTTTATTTTACCGATACCCTGTGGCCCGATTTTGACAGCAAAGCCTTGGACGATGCTGTCGCCTCGTTCCAAAAACGCGAACGGCGCTTCGGACGCACTTCGGAACAGCTGCCGGTAGAGCAGCAAAGGGGTTAAAAATGTTGAAACAACGGATTATCACGGCGCTGTGGATGCTGCCGTTGATGCTCGGTATGCTGTTTTACGCGCCGCAATGGCTGTGGGCGGCATTTTGCGGATTGATTTCTCTGGTTACGCTGTGGGAATACTCTCGCATGAGCGGATTGGAGAAACTGAAAACCAATCATTATCTTGCCGCGACGCTGGTGTTCGGCGTCATCGCCTACGCAGGCGGTTGGACGCTGCCGGATATCGTCTGGTACGCCGTTTTGGCGTTTTGGCTGGTCGTTATGCCTTTGTGGCTGAAATTCAAATGGAAATTGAACGGCGGCTGGCAGGCTTATACCGTCGGCTGGCTTTTGGTCATGCCGTTTTGGTTCGCACTCATGTCCCTGCGTCCGCATCCCGATTACGCCTTGTCGCTGCTTGCCGTGATGGGTTTGGTGTGGGTTGCCGATGTTTGCGCGTATTTCAGCGGCAAAGCGTTCGGCAAACACAAAATCGCACCGACCGTCAGCCCCGGCAAGAGCTGGGAAGGCGCAATCGGCGGTGCGATTTGCGTGGCGGTGTACATGACTGTGGTGTGGTGGGCTGGTTGGCTCACGTTTGACGCAGGCTGGTTCAATACCGTGTTAATCGGTTTGGTGTTGACTGTTGTCAGCGTATGCGGCGACCTGTTGGAAAGCTGGCTCAAGCGCGCGGCGGGCATCAAAGACAGCAGCAATCTGCTGCCCGGACACGGCGGCGTGTTTGACCGCGTGGACAGCCTGATTGCCGTCATCAGCGTCTATGCCGCCTTTGAAAGCTTGTTCTGAAGCGGTTATAGTGGATTAAATTTAAATCAGGACAAGGCGACGAAGCCGCAGACAGTACAGATAGTACGGAACCGATTCACTTGGTGCTTCAGCACCTTAGAGAATCGTTCTCTTTGAGCTAAGGCGAGGCAACGCCGTACTGGTTTAAAGTTAATCCACTATAAAAATCGTTGGAACACATCAAACACAATATCGAATAAGCGTTTTCAGACGACCTTTCCGACCTCAAGCCTAAAGGTCGTCTGAAATCCGAAAGCAGTACATAAAGAACACACCATGACACCACAAGTCCTGACCATATTAGGCAGTACCGGCAGCATAGGCGAAAGCACGCTGGACGTTGTTTCGCGCCATCCCGAAAAATTCCGCGTATTCGCGCTGGCGGGGCATAAGCAGGTTGAGAAACTGGCGGCTCAATGTCAAACGTTCCGCCCCGAATATGCCGTCGTTGCCGATGCGGAACACGCCGCCCGGCTTGACGCACTGTTGAAACGCGACGGCGCGGCGACGCAGGTTTTACACGGTGCGCAGGCATTGGTTGACGTTGCCTCTGCCGACGAAGTCAGCGGTGTCATGTGCGCCATTGTCGGAGCGGCGGGCCTGCCTTCCGCGCTGGCGGCGGCGCAAAAAGGCAAAACCATTTATCTGGCGAACAAAGAGACGCTGGTGGTTTCCGGCGCGTTGTTTATGGAAACCGCCCGCGCAAACGGCGCGGCAGTGTTGCCCATCGACAGCGAACACAACGCCATTTTCCAAGTTTTGCCGCGCGATTACACAGGTCGTCTGAACGAACACGGCATCCGTTCGATTATCCTGACCGCTTCCGGCGGCCCGTTTCTGACGACCGATTTAGGCACGTTCGACAGCATTACGCCCGCGCAAGCGGTCAAACACCCAAATTGGAGCATGGGGCGCAAAATCTCCGTCGATTCCGCCACCATGATGAACAAAGGTTTGGAGCTGATTGAAGCGCATTGGCTGTTCAACTGCCCGCCTGATAAACTCGAAGTCGTCATCCATCCGCAATCCGTGATACACAGCATGGTGCGCTACCGCGACGGCTCCGTGCTGGCGCAACTGGGCAATCCCGATATGCGTACGCCCATCGCTTATTGTTTGGGCTTGCCGGAACGTATTGATTCGGGTGTCGGCGACCTGGATTTCGACGCATTGTCTGCGTTGACCTTCCAAAAGCCCGACTTTGACCGCTTCCCCTGCCTGAAGCTTGCCTATGAAGCCATGAACGCGGGCGGAGCCGCGCCCTGCGTATTGAACGCCGCCAACGAAGCCGCCGTCGCCGCCTTCTTGGACGGGCAGATTAAGTTTACCGACATTGCCAAAACCGTCGCCCACTGTCTCGCACAAGACTTTTCAGACGACCTCGGCAACATCGAAAACCTGCTGGCGCAAGACGCCGTTACCCGCAGGCAGGCGCAGGAATTTATCGCCGCATTGGGATAAACCGTGCCGCAACGATAAAAAATGACAGGTCGTCTGAAAACCCGCCCACCCGTCATGTGTGGCGGACAAAACGGCAGACTGACTTTATAATCGGCAAAATAACGCCAATAATATTTTCTACACATTGCGAATGCTTTTCAGACGACCCCTACCTTGATACGTCGTCTGAAACATCGACAACGTCAACCCATACCCAACCAGAGAGATTCTTTTGCAAACCCTTCTAGCTTTTATTTTCGCCATCCTGATTTTGGTCAGCCTGCACGAGTTCGGACACTACATCGTCGCCAGATTGTGCGGCGTCAAAGTCGTACGCTTTTCCGTCGGCTTCGGCAAACCGTTTTTCAGCAGAAAGCGCGGCGATACCGAATGGTGTTTGGCGCCCATCCCCTTGGGCGGCTATGTCAAAATGGTCGATACGCGCGAGGGGGAAGTGGCGCAGGCAGACCTGCCTTACGCCTTCGACAAACAGCATCCCGCCAAACGCATCGCCATCGTCGCCGCAGGTCCGCTGACCAATCTCGCGCTGGCGGTTCTGCTTTACGGCTTGAGTTTTTCCTTCGGCGTTACCGAAATCCGCCCTTATGTCGGCATGGTTGAGCAAAATACCATTGCCTCAAAAGCAGGTTTTCAGCCCGGAGACAAAATTATTTCGGTTAACGGCGTTAACGTCGGCGAGTGGGAAAAAGCCCAGCAAGAAATCGTGTTGAACATCGAGTCAGGCAAGGTAAATGTTGCCGTTCAGACGACCTCGGGACAAGAAACCATGCGGATTATCGATGCCGCCGGTACGCCCGAAGCAGGTAAAATTGCGAAAAACCAAGGCTATATCGGGTTGTCGCCTTTTAAAATCACCACCCGCGTCGGCAAAATGGAAGAAAACAGCCCGGCTGAAAAAGCCGGTTTGAAAAAAGGTGACAAGCTGATCAGCGCCGACGGCAGGGACATCGAGACTTGGCAGCAATGGGTGGAAATCGTACGCCAAAGCCCGGGCAAGAAAATCGAATTGATTTATGAGCGCGACGGTAAAACCGTTCAGACGACCATCCGCCCCGACAGTATCCAGCAACCCGACAGAACGCTGGTCGGCAGGGTAGGCTTCGGTCCTCAGGGCGACGAAGCATGGACAAAAGAAATCAAGCGCGAATATAAGCCGTCTGTCGCAGAAGCATTTGCGATGGGCTGGGACAAAACCGTCAACAATGCTTGGATGACGGTAAAATTCTTCGGAAAACTGATTACAGGAAATGCCTCCCTGAACCATATTTCAGGCCCGCTGACCATTGCCGACGTCGCCGGGAAAACGGCACAGCTGGGATTTCAAAGCTATTTGGAATTCCTCGCGTTGGTCAGCATTAGTTTAGGCGTGTTGAACTTGTTGCCCATCCCCGTATTGGACGGCGGGCATTTGGTGTTCTACACTGCCGAATGGATACGCGGAAAGCCCTTGAGCGAGCGCATACAGGCAATCGGCCTGCGCCTCGGACTGGCTGCCATGCTGTTCATGATGGCACTGGCTTTCTTTAATGACATCAACCGTTTGTTTGGATAATTTTATGAAATTGAAACAGATTGCTTCTGCTTTGATGGTATTGGGCATGTCGCCTTTGGCGTTTGCCGACTTCACCATTCAAGACATCCGCGTCGAAGGTTTGCAGCGCACCGAACCGAGTACGGTCTTCAACTACCTGCCCGTCAAAGTCGGCGACCAATTCAGCGACGCACGCAGCGAAGAAATCATCAAAAGTCTGTATGCGACCGGTTTTTTTGACGATGTCCGCGTAGAGACCATGGGCAATCAGGTCTTGCTGACCGTTATCGAACGCCCGACCATCAGCACGCTGAACATCACCGGCGCGAAAATGCTGCAAAACGATGTAATCAAGAAAAACCTTGAATCCTTCGGTTTGGCGCAATCCCAATACTTCAATCCGGCCACGCTGAGCCAGTCTGTCGCCAGCCTGAAGGAAGAATACAAAAGCCGCGGCAAGCAGTCGGTCCAAATCACGCCGACCGTCACCAAACTCGCGCGTAACCGCGTTTCCATCGACATCGCCATCGATGAGGGTAAAACCACCAAGATTACCGACATCGAATTTGAAGGCAACAAAGTCTATTCCGACCGCAAGCTCATGAAACAAATGTCTTTGAGCGAAGGCGGCATGTGGACTTGGCTGACCAAGAGCAACCAGTTTAACGAGCAGAAATTCTCGCAAGACATGGAGCGTGTCAGCGAGTTCTATCAAAACAACGGCTATTTCAATTTCCGCATTCTGGATACCGACATCCAGACCAACGAAGACAAAACCAAGCAAACCATCAAAATCACGGTTGACGAGGGCGAACGCTTCCGTTGGGGCGACGTGCGCATAGAAGGCGATACCCGCGAAGTGCCGAAAGAAGAGCTGCAAAAACTGCTGACCATGAAAAAGGGCAAATGGTACGAACGGGCCCAAATGGTCAAATCGCTCGAAGCCATTCAAAACCGCATGGGTACGGCAGGCTACGCGTTCAGCGAAGTCAACGTTCAGCCAGTGCCTAATGCCGAGACTCAAACTGTCGATTTCGTCCTGAATGTCGAACCCGGCCGCAAAATTTATGTGAACGAAATCAACATTACCGGCAACAACAAAACCCGTGACGAAGTCGTACGCCGCGAATTGCGTCAGATGGAATCCGCGCCTTACGACACTTCCAAGCTGCAACGTTCCAAAGAGCGTGTCGAGCTGCTGGGCTACTTCGACAACGTACAATTCGATGCCGTACCGGTTGCCAATACGCCCGACCAAGTCGATTTGAACATGAGCGTGAACGAGCGTTCTACCGGTTCGCTGGATATGAGCGCGGGCTGGGTTCAGGATACCGGCTTGGTCATGTCTGTGGGCGTTTCCCAAGACAACCTGTTCGGTACGGGTAAATCCGTTTCCCTGCGTGCTTCACGAAGCAAAACCACGCTGAACGGCTCGCTGTCGTTTACCGATCCGTATTTCACACCCGACGGCGTGAGCCTCGGTTACGATATTTACGGCAAGTCTTACGACCCGCGTAAAGCCTCTTCCAGCGCGAAACAATATAAAACCACCACCGCAGGCGGCGGCGTGCGCATGGGCATCCCCGTGACCGAATACGACCGCGTCAATTTGGGTCTGGCGGCGGAACACCTGACCGTGAATACCTACAAAGGCGCGCCTAAACGTTATGCCGACTTTATCAACCAATATGGTAAAGGCACGGACGGCGTGGGCAGCTTCAAAGGCTGGCTGTACAAAGGTACGATCGGCTGGGGACGCAATAAAACCGACAGCGCCTTGTGGCCGACCCGCGGTTACATGACCGGCATCAACGGCGAAATCGCCCTGCCGGGCAGCGACCTGCAATACTACACGCTGACCCACAACCAAACCTGGTTCTTCCCGCTGACCAAAGACTTCACCCTGATGCTCGGCGGCGAAGTCGGCGTCGGCAACGGCTACGGCAAAACGAAAACCATGCCGTTCTTTGAAAACTTCTACGGCGGCGGCTTAGGCTCCGTACGCGGTTACGAGAGCGGTACGCTGGGTCCGAAAGTTTATGACGAATACGGCGAGAAAATCAGCTACGGCGGCAACAAAAAAGCCAACGTTTCCGCCGAGTTGCTGTTCCCGATGCCGGGCATCAAAGATTCCCGCTCCGTCCGCCTGAGCCTGTTTGCCGACGCGGGCAGCGTATGGGACGGCAAAACGTATAACGACAGCAGTAGCAATACCTACTACACCAACAATGCCGCTCAAAACCCATACGGCTTAGGCAAGACCCACAAATCGACCTTCAAGGAAGAGTTGCGCTACTCCGCCGGTGCGGCAGTAACCTGGCTCTCGCCGCTGGGTCCGATGAAGTTCAGTTACGCCTACCCGATCAAGAAAAAAGACAGCGACGAAATCCAACGCTTCCAGTTCCAATTGGGTACCACATTCTGACGTAGGCAGAACAAGGTCGTCTGAAAATCGAAATCCCTATGCAGATAAACTTTTTCAGACGACCTGAAGGAAAAGGGGCAGGGCGTTCTGCCTCTTTTTAAAAACAAACCGTCATCCCGCTGATGGGCGGGATACAAAATCAAGGAAATCCAGATGAACATCATTGCCAACGCCTTCCGCCTCGGCGGCGCGGCTTTATTGGGCTTCGGGTTGATGAACCAAGCTGCGGCGGCGGAAGCCGTACAGAAAATCGGCTTTATCAATACCGAGCGCGTTTATCTTGAGTCCAAGCAGGCGCAACGCATTCAGACGACCTTGGAAAAAGAATTCCGCAGCCGTCAGGACGCTTTGCAGAAATTGCAGCAAGAAGGTGAAAAGCTCGAAAAATCCCTGTCCGAAGGCAAATTGCAGGGCAAAGAGCGTGAAGCTGCGGCAAAACGCTGGGGCGAGCTGGTTCAGCAGTTCCGCAAGAAACAGGCGGAGCTGGCAGAAGACTACAACCTGCGCCGCAACGAAGAATTTGCCGCCCTCCAGCAAAACGCCAACCGCATCATCGTCGATCTTGCCAAACGCGAAGGCTACGATGTGATTTTGCAGGACGTGATTTACGTCAACGCGCGTTACGACATTACCGACAGCGTGATTAAAGCCCTGAATACACGTTAATCGGAGAGCTGAACGAGATACAGCAAACCTGTTTTCAGACGACCTCTTTCAAGCGAAGGGTCGTCTGAAAATCCAATAAACGATATAATTACCTGTCTTATCACTCCTGCCGGCATACGTTTTAGGCAAACCGTTCTGTCCGACTGCTCCCGCCGTCCCTTTCAGACGACCTCATCTCAAAGCTTACGAAACATCATGACTTCAAAAACCTACACCCTGTCCCAAATCACAGCGCAGCTTGGCGGCGAATGGCGCGGCGAGGACATTTCCGTCGCCGCCGTGCGCCCGCTCGCAGACGCGCAGGCGGAACACATCAGCTTTCTCGCCAATCCGAAATACAAAGCCGAAGTCCACGACAGCAGCGCGGGTGCGGTCATCGTTTCCGCCAAAGCAGTAAACGAATTTGAAGGGCGAAACCTGATTGTCGCCGATGATCCCTATCTCTATTTCGCCAAAGTCGCCCGCCTGTTTTCGCCCATCGTCAAAGCGCGCGGCGGCATCCATCCGACCGCCGTCGTCGAGGAAAGTGCGACCGTTCCTGCAAGCTGCGAAATCGGCGCAAACGCCTACATCGGCGCGAACACCGTGCTTGGTGAAGGCTGCCGCATCTTGGCAAACGCCGTTGTCCAACACGATTGCAAACTGGGCGACGAAGTCGTCCTGCATCCCAATGCCGTCGTTTATTACGGCTGCACACTGGGCAACCGCGTCGAAATCCACAGCGGCGCAGTCATCGGCGCGGACGGATTCGGACTCGCCTTCGCCGGCGATTCATGGTTTAAAATCCCGCAAACCGGCGCGGTAACGCTGGGCGACGACGTAGAAATCGGCTCGAACACCAACATCGACCGCGGCGCGATGAGCGACACCACCGTCGGCAACGGCACCAAAATCGACAACCAAGTCCAAATCGGACACAACTGCAAAATTGGTTCGCACACCGTCATCGCCGCCAAAACCGGCATCTCAGGCAGCGTTACCATCGGCAGCTACTGCATTATCGGCGGCGGCGTCGGTACGGTCGGACACATCGAAATCGCCGACAAAACCACCATCGGCGGCGGCACGTCCGTGACCCACAGCATTACCGAAAGCGGCAAACACCTCGCCGGCATCTTCCCAATGTCCACCCATAAAGAATGGGCGCGCAACGCCGTTTACATCCACCGCCTGAGCGAAATGAACAAACGCCTCAAAACATTGGAAAACCGTCTGAGCGACAGCGAAAAAGACGAATAATCCCACAATCGGTTTACATGGCGGATGCGCTTTAAATCCCAACAAAGCGGCAAAGCCTGCCGTTTTAAAGCCCCCGCGATGAAACCGCCCAGCCAACCCCGAAATACCAAGGAATACGACGAACATGGACGTACAACTCCCCATCGAAGCCAAAGACATCCAAAAACTCATTCCCCACCGCTACCCGTTTTTGCAACTCGACCGCATCACCGCCTTCGAGTCCATGAAAACCCTGACCGCGATTAAAAACGTCACCATGAACGAGCCGCAGTTCCAAGGCCATTTCCCCGACCTGCCCGTCATGCCCGGCGTACTCATCATCGAAGCCATGGCGCAAGCCTGCGGCACACTCGCCATCCTCAGCGAAGGCGGCCGCAAAGACAACGAATTTTTCTTCTTCGCCGGCATAGACGAAGCCCGCTTCAAACGCCAAGTCATCCCCGGCGACCAGCTTGTTTTCGAAGTCGAGCTGCTGACCAACAAACGCGGCATCGGCAAATTCAGCGCCGTCGCCAAAGTGGATGGGCAAGTCGCCGTCGAAGCCATCATCATGTGTGCCAAACGCGTGGTTTGAGTGTTCAGAAAAAGGTCGTCTGAAAGTTTTCAGACGACCTGTTGCCGTCGCGCATCTTCGCGGCAACACGACAGGAAAGGAAAAACATGACCCTCATCCACCCGACCGCCGTCATTGACCCCAAAGCCGAACTCGACTCCAGCGTCAAAGTCGGTGCGTACACCGTCATCGGCCCCAACGTCCAAATCGGTGCGAACACCGAAATCGGCCCGCATACCGTCATCAACGGCCACACCACCATCGGCGAAAACAACCGCATTTTCCAATTTGCCAGCCTCGGCGAAATCCCGCAGGACAAAAAATACCGCGACGAGCCGACCAAGCTGATTATCGGCAACGGCAACACCATCCGCGAATTCACCACCTTCAACCTCGGCACGGTAACCGGCATCGGCGAAACCCGCGTCGGCGACGACAACTGGATTATGGCGTATTGCCACCTCGCGCACGACTGCGTCATCGGCAACCACACCATCTTCGCCAACAACGCCTCGCTCGCCGGACACGTTACCATCGGCGACTACGTCGTCTTGGGCGGCTACACGCTGGTGTTCCAGTTCTGCCAAATCGGCGACTACGCCATGACTGCCTTTGCCGCAGGCGTACACAAAGACGTACCGCCGTACTTCATGGCGGCAGGCTACCGCGCCGAACCCGCAGGCATCAACAGCGAAGGCATGCGCCGCAACGGCTTCACCGCCGAGCAAATCGCCGCCGTCAAAGATGTGTATAAAACCATCTACCACCGCGGCATCCCGTTTGAAGAAGCCAAAGCCGACATCCTCCGTCGCGCCGAAACGCAGGCAGAGCTGGCGGTGTTTAAAGACTTCTTCGCCCAATCTACGCGCGGGATTATCCGCTGAAGACGGAATCTGCCTGAAGGTCGTCTGAAAACCTGACCGCTTTAACGACGGTTTTTTGATCCGACAAACCTTACCAAGGTCGTCTGAAAAGTTTGCAGGTTTGCCGTTTCAGACGACGTTGTTTTCGTAACATTTGCCTTGTCCTTTCCACGTTTGGCGTGGGAATGGCGGTGGTGCAAGATTCTGTCTTCCATCTAATCGAAAAGGTCGTCTGAAAACTGGGAAACCAAGTTTCAGACGGAGACCTTTGCAAAATTCCTTTTCCCCCGACAACCGAAACCCCAAACACAGGTTT
>CAUOMQ010000039.1:0-18148 GCA_963456805.1 uncultured Neisseria sp. | reverse complement strand
TCTCTTTGAGCTAAGGCGAGGCAACGCCGTACCGGTTTAAAGTTAATCCACTATACAACAGGGGGTAAACATCGGGACGGCGTTGCCCGTTTTGCCGACTCCATCCGCGATACAACATTCAGACGACCCATCATGAACGACCACCAACTGCTCCGTTACAGCCGCCACATCCTTCTCGACGAAATCGGTATCGAAGGGCAGGAAAAAATCCTTGCCGCCCGCGTCCTCGTCGTCGGCTGCGGCGGACTGGGTGCGGCAGCCCTCCCGTATCTTGCCGCATCAGGCGTCGGCAAACTCATCATCGCCGACCACGACACCATAGACGATACCAACCTCCAACGCCAAACCGCCTTCACCGAAGCCGATATCGGACAAGCCAAAGCGCAAGTGATGGCAGGTCGTCTGAAAGCCGTCAACAGCGCGTGTGACATTACCGCCCTGACCGAAAAGCTGGACGAAGACCGCCTGACCGAACTCATGCGCACTGCCGACATCGTCCTCGACTGCACCGACAACTATCCCACCCGCCAAGCCATCAACCGCGCCGCCGTTGCCACCCGTACCCCGCTGGTTTCCGGTGCCGCCGTGCGTTTTGAAGGGCAAATCGCCGTGTACCGCCCCGATTTGACAGACAGCCCTTGCTACTCCTGCCTGTTTGACGGCGACACCGCCGACGACGGAGCCTGCGCCCTGTTCGGCGTATTTTCCCCACTGGTTGGCATCATCGGCGCCACCCAAGCCGCCGAAGCCCTTAAAATCCTTACCGGCGCAGGCGAACCGGCACACGGCAAACTGACGACCTACAACACCCTCACCGCCAAATGGCAGACATTCCGCGTCCACAAAAATCCTGATTGCGGCGTATGCGGCAAACCGAAAAAAGCGTGGTGGGAAACTCCTTAAAACGATTAAAGAGACGGAAACGGCGTTTCAGACGACCTTTTCACGAAATTCCAAATCGTAGGGAAGGTCGGTTTTGCATCGATAAAACCGCACCACACGGCTTATTTCACATAAAATGGAGTTGCCTGAATAACCAGCAATCTTGGGATGCGCTATGTACACAGAACCCCGGCAAACTGACCACCTGCAAATATCCTTCTCTCCTACTGATCAAGACAGACGCTATGCGGGAAAGCGGCTTTTGCGTTATATAGAGCCTGATTGGCGGCGCAAATATTGGTTTGGTTCGGCTGCGTTCCTGCTGATGTGGGGCATTCTATTCGTCTTTGCTTGTTGGTTGTTTAACGGCATCAACAACACTTATGTTCAAAACTGCTATCTGTTTGCCGATTCGCAAACTGACAGTTTGGAGTACTGTCTGTATAAAGCCAGAGACGACAGCAGCTCTCTATGGATAATGGCGGGTCTCATCTACGCCACCTCCATGGTGATGTATTTTGATCAGCGTTGGACATATCGCAGCTTTGCCCGCAGGGCTGCCCATCCTCTGAAAGGGCGGCGTTTCTCCCTTAGCCTTTCAGCCGAAGGCTTGACACAGGAGGAAGCAGGGCGCAACAGGCATTTTCATCATTGGGCAGGCGTGGAACGTATCATCGAAGACCAAGCATTCCTGCTGTTTTATATCGACCGTAACATCGCCTATTTTATTCCGATTGCCGCTTTTGCAGAGGCGGGAATGGATGCCCACGCGTTTTATACCCGAGCGATGGAGTTGAAGGCTGCGGCAGAGTAGGTAAATCCAAACAAGACAAAGGCTACCTGAAAAAACATTTTTGGTTTTCAGGTAGCTTTTGTTCTTCAAATACAGGGCTGATTTAGTCTTTCAACTTCGCCAACTGATTTTGAACTTTCGCCATTTTGTCTTCCAATTCTGCCAAATGGCAGACATTCCGCGTCCAAAAAAATCCCGATTACGGCGTATGCGGCAAACCGCACCGCCCGTAGTGGGAAGGCTTGCTAAAAGTGATAAAAGATAGGGAAACCAAGTTTCAGACGACCTTTGTTATTATCAAGAACAATTAAGAGACCTCGTATATAGTCACACAAGGGATGCCTGCAAATTCAGCAATTTTCTTGCACAAGCTGCTAGCTGACACTTCGCCAACACCTGGGAAAACAACAGCAAAATCGGAATAAGCCATATCGGCATCAGTGGTATTCGACGGTAAAAAGCGATAATACAAATCTTCAGTTCCACAAACAGAACAAGTGAGATAGCCACCTTCGTCATCAAAATCAAACGAAGGCAATAGGTCTTCTATATCCATCTCCTCACCTTGAGCATAATGTTGACTGCAATGCGGACAAACAAGCTCGCCTTTTCCAAAGTTTTCCAAAGCAGTGAACAGCGTCGGCTCATCTTCAATCTGAAAGTAGATGCCGCAGGAATATCGGGCATTTTTTTCACCTACAAATTCAATAATTCCTTTGTTGGTAAACGTATAACCTAGTTCTCCATAATAAAAAACTTCTTGCAACTCAGGATAAATCCAACCTTGCTCCAGCATATAATTTCGGATCTGTTCTGCAAGCTCCTTTTTTTTCTTCCCTACGGGAGATACAGGAACTATATAGTAGCGATGATCAGACATTTTTTTCCTTTCTAAAAAGGTCGTCTGAAACCCATTTTCAGACGACCTTTCTGTTTCTTCAACCTATCAGTCTTTCAACTTCGCCAACTGATTTTGAACTTTTGCCATTTTGTCTTCCAACTCCGCCAAATCGGCTTTATCTTTTTCCACCAGATGCGCGGGGGCTTTTTCGGTGTAGCCGGGTTTGGAGAGTTTGGCATTGAGTTTGTCCAAGGCTTTTTGCAGCTTCTCGGCTTCTTTGCTCAAACGGGCGGTTTCAGCGGCTTTGTCGATTTCGACTTTCAGCATCAGGCGCGCGCCGTTGCAGACGGCGACGGGCGCGTCTTCGCTTTCAGGCAGGGCGGCGACTTGCTGTGCTTCGGTCAGGCGGGTCATCATCGGCAGGTATTTGAGGTAGTCCGCCAAGTCGTCCGCGCTTTCGACAAACAGGGGGGCTTTCACGTTGGGCTGGATACCCATTTCGCCGCGCAGGTTGCGGACGGCGCCAATCAAATCCTGCAACACGGTCATTTGCTCGAAGGTCGTCTGAATGATTTGTTCGCGGTCGGCTTCGGGGAAGCGGGCGAGCATGATGCTGTCGGCGGTTTTCGCGTCGCACATGGGGGCAACGGTTTGCCACAATTCTTCGGTGATGAACGGGATAATCGGGTGCAGCAGGCGCAGGGCGGCTTCGAGTACGCGCAATAAGGTATGGCGTGTAGCGCGTTGGCGGCTGGCGCAGCCGGTTTGGAGCTGCACTTTGGCGAGTTCCAGATACCAGTCGCAATAGTCGTTCCATACGAAGCTGTACAAGGTTTCCGCTGCCAAATCAAAGCGGTAGGTTTCGTAGGCTTGCGTAACCTGCTCGATGGTCTGATTCAGACGACCTATGATCCACATATCGGGGAAGGAGTAGCCGCGCGGCTCGGTGGCGGTTGCGCCGTAGCCGCAGTCTTGATTTTCGGTGTTCATCAAGACGAAGTTGGTGGCGTTCCAGATTTTGTTGCAGAAGTTGCGGTAGCCTTCGGCGCGTTTGAAGTCGAAGTTCACGCTGCGCCCCAAGCTGGCGTAGCTTGCCATGGTGAAGCGCAAGGCGTCCGCGCCCATGCTGGGGATTCCTTCGGGGAAGAGTTTTTTCGTGGCTTCTTCCACTTTCGGCGCGGTTTCGGGTTTGCGCAGGCCGGTCGTGCGTTTCACCAGCAGCTTGTCCAAGTCGATGCCGTCAATCAAATCGACGGGGTCGATGACGTTGCCTTCGGATTTGGACATTTTTTTGCCTTCGTGGTCGCGCACGATGCCGTGGATGTACACGTCTTTAAACGGTACTTTGCCGGTGAAGTGGGTGGTCATCATAATCATGCGCGCCACCCAGAAGAAGATGATTTCGTAGCCGGTGACCAAGACGTTGGACGGCAGGAAGGCTTTGAGTTCGTCGGTTTCAGACGGCCAGCCGAGCGTGGAGAACGGCACGAGTGCGGAAGAGAACCATGTGTCCAATACGTCTTCTTCGCGGGTCAAGCCTGTTTTGCCGGCTTGTTTTTCGGCTTCTTCCTGATTGCGGGCGACGTAAACATTGCCTGCTTCATCGTACCACGCGGGGATTTGATGCCCCCACCACAGTTGGCGCGAGATACACCAATCTTGGATGTTGTTCATCCATTGGTTGTAGGTATTGACCCAGTTTTCGGGGATGAAGCGTACCGCGCCGCTGTCGACGGCTTTTTTGGCTTTGTCGGCAAGGCTCAGGCCTTTGTATTCGCTGTCAGGCTCGCCGCCGTTTGGTGTGGCGGACATGGCGACAAACCATTGGCTGGTCAGCATCGGTTCAATTACCGAACCTGTGCGGTCGCCTTTCGGTGTCATCAGCGTGTGCGCTTTGATTTCGACCAACAAGCCTTGTTCCTGCAAATCGGCAACCATTTGTTTGCGTGCGGCAAAGCGGTCTAAGCCTGCGTATTTTTCAGGCAGGGCAAAACCTTGTTGCGCTTCGCCTTTGAAGTTGAACACTTCGGCGTTTGCCAGCACTTTGGCTTCCAAGTCAAACACGTTAATCAGGCGTGTGTCGTGGCGTTTGCCGACTTCGTAGTCGTTGAAGTCGTGCGCAGGCGTGATTTTCACGCAGCCGGTACCGAAGTCTTTTTCAACGTATTCGTCGGCAATCACGGGGATGGTGCGGCCGGTCAGCGGCAGGATTAGTTCTTTGCCAATCAAATGGGTATAACGTTCGTCTTCAGGATTGACGGCAACGGCCACGTCGCCCAACAGAGTTTCGGGACGGGTGGTCGCCACGATAACGGCTTCGGCAGGATTGTCCGCCAGCGGATAGCGGATGTGCCACATAGAGCCTTGTTCTTCCACGCTTTCCACTTCCAAATCCGATACCGCCGTGCCGAGCACGGGATCCCAGTTCACCAAGCGTTTGCCGCGGTAAATCAAGCCCTGTTCATACAGGCGCACGAACACCTCGGTCACGGTTTCGGCGCGCACGTCGTCCATCGTAAAATACTCGCGCGTCCAGTCTGCGGAACAGCCCACGCGGCGCATCTGCTGCGTAATCGTGCCGCCGGACACTTCTTTCCATTCCCACACTTTTTCCAAGAATTTTTCACGACCCAAGTCATGACGGGACACGTTTTGCGCGGCAAGCTGGCGCTCGACCACGATTTGCGTGGCGATGCCCGCGTGGTCGGTGCCGGGAATCCAGGCGGTGTTGCAGCCTTTCATGCGGTAGTAGCGGGTCAGACCGTCCATAATGGTTTGGTTGAAGGCATGACCCATGTGCAGCGTACCGGTTACGTTGGGCGGCGGCAGTTGGATGGAAAAAGACGGTTTGGTCAAATCCATATCGGGCTGGAAATAACCTTGGGTTTCCCAGTTTTGATAGTGTTTGGATTCGATTTCGGCGGGATTGTATTTGTCTAACATGGTAAAAAATGCTGTCTGTAAAAGGGTTTGCGGGCAAACGTCTGTTTAAAAAATAATTGCGGATTATAGCGCAAAAAGGTCGTCTGAAACGGAATATCGTTTCAGACGACCTTTTTGAAACAAATCGAAACGGGCTTATTTGCCTTTGTCGGATTTGGCTTCTTTTTTCAAGGAAGCGTACAACTCAGGGTCGCGGTTTTTCAGCAGGGAGGCAATCGCCAAATCGTCGCGGTTTACTTTTGCCAAGTCAACGCGTTCGATGTGTACCAAGCGCAGCAGCTCGCGTACAGGTTTGGGCATATTGCGGCCGGATTCGTAACGTGAACCACCGGACTGAGTTACGCCGATACGGCTCCAAAAGTCCATTTGGTTCAAACCGAGTTTTTTGCGGATATCGCGGATGTTGTCAATTTTCTCAAACGACTTCATGAAAATTCCTTTTTCTTCTGTATTGTTTGTTGATAAGCAATTCTGCTTCTTCACATTGGGAAAGTGCAAATTAGTTTTCGGCAGCAAAGTTCCTTACAGGGGAAATCATTAATTGCGACATAGAAAACTATCTATACTGAATTGTTAGACAGTATATTCGAAAGAAGTTTTGTAGAATTCTTCATAAATTGGCTAAATATTTCCAAGTTAAATATTTTATAGAAAAAAAAGCATTTAAAACAACAGAATAGTAATTGGGTATCGGTAATATTTTACACAAATAAACAGTCGTTTCGGGAATGTTGCGTTTGACATTATTTATTATACATAATTGTTTTGCATGAAATTGTGGAGAAAGTACAGTGGAGATGGGCAGATTTGTCTATATCTCAGCCCGATGTTTAGATCTGGATTGGGTGGTCGGGAATGGTTTTGATGGAGGCAATTTAAAAGGTCGTCTGAAAACGAGGTTTGTGGGTTTCGCCAACAACCTTGTTTATATTTCAGACGACCTTTTTGCTTTGAAAGCGGGATGGTTTGACAGATTAGGGTTTGCCGGTGGCAGGGCTGATGGTCAGGATTTCGTAGCCGGTTTCTGTCACTAAAACTTCATGTTCCCATTGGGCGGAGAGGGAGCGGTCTTTGGTCACGACCGTCCAGCCGTCGTTTAGGATGCGCAGGTGGCGTTTGCCTTGGTTGATCATCGGCTCGATGGTGAAAATCATGCCGGGCTTCAGGACGACGCCTTGTCCTTTCCTGCCGTAGTGCAGGACTTGCGGGGCTTCGTGGAAACCGCGTCCGATGCCGTGGCCGCAAAATTCCTGTACGACGGAGTAGCCTGCGTTTTCGGCAACTTGTTGGCAGGCATAGCCGATGTCGCCCAAGGTTGCGCCGGGTTTGACGGCGGCGATGCCCGCCATCATGGATTCGTGGGTGATGTCGATCAGGCGTTGGGCGATGGGGGAGACTTTGCCGACGGTAAACATGCGGCTTGAGTCGCCGTGGAAGCCGTCTTTTTTGATGGTCAGGTCGATGTTGATGATGTCGCCTTCTTTGAGCGGCTTGTCGTCGGGAATGCCGTGGCAGATGACGTGGTTGACGGAGGTGCAGCAGGATTTGGGGTAGGGCGGGTTGCCGTAGTGCAAGGGGGCGGGATAGCCGCCTTGGACGTTGACGTGGTAGTCGTAAACGAGTTTGTCGATTTCGTTGGTGGTTACGCCGGGCTTGACGAATTGTCCGATGTAGTCGAGGGCTTCGGCGACGAGTTTGCCCAGTTCGCGCATTTTCTCGATTTCTTCGGGGGTTTTGATGATGATTTCGTTCATGTTGTTTCCTTGATGGTTTCAGACGACCTTGTTGCGGTACAAAGGTCGTCTGAAAGGGAAGGGGATGAGTCGGCAGCTTATTTTTGGAACACTGCAACGAGGCGTGCGGATATTTCGGCTTTACTTTTTGATTCGGGGCTGATGCCTGAAGTTCAAATTAAAGCCGAATGCCAGTCCGCACTAGAATAGATTGTCGATGACTTCTTTGGATTTGGAAGGAGCCTTGGGTTTCGGCGTCGGCTTAGGTGCCGGCTTGGCTGCTTCGGGTTGACGCTGTTCAGGTTTTGCCGCGGGTTTGGATTCGGCCGGCTGTTCCGACGGCGTACGTCTGTTGCCTGCTGCGGCGGGTGTGCTGCGCGGCGTTTTTTCTTCGGTATCAGGCGTTTCGGTTACAGCAGGTTTGGCGTTTGCTTTGTTATTGGCGGGTTTGTCTTCTGAGGCTTCGTCCTCAGTCGGGGCGGTGTTGCTGTTTTTGCCGTTTGATTTGTTTTTAGGCGGGATGACGGGATTGCGGGAATCGGTTTTCTCGTCGTCGTCAAGCTCGGTTTTGGCGGCAGGCTTGGTTCTGTCCTCTTCGGGAGCGCCGATGGGGCGCCAGACTTCGACAGGGGTGTCTTTGGGAACGGGTTTGTTTTTAATGGCTTCGCGTTCTTGGGAATCGTGGCTTTTGATGGTGCTGATGACGCCGATGACCAAGGCGGCAACGGCAATGATGCAGACGCCGAAAAAGGCTCCGATTAAATGTTTGGGTTTGAGTTGGAATGAGGATTTAGGGGTTTTGGACATGATAAATCGGTAAAAATGAAATCAATCGGGCGGATTGTATCGTAATAGGTCGTCTGAAACAAAATCAGGTTTCAGACGACCTGTCAGTCAAGGGGCAATCCTATGGCTGTTGGGTGTAGTTTTGATACAGGGTAACGACTTTTTGTACGCCCACGGTGGTGCTGACGCGTTGGGTAACTTTTTCTTGTTCTTCAGGCGTCAGGATACCCATCACATAGGTCACGTTGCCGTAGGTCACGATTTTGACGCGCGCCTGCGTGGTGGGCTTGAGGCCCAAAAGGGCGGTGCGGACTTTGGATGTGCCCCATGTGTCGTTGGTTACGTCGCCGAAGGTGCGTCCTTGGGGGGCGACGGTGATGTAGTTGTACACGCCTTCGGCGGCTTGTTCGGCGCGGGCGATTTGTTCGACGAATTGTTTTTCGCCTTCAGTGGCAACTTGTCCGAGCAGCAGCAGGTGGCGGTTGTAGCCGACGACGTTGAGTTTGGGGGTGTAACCCTGCGCTTGGTTGTTTTGGCGCAGGTAGGAGCGGGCGGTGGTTTCGACGCGTACCGCCATTACGTTGTCGTCGGTTTGCGCGCCTGTGGTGCGGCGGTCGACGGCAGATTTGGTGCCGACTGCCGCGCCGCCGAGGAGTACGCCGACACAGCCGCTGAGTGTCAGGCTGAGGAGGAGGGCGGTCAGAACGGGTGCGGTATGACGTTTGATGTTCATATTTTTTCCTTGATGATGGGTTCGGCGGATATGTTTCAGACGACCTTTAAAAGGGGTCGTCTGAAAAAAAGGCTTACATTCCTTCAAGCAACATGGAGTCGATGCAGTCGCACATGGCGTGTATCAGCAGGATATGGTTTTCCTGAATGCGGGCGGTGCGCGGGTAGGGGACGTTGAGCAGTACGTCGGTATCTTTGAGCATGGCGGCGATTTTGCCGCCGTCGCGGCCGGTCATGGCGATGACGTGCATATCGCGTTCGTGTGCTGCTTTGATGGCTTCGATAACGTTGGCGGAGTTGCCGGAGGTGGAGATGCCGACCAAAACGTCGCCGGCACGTCCAAGCGCGCGCACTTGTTTGCTGAACACATGGTCGAAGCCGTAGTCGTTGCCGATGGCGGTCAGCGCGGAAGTGTCCGTCGTCAGTGCGACGGCGGCGAGTTCCATGCGCTCTTTTTCAAAGCGTCCGGTCATTTCGGCGGCGAAGTGCTGCGCGTCGGCAGCCGAACCGCCGTTGCCGCAGGCTAAAATTTTGCCATCGTTCATCAGGCATTGCAGCATCAATTCCGCTGCTTGAGCAGTCGGCCCGACCAATACTTTTTCGGCTTCCTGTTTGGCAAGGATGCTTTCGGCGAAATGGGCGGCAACGCGCTCTTGTAATGTCGTCATATCGTCAACCTGTAATATTCTTTATCCATTCGGGCGGGCGGTTTCCTTCTATCAGCACCGCATCGATGCGGCACGCGCTATCCGTCATGCCGTTTTGTTGCAGATAATACTCCGCAGACCGTTGCAGTTTCAATAACTTAGACGGCGAAATACTGTATGCGGCACCGCCGAAACCCTGATTTTTGCGGTATTTTACTTCAACAAACAGAATCATGTTACCGTTTTTGACAATCAAATCGATTTCACCGTAAGCGCAGTGCCAGTTGCGCGCCACGAGTTTGCAGCCTTGCGAAAGAAGAAACGCCAGCGCGGCATCTTCGCCCGCCACCCCTTGTTTGTGGTTCAGACGCATGGAAGTTTACCCCGTATAATATCGTTATATTGTTTTCAGACGACCTGATAAAGCCATGTTTCAAAAACACCTTCAAAAAGCCGCCGACAGTATTGAAAAACGGACATTATACGTTGTCGCCACGCCCATCGGCAATTTGGCGGACATCACCCTGCGCGCGCTCGCCGTCCTGCAAAAAGCCGATATTATCTGCGCCGAAGATACGCGCGTTACCGCACAGCTTCTGAGTGCATACGGCATACAGGGCAAGCTTGTCAGCGTGCGCGAGCATAACGAACAACAGATGGCGGACAAAATCATCAACCATCTTTCAGACGACCTCACTGTCGCACAAGTTTCCGACGCGGGTACGCCTGCGGTTTGCGATCCTGGTGCGAAACTCGCTCGCCGCGTGCGCGAGGCAGGGTTTAAAGTTGTCCCCGTTGTCGGTGCGAGCGCGGTCATGGGTGCATTGAGCGTCGCAGGTGTTACCGAACCCAATTTCTACTTCAACGGTTTTTTGCCGCCGAAATCCGGCGAACGGCAGAAGCTGCTTGCCAAATGGGTGCAGGCTGATTTTCCCGTCGTAATGTTTGAAACCCCGCACCGCATCGAAGCCACCCTTGCCGACATGGCGGCTCTCTTCCCCGAACGCAGCCTGACCCTCGCTCGAGAAATCACCAAAACCTTCGAAACCTTCCTCAGCGGCACGGTTACTGAAATTCAGACGACCCTGAAAAACGACGGCAATCAGGCGCGCGGCGAAATGGTGCTCATCCTCCATCCTGCGCCCCGTGAAAAACACGATACCTTGCCCGATGCCGCCCAAAACGTTATGAAAATCCTCGCCGCCGAGCTGCCCACCAAGCAGGCCGCCGAACTTGCCGCCAAAATTACCGGCGAAGGCAAAAAAGCCTTGTATGATTTGGCGTTGGAGTGGAAACGGGTTTCAGACGACGTTTGAAGGTGGGGTCGTCTGAAAAAAGAGGGATGGGCAGTTGTTGAATGATGATGGTATTAATGTGGGTTATGTCCTGAATCACAGAATATTCTGCGAAAAGAAAATCCGCCAAAGACTTGCCTGATTTTTATCGTTTTATTTTAAACGAAATAAAACAGAAACCCTTATAAAGCCTGATGTCGAAGGTCGTCTGAAACGTTCAGATGACCTGCTTTTAGAATCAAGATGAAAATATTGAAAATTCTGCAATCTAATGTCTGTAATTGTATGTAATGCGTGATATAATGCGAACTCTTTGCCTTACGTTAAGGCAAAGTTGGATATGAACTCACAAAGATTAACATATTGCTTGACGTTCATAGGCTTCTTGATTATATTTAGCCTCGCATTACTGTCGGGATTTCCCGTTTTTATGAAGCAGATTCTCATCTTACAAATTCTGGTTTTGGCAGCGGTTGCGCTGATTAGCGCCGCATTTTCAGGTTTGGCAGGATTTTGGTCTGCTGTCGCAGGCGGGTTTTCCTATCTTATTCCCTCCGCTTTCGCAGTTTTACTTTTAAAACTTTCCAAGTGTAACCCTTTGTATCATGGTAAAGCGTTCATTATTGGGGAAGTTTTAAAAGTAGTGCTGTCGCTGGTAATGATGCTTGCCGTATTCGCAGTTTGGCATCAGTCTTTGATATTCTTTCCGTTCTTGTTCGGATTGCTCGGTGTCAGCCATTTGGTTTTTTTAGTATTGTTGAGAGTGAAGCATTATGGCAGGTGACAAAATTACTGCTACTGATTACATCACGCACCACTTGCAAAGTTTGACCAGCCTTTCCGATGTCGCTAAAGGACAAGGCTTGGATAATATTGCTGATTTTTCTTTTATTAATATTGATGCAATATTTTTCTCTGTATTGTTGGGTGTAATCGGAAGTTTCCTACTTTTGCGTGGGGCCAGGAAGGCGACGGCGGGTGTGCCCGGACGTTTTCAGGCTGCCGTCGAGATTTTGTTTGAGTTTGTGGATGATATGTGTAAAAGCATTATTCACAACGAGCAATCTCGAAAAGCCATCGCCCCGTTAGGCTTGACGCTGTTTGTATGGATTTTCCTGATGAATGCCATGGATATGCTGCCGGTTGATTTGTTCCCGTGGCTGTGGCAAAACATCATTACCGGTAACCATCATGCATTGTTGCGTATTGTACCGACCGCAGATTTGAATACCACATTAGCGTTGGCTATCGGCGTCTTGGTGATTTGTATTTATTACAATATCAAAATCAAAGGTATCCGTGGTTGGATTCATGAGTTGTTCAGCGCCCCATTCGGTGCCAAACTTGCTCCCGCCAACTTCCTTTTGAATCTGGTCGAATTCCTTTCTAAAACAGTTTCTCACGGTATGCGGTTGTTCGGTAACATGTATGCCGGCGAGCTGGTGTTCCTTCTGATTGCTTTGCTGGGTGGCGCTTGGGCGACATCTGGAAGCGTTGAAGTGTTGGATCCGATTCTGTTTGGTTTCCACATCCTTGCCGGATTGGCATGGGCGATTTTCCATATTTTGGTGATTACCCTGCAGGCATTTATCTTTATGGCCTTGGCGTTTGTCTATATCGGACAAGCTCATGATGCACATTAATTTATTAGGTAGTTTTTCATTAACTTTCTTTGTTTTCTCAAGGAGTAAAAAATGGGTTTGGTAGCAATTGCATGTGGTTTGATCGTAGCATTGGGTGCATTGGGTGCCTCTATCGGTATCGCAATGGTCGGTTCCAAATATCTGGAGTCTTCTGCTCGTCAACCTGAATTGATTGGTCCGCTGCAAACTAAATTGTTCCTGATTGCTGGTCTGATTGATGCCGCATTCCTGATTGGTGTGGCTATTGCACTGTTGTTCGCCTTCGTTAAACCATTTGGTGCATAATCAAACGGCGTGATCCGTCTAGGTACAGACTTCGGTCTGTTTGATTAACACTAGTACGAAGGTTAACTAACGTGAATATTAATGCAACCTTATTCGCTCAAATCATCGTCTTTTTCGGTTTGGTTTGGTTTACCATGAAATTCGTGTGGCCGCCAATCGCAAAAGCATTGGATGAGCGTGCCGCAAAAATTGCCGAAGGCTTGGCTGCTGCCGAGCGCGGTAAGAGCGATTTTGAACAGGCAGAGAAGAAAGTTGCAGAACTCTTGGCTGAAGGGCGTAACCAAGTTTCCGAAATGGTAGCAAACGCCGAAAAACGTGCCGCCAAAATCGTAGAAGAAGCGAAAGAGCAAGCTACTGTCGAGGCAGTGCGGATTACAGCACAAGCTAAAGCTGATGCCCAGCAAGAAATGAATCGTGCACGCGAAGTTTTGCGTGAACAAGTTGCTGCGTTGGCGGTTAAAGGTGCAGAGTCTATTTTGCGCAGTGAAGTAGATACTTCAAAACATGCGCAGCTGCTCAGCGCTTTAAAACAGGAGCTGTAATCTTATGGCTGAGTTCGCAACGATTGCCAGACCTTATGCGAAAGCATTGTTTAATCTGGCGCAGGAAAAAAACCAAATTGAGTCTTGGTTGGGCGGACTGGAAGAATTAGCCGCGGTTGTTCAAAATCAGAAAGTAATTTCTTTTCTTGAGCAACCTGAAATCAATACTTCTGAAAAGGTAAATGTACTTGCCGAACTCGTTGAATTAAAAAGTGATGAATTGAAGAATTTCATTACTGTTCTGGCAGAGCAAAAACGTTTGCCTGTATTGCCTGAAGTCTATGCTCAATATCAAGCTTTAACCTTGTCATTCAATCATACTAAGTCCGCTGTGATTTACAGTGCTTATCCATTGACTGAAGATCAATTGGCTGAGTTGGCTGAAATATTGAAAAAACGCTTTGACAGTAAGTTGCAGATTACAACTGAAGTCGCGCCTGAATTAATTGGCGGTGTCAAAGTTGAAGTGGGTGACCAGGTCTTGGATTTGTCGGTGCAGGGTAAATTGAATGCCCTGTATGCGACTATGACAAATTAGGAGAGTTTTCATGCAGCTTAATCCTGCTGAAATTAGCGATTTGATTAAAGCTAAAATTGAAAATCTGTCTGGAAATACAGAAGTACGTACCCGTGGTACGGTTATTTCTGTAACAGACGGTATTGTTCGTATTCATGGCTTGTCAGACGCAATGCAAGGTGAGATGCTCGAATTCCCGGGTAACACTTTCGGTTTGGCGATGAACTTGGAGCGCGACTCCGTCGGCGCCGTAGTGTTGGGTGAATACGAACATATTAAAGAAGGCGACACAGTTACTTGTACCGGCCGTATTTTGGAAGTACCTGTCGGCCGTGAGTTGGTTGGTCGCGTTGTAGATGCGCTGGGTCGCCCGATTGATGGCAAAGGCCCGATCAACACATCTTCCACAGCGCCAATCGAAAAAATTGCACCGGGTGTAATTGCCCGTAAATCAGTTGACCAGCCTATGCAAACCGGTCTGAAGGCCATTGACTCAATGGTTCCGATTGGTCGCGGTCAACGTGAGCTGATCATTGGTGACCGTCAAACAGGTAAAACGGCCGTAGCATTGGATGCTATTGTCAACCAAAAAGGTACGGGCGTTATCTGTATTTATGTTGCAATCGGTCAAAAAGCATCTTCTATTGCCAATGTAGTACGAAAATTGGAAGAGCATGGCGCAATGGAACACACTATTGTGGTTGCGGCGACTGCATCTGAAGCTGCGGCTCTGCAATATATTGCACCTTATGCAGGTTGTACGATGGGCGAGTTTTTCCGCGACCGCGGTGAAGACGCATTGATTGTATATGATGACTTGTCCAAACAAGCTGTTGCTTACCGTCAAATTTCCCTGTTGCTGCGCCGTCCTCCCGGTCGTGAAGCATATCCTGGCGACGTTTTCTATCTTCACTCCCGCTTGTTGGAGCGTGCTGCCCGTGTAAATGAGCACGAGGTTGAAAAACTGACTAATGGCGAAGTGAAGGGCAAAACAGGCTCTCTGACTGCATTGCCGATTATTGAAACGCAAGCCGGCGACGTCTCTGCATTCGTACCGACAAACGTGATTTCGATTACCGACGGTCAGATTTTCTTGGAAACCGACTTGTTTAACGCCGGTATCCGTCCTGCGATTAATGCCGGTATTTCGGTATCGCGCGTAGGTGGTGCTGCGCAAACCAAAGTAATTAAAAAACTGGGTGGCGGTATCCGTTTGGCACTTGCCCAATATCGTGAGTTGGCAGCCTTCTCGCAATTTGCTTCCGATTTGGATGAAGCTACACGCAAACAGCTGCAACACGGTGAAGTGGTTACTGAATTGATGAAGCAAAAACAATTCAGCACTTTGGATACAGCTGAAATGGCTTTGACCTTGTGGGCCATTAATAATGGTTCTTACGAAGATGTACCGGTATCCAAGGCATTGGCTTTCGAAGCGGAATTTTTGAGCTTTGTACGCACTCAGCATCCTGGTGTTTTAGAAGCAATCAACGCATCAGGTGCGATGTCCGATGAAAGTGAAAAAGCATTGACCGAAGCCATGAATTCTTTCAAATCTTCTTATGCTTACCAAGCCTAAGAGCTGAAATGAAAGGAGTCTGAAATGGCAGTCGGAAAAGAGATTCTCACCAAGATCCGTAGTGTTCAAAATACCCAAAAGATCACTAAAGCGATGCAGATGGTGTCAACCTCTAAAATGCGGAAGACTCAGGAACGGATGCGCTTGGCGCGTCCGTATGCCGAAAAAGTGCGGACAGTTATGAGTCATTTGGCGCGAACTCATGAAGATCACGGTATTAAATTATTGGCACCTCATCGTGAAACACGTCGGGTAGGTTTCATTTTAATCACCTCTGATAAAGGTCTTTGCGGTGGTTTGAACGCGAATGTTTTGAAGAAATTCTTAGCGCAAGTCCAAGAATACCAAGAACAAGGCATTGAAGTTGATGTCGTCTGTTTAGGTAGTAAAGGTTTGGCAGCTTGTCAAAATATCGGTTTGAACGTTATTGCCAGTGCGATTAATTTGGGTGATACCCCAAAAATGGAATTGCTGCTTGGTCCATTGACTGAAATCTTCCAACGTTACGAGAGGCATGAGTTAGATAAAATACATTTAGTATATTCGTGTTTTGTGAATACCATGCGTCAAGAACCACGATTGGAGGTTCTGCTGCCTATCGGCGAAAATGTGATAGAAGACGAGGAGAGTTATTCTTCATTCAGTTGGGAATACCGTTATGAGCCAAGTCCTGTCGCAGTGTTGGAATATCTGGTTCGCCGCTATTTAGAGTCTGTGGTTTACCAAGCATTGAGTGACAATATGGCATCTGAGCAAGCTGCGCGTATGGTGGCAATGAAAGCAGCCACCGACAATGCAGGCAATGCCATTAAAGAGTTGCGTTTGGTATATAACAAATCGCGTCAAGCTGCGATTACCACGGAATTGTCAGAAATTGTAGCAGGTGCAGCGGCAGTTTAATGTCGTCTGAAACCTGAACAGGAAATTAGGATACGATAATGAGCCAAGGCAAAATCGTACAAATTATTGGTGCGGTAGTTGACGTGGAGTTTCCGCGTGATGCCATTCCGCGTGTTTACGACGCCCTGAAATTGGATGCAAACGGCCTGACTTTGGAAGTGCAACAGCTTCTGGGTGACGGCGTAGTTCGTACTATTGCAATGGGTAGTTCGGATGGTTTGAAACGCGGCATGACTGTAAGCAATACAGGTGCGCCGATTACAGTACCGGTAGGTAAAGGTACTTTGGGACGTATTGTCGATGTATTGGGTACGCCTGTTGATGAAGCAGGTCCGATTGATACCGACAAACACCGTGCCATCCATCAGACAGCTCCGAAATTTGATGAACTGTCTGCGACTACTGAGCTGCTGGAAACCGGCATTAAAGTGATTGACTTGCTGTGTCCGTTTGCCAAAGGCGGTAAAGTAGGTCTGTTCGGTGGTGCCGGTGTAGGCAAAACCGTCAACATGATGGAATTAATTAACAACATCGCCAAAGCGCATAGCGGTTTGTCCGTGTTCGCAGGTGTGGGTGAGCGTACCCGTGAAGGTAATGACTTCTACCACGAGATGAAAGATTCCAACGTATTGGACAAAGTAGCGATGGTTTACGGTCAGATGAACGAACCCCCGGGTAACCGTCTGCGTGTAGCCTTGACCGGTTTGACGATGGCCGAATACTTCCGTGATGAAAAAGACGAAAGCGGCAAAGGCCGTGACGTATTGTTCTTCGTGGACAATATTTACCGTTACACCCTGGCCGGTACCGAAGTATCCGCATTGTTGGGTCGTATGCCTTCAGCAGTAGGTTACCAACCGACATTGGCTGAAGAAATGGGTCGTTTGCAAGAGCGTATTACCTCTACCCAAACAGGCTCCATTACTTCCATTCAAGCCGTATATGTACCTGCGGATGACTTGACTGACCCGTCTCCTGCAACGACATTTGCCCACTTGGACGCCACTGTCGTATTGAGCCGTGATATCGCCTCTTTGGGTATTTACCCCGCAGTTGACCCGCTCGATTCCACTTCGCGCCAACTGGATCCGATGGTATTGGGTCAAGAACACTATGATGTAGCCCGCGGCGTACAATCTACCCTGCAAAAATACAAAGAATTGCGCGATATTATTGCCATTCTGGGTATGGACGAATTGTCAGACGAAGATAAACTGACCGTGATGCGTGCGCGTAAGATTCAACGCTTCCTGTCGCAACCGTTCCACGTTGCCGAAGTATTTACCGGCTCTCCCGGCAAATATGTATCGCTGCGTGACACCATTGCCGGCTTTAAAGCTATCTTGAGCGGTGAATACGACCATCTGCCTGAGCAAGCTTTCTACATGGTAGGCGGTATCGAAGAAGCGGTCGAGAAAGCGAAAACCTTAAACTAAGGAGGTCGGCATGAGCATCATGCGAGTTGAAGTGGTAAGTAGCGAGCAGAACATCTATTCAGGCGAAGCCAGTTTTGTAGTGGTTCCGACTGTTCAAGGTGAGCTCGGTATTTATCCGCGACACGAGCCGATTATGAGTTTGGTACGTCCCGGTGCATTGCGTTTGACCGTGCCGGGCGAAGCCGAAGAAGTGCTTGTTGCCGTTTCCGGCGGAGTGCTGGAAGTGCAGCCCAACCAACTTACTGTGTTGGCGGATGTTGCCGTACGCAGTTCCGAGATGGATCGGGAGCGCGCGGAAGCTGCCAAGAAGGCGGCGGAAACCGGCATTTCTCAAGCCAAAGACGATAAATCGTTGGCTGAAGCACACAAAGCCTTGGCCGCAGCGATTGCCCAGCTCAAAACCTTGGATTATCTTCGTTCGCACAAAAACAAATAAGCAGATTTGCTTTATAAAAAGCACGGTTGATTACCGTGCTTTTTATTTTTTGGATTGACTGGAAAATATGAAAAATTTGCTGGGATAAGTTCAAATAGGGGAGAACATTCTATAGTGGATTAAATTTAAATCAGGACAAGGCGACGAAGCCGCAGACA
>CAUOMQ010000038.1:0-18150 GCA_963456805.1 uncultured Neisseria sp. | reverse complement strand
TTTGAGCTAAGGCGAGGCAACGCCGTACCGGTTTAAAGTTAATCCACTATACAACAGGGGGTAAACATCGGGACGGCGTTGCCCGTTTTGCCGACTCCATCCGCGATACAACATTCAGACGACCCATCATGAACGACCACCAACTGCTCCGTTACAGCCGCCACATCCTTCTCGACGAAATCGGTATCGAAGGGCAGGAAAAAATCCTTGCCGCCCGCGTCCTCGTCGTCGGCTGCGGCGGACTGGGTGCGGCAGCCCTCCCGTATCTTGCCGCATCAGGCGTCGGCAAACTCATCATCGCCGACCACGACACCATAGACGATACCAACCTCCAACGCCAAACCGCCTTCACCGAAGCCGATATCGGACAAGCCAAAGCGCAAGTGATGGCAGGTCGTCTGAAAGCCGTCAACAGCGCGTGTGACATTACCGCCCTGACCGAAAAGCTGGACGAAGACCGCCTGACCGAACTCATGCGCACTGCCGACATCGTCCTCGACTGCACCGACAACTATCCCACCCGCCAAGCCATCAACCGCGCCGCCGTTGCCACCCGTACCCCGCTGGTTTCCGGTGCCGCCGTGCGTTTTGAAGGGCAAATCGCCGTGTACCGCCCCGATTTGACAGACAGCCCTTGCTACTCCTGCCTGTTTGACGGCGACACCGCCGACGACGGAGCCTGCGCCCTGTTCGGCGTATTTTCCCCACTGGTTGGCATCATCGGCGCCACCCAAGCCGCCGAAGCCCTTAAAATCCTTACCGGCGCAGGCGAACCGGCACACGGCAAACTGACGACCTACAACACCCTCACCGCCAAATGGCAGACATTCCGCGTCCACAAAAATCCTGATTGCGGCGTATGCGGCAAACCGAAAAAAGCGTGGTGGGAAACTCCTTAAAACGATTAAAGAGACGGAAACGGCGTTTCAGACGACCTTTTCACGAAATTCCAAATCGTAGGGAAGGTCGGTTTTGCATCGATAAAACCGCACCACACGGCTTATTTCACATAAAATGGAGTTGCCTGAATAACCAGCAATCTTGGGATGCGCTATGTACACAGAACCCCGGCAAACTGACCACCTGCAAATATCCTTCTCTCCTACTGATCAAGACAGACGCTATGCGGGAAAGCGGCTTTTGCGTTATATAGAGCCTGATTGGCGGCGCAAATATTGGTTTGGTTCGGCTGCGTTCCTGCTGATGTGGGGCATTCTATTCGTCTTTGCTTGTTGGTTGTTTAACGGCATCAACAACACTTATGTTCAAAACTGCTATCTGTTTGCCGATTCGCAAACTGACAGTTTGGAGTACTGTCTGTATAAAGCCAGAGACGACAGCAGCTCTCTATGGATAATGGCGGGTCTCATCTACGCCACCTCCATGGTGATGTATTTTGATCAGCGTTGGACATATCGCAGCTTTGCCCGCAGGGCTGCCCATCCTCTGAAAGGGCGGCGTTTCTCCCTTAGCCTTTCAGCCGAAGGCTTGACACAGGAGGAAGCAGGGCGCAACAGGCATTTTCATCATTGGGCAGGCGTGGAACGTATCATCGAAGACCAAGCATTCCTGCTGTTTTATATCGACCGTAACATCGCCTATTTTATTCCGATTGCCGCTTTTGCAGAGGCGGGAATGGATGCCCACGCGTTTTATACCCGAGCGATGGAGTTGAAGGCTGCGGCAGAGTAGGTAAATCCAAACAAGACAAAGGCTACCTGAAAAAACATTTTTGGTTTTCAGGTAGCTTTTGTTCTTCAAATACAGGGCTGATTTAGTCTTTCAACTTCGCCAACTGATTTTGAACTTTCGCCATTTTGTCTTCCAATTCTGCCAAATGGCAGACATTCCGCGTCCAAAAAAATCCCGATTACGGCGTATGCGGCAAACCGCACCGCCCGTAGTGGGAAGGCTTGCTAAAAGTGATAAAAGATAGGGAAACCAAGTTTCAGACGACCTTTGTTATTATCAAGAACAATTAAGAGACCTCGTATATAGTCACACAAGGGATGCCTGCAAATTCAGCAATTTTCTTGCACAAGCTGCTAGCTGACACTTCGCCAACACCTGGGAAAACAACAGCAAAATCGGAATAAGCCATATCGGCATCAGTGGTATTCGACGGTAAAAAGCGATAATACAAATCTTCAGTTCCACAAACAGAACAAGTGAGATAGCCACCTTCGTCATCAAAATCAAACGAAGGCAATAGGTCTTCTATATCCATCTCCTCACCTTGAGCATAATGTTGACTGCAATGCGGACAAACAAGCTCGCCTTTTCCAAAGTTTTCCAAAGCAGTGAACAGCGTCGGCTCATCTTCAATCTGAAAGTAGATGCCGCAGGAATATCGGGCATTTTTTTCACCTACAAATTCAATAATTCCTTTGTTGGTAAACGTATAACCTAGTTCTCCATAATAAAAAACTTCTTGCAACTCAGGATAAATCCAACCTTGCTCCAGCATATAATTTCGGATCTGTTCTGCAAGCTCCTTTTTTTTCTTCCCTACGGGAGATACAGGAACTATATAGTAGCGATGATCAGACATTTTTTTCCTTTCTAAAAAGGTCGTCTGAAACCCATTTTCAGACGACCTTTCTGTTTCTTCAACCTATCAGTCTTTCAACTTCGCCAACTGATTTTGAACTTTTGCCATTTTGTCTTCCAACTCCGCCAAATCGGCTTTATCTTTTTCCACCAGATGCGCGGGGGCTTTTTCGGTGTAGCCGGGTTTGGAGAGTTTGGCATTGAGTTTGTCCAAGGCTTTTTGCAGCTTCTCGGCTTCTTTGCTCAAACGGGCGGTTTCAGCGGCTTTGTCGATTTCGACTTTCAGCATCAGGCGCGCGCCGTTGCAGACGGCGACGGGCGCGTCTTCGCTTTCAGGCAGGGCGGCGACTTGCTGTGCTTCGGTCAGGCGGGTCATCATCGGCAGGTATTTGAGGTAGTCCGCCAAGTCGTCCGCGCTTTCGACAAACAGGGGGGCTTTCACGTTGGGCTGGATACCCATTTCGCCGCGCAGGTTGCGGACGGCGCCAATCAAATCCTGCAACACGGTCATTTGCTCGAAGGTCGTCTGAATGATTTGTTCGCGGTCGGCTTCGGGGAAGCGGGCGAGCATGATGCTGTCGGCGGTTTTCGCGTCGCACATGGGGGCAACGGTTTGCCACAATTCTTCGGTGATGAACGGGATAATCGGGTGCAGCAGGCGCAGGGCGGCTTCGAGTACGCGCAATAAGGTATGGCGTGTAGCGCGTTGGCGGCTGGCGCAGCCGGTTTGGAGCTGCACTTTGGCGAGTTCCAGATACCAGTCGCAATAGTCGTTCCATACGAAGCTGTACAAGGTTTCCGCTGCCAAATCAAAGCGGTAGGTTTCGTAGGCTTGCGTAACCTGCTCGATGGTCTGATTCAGACGACCTATGATCCACATATCGGGGAAGGAGTAGCCGCGCGGCTCGGTGGCGGTTGCGCCGTAGCCGCAGTCTTGATTTTCGGTGTTCATCAAGACGAAGTTGGTGGCGTTCCAGATTTTGTTGCAGAAGTTGCGGTAGCCTTCGGCGCGTTTGAAGTCGAAGTTCACGCTGCGCCCCAAGCTGGCGTAGCTTGCCATGGTGAAGCGCAAGGCGTCCGCGCCCATGCTGGGGATTCCTTCGGGGAAGAGTTTTTTCGTGGCTTCTTCCACTTTCGGCGCGGTTTCGGGTTTGCGCAGGCCGGTCGTGCGTTTCACCAGCAGCTTGTCCAAGTCGATGCCGTCAATCAAATCGACGGGGTCGATGACGTTGCCTTCGGATTTGGACATTTTTTTGCCTTCGTGGTCGCGCACGATGCCGTGGATGTACACGTCTTTAAACGGTACTTTGCCGGTGAAGTGGGTGGTCATCATAATCATGCGCGCCACCCAGAAGAAGATGATTTCGTAGCCGGTGACCAAGACGTTGGACGGCAGGAAGGCTTTGAGTTCGTCGGTTTCAGACGGCCAGCCGAGCGTGGAGAACGGCACGAGTGCGGAAGAGAACCATGTGTCCAATACGTCTTCTTCGCGGGTCAAGCCTGTTTTGCCGGCTTGTTTTTCGGCTTCTTCCTGATTGCGGGCGACGTAAACATTGCCTGCTTCATCGTACCACGCGGGGATTTGATGCCCCCACCACAGTTGGCGCGAGATACACCAATCTTGGATGTTGTTCATCCATTGGTTGTAGGTATTGACCCAGTTTTCGGGGATGAAGCGTACCGCGCCGCTGTCGACGGCTTTTTTGGCTTTGTCGGCAAGGCTCAGGCCTTTGTATTCGCTGTCAGGCTCGCCGCCGTTTGGTGTGGCGGACATGGCGACAAACCATTGGCTGGTCAGCATCGGTTCAATTACCGAACCTGTGCGGTCGCCTTTCGGTGTCATCAGCGTGTGCGCTTTGATTTCGACCAACAAGCCTTGTTCCTGCAAATCGGCAACCATTTGTTTGCGTGCGGCAAAGCGGTCTAAGCCTGCGTATTTTTCAGGCAGGGCAAAACCTTGTTGCGCTTCGCCTTTGAAGTTGAACACTTCGGCGTTTGCCAGCACTTTGGCTTCCAAGTCAAACACGTTAATCAGGCGTGTGTCGTGGCGTTTGCCGACTTCGTAGTCGTTGAAGTCGTGCGCAGGCGTGATTTTCACGCAGCCGGTACCGAAGTCTTTTTCAACGTATTCGTCGGCAATCACGGGGATGGTGCGGCCGGTCAGCGGCAGGATTAGTTCTTTGCCAATCAAATGGGTATAACGTTCGTCTTCAGGATTGACGGCAACGGCCACGTCGCCCAACAGAGTTTCGGGACGGGTGGTCGCCACGATAACGGCTTCGGCAGGATTGTCCGCCAGCGGATAGCGGATGTGCCACATAGAGCCTTGTTCTTCCACGCTTTCCACTTCCAAATCCGATACCGCCGTGCCGAGCACGGGATCCCAGTTCACCAAGCGTTTGCCGCGGTAAATCAAGCCCTGTTCATACAGGCGCACGAACACCTCGGTCACGGTTTCGGCGCGCACGTCGTCCATCGTAAAATACTCGCGCGTCCAGTCTGCGGAACAGCCCACGCGGCGCATCTGCTGCGTAATCGTGCCGCCGGACACTTCTTTCCATTCCCACACTTTTTCCAAGAATTTTTCACGACCCAAGTCATGACGGGACACGTTTTGCGCGGCAAGCTGGCGCTCGACCACGATTTGCGTGGCGATGCCCGCGTGGTCGGTGCCGGGAATCCAGGCGGTGTTGCAGCCTTTCATGCGGTAGTAGCGGGTCAGACCGTCCATAATGGTTTGGTTGAAGGCATGACCCATGTGCAGCGTACCGGTTACGTTGGGCGGCGGCAGTTGGATGGAAAAAGACGGTTTGGTCAAATCCATATCGGGCTGGAAATAACCTTGGGTTTCCCAGTTTTGATAGTGTTTGGATTCGATTTCGGCGGGATTGTATTTGTCTAACATGGTAAAAAATGCTGTCTGTAAAAGGGTTTGCGGGCAAACGTCTGTTTAAAAAATAATTGCGGATTATAGCGCAAAAAGGTCGTCTGAAACGGAATATCGTTTCAGACGACCTTTTTGAAACAAATCGAAACGGGCTTATTTGCCTTTGTCGGATTTGGCTTCTTTTTTCAAGGAAGCGTACAACTCAGGGTCGCGGTTTTTCAGCAGGGAGGCAATCGCCAAATCGTCGCGGTTTACTTTTGCCAAGTCAACGCGTTCGATGTGTACCAAGCGCAGCAGCTCGCGTACAGGTTTGGGCATATTGCGGCCGGATTCGTAACGTGAACCACCGGACTGAGTTACGCCGATACGGCTCCAAAAGTCCATTTGGTTCAAACCGAGTTTTTTGCGGATATCGCGGATGTTGTCAATTTTCTCAAACGACTTCATGAAAATTCCTTTTTCTTCTGTATTGTTTGTTGATAAGCAATTCTGCTTCTTCACATTGGGAAAGTGCAAATTAGTTTTCGGCAGCAAAGTTCCTTACAGGGGAAATCATTAATTGCGACATAGAAAACTATCTATACTGAATTGTTAGACAGTATATTCGAAAGAAGTTTTGTAGAATTCTTCATAAATTGGCTAAATATTTCCAAGTTAAATATTTTATAGAAAAAAAAGCATTTAAAACAACAGAATAGTAATTGGGTATCGGTAATATTTTACACAAATAAACAGTCGTTTCGGGAATGTTGCGTTTGACATTATTTATTATACATAATTGTTTTGCATGAAATTGTGGAGAAAGTACAGTGGAGATGGGCAGATTTGTCTATATCTCAGCCCGATGTTTAGATCTGGATTGGGTGGTCGGGAATGGTTTTGATGGAGGCAATTTAAAAGGTCGTCTGAAAACGAGGTTTGTGGGTTTCGCCAACAACCTTGTTTATATTTCAGACGACCTTTTTGCTTTGAAAGCGGGATGGTTTGACAGATTAGGGTTTGCCGGTGGCAGGGCTGATGGTCAGGATTTCGTAGCCGGTTTCTGTCACTAAAACTTCATGTTCCCATTGGGCGGAGAGGGAGCGGTCTTTGGTCACGACCGTCCAGCCGTCGTTTAGGATGCGCAGGTGGCGTTTGCCTTGGTTGATCATCGGCTCGATGGTGAAAATCATGCCGGGCTTCAGGACGACGCCTTGTCCTTTCCTGCCGTAGTGCAGGACTTGCGGGGCTTCGTGGAAACCGCGTCCGATGCCGTGGCCGCAAAATTCCTGTACGACGGAGTAGCCTGCGTTTTCGGCAACTTGTTGGCAGGCATAGCCGATGTCGCCCAAGGTTGCGCCGGGTTTGACGGCGGCGATGCCCGCCATCATGGATTCGTGGGTGATGTCGATCAGGCGTTGGGCGATGGGGGAGACTTTGCCGACGGTAAACATGCGGCTTGAGTCGCCGTGGAAGCCGTCTTTTTTGATGGTCAGGTCGATGTTGATGATGTCGCCTTCTTTGAGCGGCTTGTCGTCGGGAATGCCGTGGCAGATGACGTGGTTGACGGAGGTGCAGCAGGATTTGGGGTAGGGCGGGTTGCCGTAGTGCAAGGGGGCGGGATAGCCGCCTTGGACGTTGACGTGGTAGTCGTAAACGAGTTTGTCGATTTCGTTGGTGGTTACGCCGGGCTTGACGAATTGTCCGATGTAGTCGAGGGCTTCGGCGACGAGTTTGCCCAGTTCGCGCATTTTCTCGATTTCTTCGGGGGTTTTGATGATGATTTCGTTCATGTTGTTTCCTTGATGGTTTCAGACGACCTTGTTGCGGTACAAAGGTCGTCTGAAAGGGAAGGGGATGAGTCGGCAGCTTATTTTTGGAACACTGCAACGAGGCGTGCGGATATTTCGGCTTTACTTTTTGATTCGGGGCTGATGCCTGAAGTTCAAATTAAAGCCGAATGCCAGTCCGCACTAGAATAGATTGTCGATGACTTCTTTGGATTTGGAAGGAGCCTTGGGTTTCGGCGTCGGCTTAGGTGCCGGCTTGGCTGCTTCGGGTTGACGCTGTTCAGGTTTTGCCGCGGGTTTGGATTCGGCCGGCTGTTCCGACGGCGTACGTCTGTTGCCTGCTGCGGCGGGTGTGCTGCGCGGCGTTTTTTCTTCGGTATCAGGCGTTTCGGTTACAGCAGGTTTGGCGTTTGCTTTGTTATTGGCGGGTTTGTCTTCTGAGGCTTCGTCCTCAGTCGGGGCGGTGTTGCTGTTTTTGCCGTTTGATTTGTTTTTAGGCGGGATGACGGGATTGCGGGAATCGGTTTTCTCGTCGTCGTCAAGCTCGGTTTTGGCGGCAGGCTTGGTTCTGTCCTCTTCGGGAGCGCCGATGGGGCGCCAGACTTCGACAGGGGTGTCTTTGGGAACGGGTTTGTTTTTAATGGCTTCGCGTTCTTGGGAATCGTGGCTTTTGATGGTGCTGATGACGCCGATGACCAAGGCGGCAACGGCAATGATGCAGACGCCGAAAAAGGCTCCGATTAAATGTTTGGGTTTGAGTTGGAATGAGGATTTAGGGGTTTTGGACATGATAAATCGGTAAAAATGAAATCAATCGGGCGGATTGTATCGTAATAGGTCGTCTGAAACAAAATCAGGTTTCAGACGACCTGTCAGTCAAGGGGCAATCCTATGGCTGTTGGGTGTAGTTTTGATACAGGGTAACGACTTTTTGTACGCCCACGGTGGTGCTGACGCGTTGGGTAACTTTTTCTTGTTCTTCAGGCGTCAGGATACCCATCACATAGGTCACGTTGCCGTAGGTCACGATTTTGACGCGCGCCTGCGTGGTGGGCTTGAGGCCCAAAAGGGCGGTGCGGACTTTGGATGTGCCCCATGTGTCGTTGGTTACGTCGCCGAAGGTGCGTCCTTGGGGGGCGACGGTGATGTAGTTGTACACGCCTTCGGCGGCTTGTTCGGCGCGGGCGATTTGTTCGACGAATTGTTTTTCGCCTTCAGTGGCAACTTGTCCGAGCAGCAGCAGGTGGCGGTTGTAGCCGACGACGTTGAGTTTGGGGGTGTAACCCTGCGCTTGGTTGTTTTGGCGCAGGTAGGAGCGGGCGGTGGTTTCGACGCGTACCGCCATTACGTTGTCGTCGGTTTGCGCGCCTGTGGTGCGGCGGTCGACGGCAGATTTGGTGCCGACTGCCGCGCCGCCGAGGAGTACGCCGACACAGCCGCTGAGTGTCAGGCTGAGGAGGAGGGCGGTCAGAACGGGTGCGGTATGACGTTTGATGTTCATATTTTTTCCTTGATGATGGGTTCGGCGGATATGTTTCAGACGACCTTTAAAAGGGGTCGTCTGAAAAAAAGGCTTACATTCCTTCAAGCAACATGGAGTCGATGCAGTCGCACATGGCGTGTATCAGCAGGATATGGTTTTCCTGAATGCGGGCGGTGCGCGGGTAGGGGACGTTGAGCAGTACGTCGGTATCTTTGAGCATGGCGGCGATTTTGCCGCCGTCGCGGCCGGTCATGGCGATGACGTGCATATCGCGTTCGTGTGCTGCTTTGATGGCTTCGATAACGTTGGCGGAGTTGCCGGAGGTGGAGATGCCGACCAAAACGTCGCCGGCACGTCCAAGCGCGCGCACTTGTTTGCTGAACACATGGTCGAAGCCGTAGTCGTTGCCGATGGCGGTCAGCGCGGAAGTGTCCGTCGTCAGTGCGACGGCGGCGAGTTCCATGCGCTCTTTTTCAAAGCGTCCGGTCATTTCGGCGGCGAAGTGCTGCGCGTCGGCAGCCGAACCGCCGTTGCCGCAGGCTAAAATTTTGCCATCGTTCATCAGGCATTGCAGCATCAATTCCGCTGCTTGAGCAGTCGGCCCGACCAATACTTTTTCGGCTTCCTGTTTGGCAAGGATGCTTTCGGCGAAATGGGCGGCAACGCGCTCTTGTAATGTCGTCATATCGTCAACCTGTAATATTCTTTATCCATTCGGGCGGGCGGTTTCCTTCTATCAGCACCGCATCGATGCGGCACGCGCTATCCGTCATGCCGTTTTGTTGCAGATAATACTCCGCAGACCGTTGCAGTTTCAATAACTTAGACGGCGAAATACTGTATGCGGCACCGCCGAAACCCTGATTTTTGCGGTATTTTACTTCAACAAACAGAATCATGTTACCGTTTTTGACAATCAAATCGATTTCACCGTAAGCGCAGTGCCAGTTGCGCGCCACGAGTTTGCAGCCTTGCGAAAGAAGAAACGCCAGCGCGGCATCTTCGCCCGCCACCCCTTGTTTGTGGTTCAGACGCATGGAAGTTTACCCCGTATAATATCGTTATATTGTTTTCAGACGACCTGATAAAGCCATGTTTCAAAAACACCTTCAAAAAGCCGCCGACAGTATTGAAAAACGGACATTATACGTTGTCGCCACGCCCATCGGCAATTTGGCGGACATCACCCTGCGCGCGCTCGCCGTCCTGCAAAAAGCCGATATTATCTGCGCCGAAGATACGCGCGTTACCGCACAGCTTCTGAGTGCATACGGCATACAGGGCAAGCTTGTCAGCGTGCGCGAGCATAACGAACAACAGATGGCGGACAAAATCATCAACCATCTTTCAGACGACCTCACTGTCGCACAAGTTTCCGACGCGGGTACGCCTGCGGTTTGCGATCCTGGTGCGAAACTCGCTCGCCGCGTGCGCGAGGCAGGGTTTAAAGTTGTCCCCGTTGTCGGTGCGAGCGCGGTCATGGGTGCATTGAGCGTCGCAGGTGTTACCGAACCCAATTTCTACTTCAACGGTTTTTTGCCGCCGAAATCCGGCGAACGGCAGAAGCTGCTTGCCAAATGGGTGCAGGCTGATTTTCCCGTCGTAATGTTTGAAACCCCGCACCGCATCGAAGCCACCCTTGCCGACATGGCGGCTCTCTTCCCCGAACGCAGCCTGACCCTCGCTCGAGAAATCACCAAAACCTTCGAAACCTTCCTCAGCGGCACGGTTACTGAAATTCAGACGACCCTGAAAAACGACGGCAATCAGGCGCGCGGCGAAATGGTGCTCATCCTCCATCCTGCGCCCCGTGAAAAACACGATACCTTGCCCGATGCCGCCCAAAACGTTATGAAAATCCTCGCCGCCGAGCTGCCCACCAAGCAGGCCGCCGAACTTGCCGCCAAAATTACCGGCGAAGGCAAAAAAGCCTTGTATGATTTGGCGTTGGAGTGGAAACGGGTTTCAGACGACGTTTGAAGGTGGGGTCGTCTGAAAAAAGAGGGATGGGCAGTTGTTGAATGATGATGGTATTAATGTGGGTTATGTCCTGAATCACAGAATATTCTGCGAAAAGAAAATCCGCCAAAGACTTGCCTGATTTTTATCGTTTTATTTTAAACGAAATAAAACAGAAACCCTTATAAAGCCTGATGTCGAAGGTCGTCTGAAACGTTCAGATGACCTGCTTTTAGAATCAAGATGAAAATATTGAAAATTCTGCAATCTAATGTCTGTAATTGTATGTAATGCGTGATATAATGCGAACTCTTTGCCTTACGTTAAGGCAAAGTTGGATATGAACTCACAAAGATTAACATATTGCTTGACGTTCATAGGCTTCTTGATTATATTTAGCCTCGCATTACTGTCGGGATTTCCCGTTTTTATGAAGCAGATTCTCATCTTACAAATTCTGGTTTTGGCAGCGGTTGCGCTGATTAGCGCCGCATTTTCAGGTTTGGCAGGATTTTGGTCTGCTGTCGCAGGCGGGTTTTCCTATCTTATTCCCTCCGCTTTCGCAGTTTTACTTTTAAAACTTTCCAAGTGTAACCCTTTGTATCATGGTAAAGCGTTCATTATTGGGGAAGTTTTAAAAGTAGTGCTGTCGCTGGTAATGATGCTTGCCGTATTCGCAGTTTGGCATCAGTCTTTGATATTCTTTCCGTTCTTGTTCGGATTGCTCGGTGTCAGCCATTTGGTTTTTTTAGTATTGTTGAGAGTGAAGCATTATGGCAGGTGACAAAATTACTGCTACTGATTACATCACGCACCACTTGCAAAGTTTGACCAGCCTTTCCGATGTCGCTAAAGGACAAGGCTTGGATAATATTGCTGATTTTTCTTTTATTAATATTGATGCAATATTTTTCTCTGTATTGTTGGGTGTAATCGGAAGTTTCCTACTTTTGCGTGGGGCCAGGAAGGCGACGGCGGGTGTGCCCGGACGTTTTCAGGCTGCCGTCGAGATTTTGTTTGAGTTTGTGGATGATATGTGTAAAAGCATTATTCACAACGAGCAATCTCGAAAAGCCATCGCCCCGTTAGGCTTGACGCTGTTTGTATGGATTTTCCTGATGAATGCCATGGATATGCTGCCGGTTGATTTGTTCCCGTGGCTGTGGCAAAACATCATTACCGGTAACCATCATGCATTGTTGCGTATTGTACCGACCGCAGATTTGAATACCACATTAGCGTTGGCTATCGGCGTCTTGGTGATTTGTATTTATTACAATATCAAAATCAAAGGTATCCGTGGTTGGATTCATGAGTTGTTCAGCGCCCCATTCGGTGCCAAACTTGCTCCCGCCAACTTCCTTTTGAATCTGGTCGAATTCCTTTCTAAAACAGTTTCTCACGGTATGCGGTTGTTCGGTAACATGTATGCCGGCGAGCTGGTGTTCCTTCTGATTGCTTTGCTGGGTGGCGCTTGGGCGACATCTGGAAGCGTTGAAGTGTTGGATCCGATTCTGTTTGGTTTCCACATCCTTGCCGGATTGGCATGGGCGATTTTCCATATTTTGGTGATTACCCTGCAGGCATTTATCTTTATGGCCTTGGCGTTTGTCTATATCGGACAAGCTCATGATGCACATTAATTTATTAGGTAGTTTTTCATTAACTTTCTTTGTTTTCTCAAGGAGTAAAAAATGGGTTTGGTAGCAATTGCATGTGGTTTGATCGTAGCATTGGGTGCATTGGGTGCCTCTATCGGTATCGCAATGGTCGGTTCCAAATATCTGGAGTCTTCTGCTCGTCAACCTGAATTGATTGGTCCGCTGCAAACTAAATTGTTCCTGATTGCTGGTCTGATTGATGCCGCATTCCTGATTGGTGTGGCTATTGCACTGTTGTTCGCCTTCGTTAAACCATTTGGTGCATAATCAAACGGCGTGATCCGTCTAGGTACAGACTTCGGTCTGTTTGATTAACACTAGTACGAAGGTTAACTAACGTGAATATTAATGCAACCTTATTCGCTCAAATCATCGTCTTTTTCGGTTTGGTTTGGTTTACCATGAAATTCGTGTGGCCGCCAATCGCAAAAGCATTGGATGAGCGTGCCGCAAAAATTGCCGAAGGCTTGGCTGCTGCCGAGCGCGGTAAGAGCGATTTTGAACAGGCAGAGAAGAAAGTTGCAGAACTCTTGGCTGAAGGGCGTAACCAAGTTTCCGAAATGGTAGCAAACGCCGAAAAACGTGCCGCCAAAATCGTAGAAGAAGCGAAAGAGCAAGCTACTGTCGAGGCAGTGCGGATTACAGCACAAGCTAAAGCTGATGCCCAGCAAGAAATGAATCGTGCACGCGAAGTTTTGCGTGAACAAGTTGCTGCGTTGGCGGTTAAAGGTGCAGAGTCTATTTTGCGCAGTGAAGTAGATACTTCAAAACATGCGCAGCTGCTCAGCGCTTTAAAACAGGAGCTGTAATCTTATGGCTGAGTTCGCAACGATTGCCAGACCTTATGCGAAAGCATTGTTTAATCTGGCGCAGGAAAAAAACCAAATTGAGTCTTGGTTGGGCGGACTGGAAGAATTAGCCGCGGTTGTTCAAAATCAGAAAGTAATTTCTTTTCTTGAGCAACCTGAAATCAATACTTCTGAAAAGGTAAATGTACTTGCCGAACTCGTTGAATTAAAAAGTGATGAATTGAAGAATTTCATTACTGTTCTGGCAGAGCAAAAACGTTTGCCTGTATTGCCTGAAGTCTATGCTCAATATCAAGCTTTAACCTTGTCATTCAATCATACTAAGTCCGCTGTGATTTACAGTGCTTATCCATTGACTGAAGATCAATTGGCTGAGTTGGCTGAAATATTGAAAAAACGCTTTGACAGTAAGTTGCAGATTACAACTGAAGTCGCGCCTGAATTAATTGGCGGTGTCAAAGTTGAAGTGGGTGACCAGGTCTTGGATTTGTCGGTGCAGGGTAAATTGAATGCCCTGTATGCGACTATGACAAATTAGGAGAGTTTTCATGCAGCTTAATCCTGCTGAAATTAGCGATTTGATTAAAGCTAAAATTGAAAATCTGTCTGGAAATACAGAAGTACGTACCCGTGGTACGGTTATTTCTGTAACAGACGGTATTGTTCGTATTCATGGCTTGTCAGACGCAATGCAAGGTGAGATGCTCGAATTCCCGGGTAACACTTTCGGTTTGGCGATGAACTTGGAGCGCGACTCCGTCGGCGCCGTAGTGTTGGGTGAATACGAACATATTAAAGAAGGCGACACAGTTACTTGTACCGGCCGTATTTTGGAAGTACCTGTCGGCCGTGAGTTGGTTGGTCGCGTTGTAGATGCGCTGGGTCGCCCGATTGATGGCAAAGGCCCGATCAACACATCTTCCACAGCGCCAATCGAAAAAATTGCACCGGGTGTAATTGCCCGTAAATCAGTTGACCAGCCTATGCAAACCGGTCTGAAGGCCATTGACTCAATGGTTCCGATTGGTCGCGGTCAACGTGAGCTGATCATTGGTGACCGTCAAACAGGTAAAACGGCCGTAGCATTGGATGCTATTGTCAACCAAAAAGGTACGGGCGTTATCTGTATTTATGTTGCAATCGGTCAAAAAGCATCTTCTATTGCCAATGTAGTACGAAAATTGGAAGAGCATGGCGCAATGGAACACACTATTGTGGTTGCGGCGACTGCATCTGAAGCTGCGGCTCTGCAATATATTGCACCTTATGCAGGTTGTACGATGGGCGAGTTTTTCCGCGACCGCGGTGAAGACGCATTGATTGTATATGATGACTTGTCCAAACAAGCTGTTGCTTACCGTCAAATTTCCCTGTTGCTGCGCCGTCCTCCCGGTCGTGAAGCATATCCTGGCGACGTTTTCTATCTTCACTCCCGCTTGTTGGAGCGTGCTGCCCGTGTAAATGAGCACGAGGTTGAAAAACTGACTAATGGCGAAGTGAAGGGCAAAACAGGCTCTCTGACTGCATTGCCGATTATTGAAACGCAAGCCGGCGACGTCTCTGCATTCGTACCGACAAACGTGATTTCGATTACCGACGGTCAGATTTTCTTGGAAACCGACTTGTTTAACGCCGGTATCCGTCCTGCGATTAATGCCGGTATTTCGGTATCGCGCGTAGGTGGTGCTGCGCAAACCAAAGTAATTAAAAAACTGGGTGGCGGTATCCGTTTGGCACTTGCCCAATATCGTGAGTTGGCAGCCTTCTCGCAATTTGCTTCCGATTTGGATGAAGCTACACGCAAACAGCTGCAACACGGTGAAGTGGTTACTGAATTGATGAAGCAAAAACAATTCAGCACTTTGGATACAGCTGAAATGGCTTTGACCTTGTGGGCCATTAATAATGGTTCTTACGAAGATGTACCGGTATCCAAGGCATTGGCTTTCGAAGCGGAATTTTTGAGCTTTGTACGCACTCAGCATCCTGGTGTTTTAGAAGCAATCAACGCATCAGGTGCGATGTCCGATGAAAGTGAAAAAGCATTGACCGAAGCCATGAATTCTTTCAAATCTTCTTATGCTTACCAAGCCTAAGAGCTGAAATGAAAGGAGTCTGAAATGGCAGTCGGAAAAGAGATTCTCACCAAGATCCGTAGTGTTCAAAATACCCAAAAGATCACTAAAGCGATGCAGATGGTGTCAACCTCTAAAATGCGGAAGACTCAGGAACGGATGCGCTTGGCGCGTCCGTATGCCGAAAAAGTGCGGACAGTTATGAGTCATTTGGCGCGAACTCATGAAGATCACGGTATTAAATTATTGGCACCTCATCGTGAAACACGTCGGGTAGGTTTCATTTTAATCACCTCTGATAAAGGTCTTTGCGGTGGTTTGAACGCGAATGTTTTGAAGAAATTCTTAGCGCAAGTCCAAGAATACCAAGAACAAGGCATTGAAGTTGATGTCGTCTGTTTAGGTAGTAAAGGTTTGGCAGCTTGTCAAAATATCGGTTTGAACGTTATTGCCAGTGCGATTAATTTGGGTGATACCCCAAAAATGGAATTGCTGCTTGGTCCATTGACTGAAATCTTCCAACGTTACGAGAGGCATGAGTTAGATAAAATACATTTAGTATATTCGTGTTTTGTGAATACCATGCGTCAAGAACCACGATTGGAGGTTCTGCTGCCTATCGGCGAAAATGTGATAGAAGACGAGGAGAGTTATTCTTCATTCAGTTGGGAATACCGTTATGAGCCAAGTCCTGTCGCAGTGTTGGAATATCTGGTTCGCCGCTATTTAGAGTCTGTGGTTTACCAAGCATTGAGTGACAATATGGCATCTGAGCAAGCTGCGCGTATGGTGGCAATGAAAGCAGCCACCGACAATGCAGGCAATGCCATTAAAGAGTTGCGTTTGGTATATAACAAATCGCGTCAAGCTGCGATTACCACGGAATTGTCAGAAATTGTAGCAGGTGCAGCGGCAGTTTAATGTCGTCTGAAACCTGAACAGGAAATTAGGATACGATAATGAGCCAAGGCAAAATCGTACAAATTATTGGTGCGGTAGTTGACGTGGAGTTTCCGCGTGATGCCATTCCGCGTGTTTACGACGCCCTGAAATTGGATGCAAACGGCCTGACTTTGGAAGTGCAACAGCTTCTGGGTGACGGCGTAGTTCGTACTATTGCAATGGGTAGTTCGGATGGTTTGAAACGCGGCATGACTGTAAGCAATACAGGTGCGCCGATTACAGTACCGGTAGGTAAAGGTACTTTGGGACGTATTGTCGATGTATTGGGTACGCCTGTTGATGAAGCAGGTCCGATTGATACCGACAAACACCGTGCCATCCATCAGACAGCTCCGAAATTTGATGAACTGTCTGCGACTACTGAGCTGCTGGAAACCGGCATTAAAGTGATTGACTTGCTGTGTCCGTTTGCCAAAGGCGGTAAAGTAGGTCTGTTCGGTGGTGCCGGTGTAGGCAAAACCGTCAACATGATGGAATTAATTAACAACATCGCCAAAGCGCATAGCGGTTTGTCCGTGTTCGCAGGTGTGGGTGAGCGTACCCGTGAAGGTAATGACTTCTACCACGAGATGAAAGATTCCAACGTATTGGACAAAGTAGCGATGGTTTACGGTCAGATGAACGAACCCCCGGGTAACCGTCTGCGTGTAGCCTTGACCGGTTTGACGATGGCCGAATACTTCCGTGATGAAAAAGACGAAAGCGGCAAAGGCCGTGACGTATTGTTCTTCGTGGACAATATTTACCGTTACACCCTGGCCGGTACCGAAGTATCCGCATTGTTGGGTCGTATGCCTTCAGCAGTAGGTTACCAACCGACATTGGCTGAAGAAATGGGTCGTTTGCAAGAGCGTATTACCTCTACCCAAACAGGCTCCATTACTTCCATTCAAGCCGTATATGTACCTGCGGATGACTTGACTGACCCGTCTCCTGCAACGACATTTGCCCACTTGGACGCCACTGTCGTATTGAGCCGTGATATCGCCTCTTTGGGTATTTACCCCGCAGTTGACCCGCTCGATTCCACTTCGCGCCAACTGGATCCGATGGTATTGGGTCAAGAACACTATGATGTAGCCCGCGGCGTACAATCTACCCTGCAAAAATACAAAGAATTGCGCGATATTATTGCCATTCTGGGTATGGACGAATTGTCAGACGAAGATAAACTGACCGTGATGCGTGCGCGTAAGATTCAACGCTTCCTGTCGCAACCGTTCCACGTTGCCGAAGTATTTACCGGCTCTCCCGGCAAATATGTATCGCTGCGTGACACCATTGCCGGCTTTAAAGCTATCTTGAGCGGTGAATACGACCATCTGCCTGAGCAAGCTTTCTACATGGTAGGCGGTATCGAAGAAGCGGTCGAGAAAGCGAAAACCTTAAACTAAGGAGGTCGGCATGAGCATCATGCGAGTTGAAGTGGTAAGTAGCGAGCAGAACATCTATTCAGGCGAAGCCAGTTTTGTAGTGGTTCCGACTGTTCAAGGTGAGCTCGGTATTTATCCGCGACACGAGCCGATTATGAGTTTGGTACGTCCCGGTGCATTGCGTTTGACCGTGCCGGGCGAAGCCGAAGAAGTGCTTGTTGCCGTTTCCGGCGGAGTGCTGGAAGTGCAGCCCAACCAACTTACTGTGTTGGCGGATGTTGCCGTACGCAGTTCCGAGATGGATCGGGAGCGCGCGGAAGCTGCCAAGAAGGCGGCGGAAACCGGCATTTCTCAAGCCAAAGACGATAAATCGTTGGCTGAAGCACACAAAGCCTTGGCCGCAGCGATTGCCCAGCTCAAAACCTTGGATTATCTTCGTTCGCACAAAAACAAATAAGCAGATTTGCTTTATAAAAAGCACGGTTGATTACCGTGCTTTTTATTTTTTGGATTGACTGGAAAATATGAAAAATTTGCTGGGATAAGTTCAAATAGGGGAGAACATTCTATAGTGGATTAAATTTAAATCAGGACAAGGCGACGAAGCCGCAGACAGTACAG
>CAUOMQ010000037.1:0-18406 GCA_963456805.1 uncultured Neisseria sp. | reverse complement strand
TTAAACCTTCAAAGTTGAGTATTGTACTATTTTATTTTTAATTGACTATAAATTTTAATTTTTCCCAAACAGTAAACCCTCTATACCCTCCAGTAATTATTACTTTACTATCAAGGCAATAAAGCAAAATATCCTCATTATCCATGAAATATATTGCATCTAAAATTTCTTTTAAATTTTCTCTTGAAAAACAGAAACCTGTTTTTGAACTTTGGAAAAGTATAAAAATCTTATTTTCGCCAATCTCTGCATCAAGATCAGAATAAAATTGTTCTTCCTCTGATTCTGAGTAATCTGAATAGCAATATTTTATGGTTAAATCATGCTCAAAATATACAACCCTATCTTCTTTTTTAGAAATATACGTTTCCCAAAATAGTTCAGTTGGATTTTTATCAAGAAACTGTATTTTTCCTAATGTTTCTTCGCTTACCCCAGATGCCTTAAGTTCTACATAGGGAGGATAAAGCGCTTCTCTTGATAATTTATACAATATACTTTTTTTCATTTACTTCGTCTTTTTATGGCGTGTTTTTAAGTACCTTGGTGTCGTAGCAACTGTATTTTTGCCCGATGGGGTCAAAAATACAGCAAGCCGTAGGTCGGATACTTGTATCCGACGCAACCGTCCAAGATGTCGGATTCAAGAATCCGACCTACGACGCTGCGCGGGAATGACGACAGGGTGCGTTCTATTTTAATCTACATAAATATGTGCCGGTATTAAAAAAGGCCGTCTGAAACCTGATTCTTGGTTTTCAGACGACCTTTCCACATTTTGCACCATCGGCAGACAAGCCTATTTCGCCCCTTTAAACCCGCGCTTCAAATGCACCATCAGCAATGCCACCGCCGCAGGCGTTACGCCGGAAATACGGCTTGCCTGTCCGACGGTTTCGGGTTTGTGCTGGTTGAGCTTTTGCTGCACTTCGGCGGAGAGGCCTTTGACTTTGCTGTAATCGATGTCGTCGGGCAGCTTTAAGGTTTCGATGTCGCGGCGGCTGTCGATTTCTTCGTTTTGGCGGTCGATATAGCCTTGGTATTTGACTTGGATTTCGACTTGCTCGATAACTTCGGCAGACAGGTTTTCAGACGACCTTGCGCCTTCGAGCGTCATCAGTGCGGTGTAGTCGAGGTTCGGGCGGCGCAGGAGGTCGTGCAGGTTGGCTTCGCGGCTGAGTTTTTGTCCGAACACGCGGATTTGTTCGTCTTCGGCAAGTTTTTGCGGCGTGTACCACGTTGTTTTCAAACGTTGGATTTCGCGTTCGATGGCTTCGCGTTTTTCGTTGAACATGCGCCATTGTTCTTCACCCACCAAGCCGATTTTGTGGCCGTCTTCGGTCAGGCGCATGTCGGCGTTGTCTTCCCTGAGTTGCAGGCGGTATTCGGCGCGGCTGGTGAACATGCGGTAGGGTTCGTTCACGCCTTTGGTGATGAGGTCGTCCACCAATACGCCGAGATAGGCTTGTTCGCGGCGCAGCAGGAGCGGGTCTTGTCCGCGCACGTATTGCACGGCATTTGCGCCTGCGAGCAGGCCTTGTGCGGCGGCTTCTTCGTAGCCGGTCGTGCCGTTGATTTGTCCGGCGAAGAAGAGGCCTTGGATGGTTTTGGTTTCAAGGCTGGCTTTGAGGTTGCGCGGGTCGAAGTAGTCGTATTCGATGGCGTAGCCTGGGCGCAGGATATGGGCGTTTTCAAGGCCTTTCATGCTGCGCACGAGCGCGATTTGGATGTCGAACGGCAGGCTGGTGGAAATACCGTTGGGGTAGTATTCGTTGGTGGTCAGTCCTTCGGGTTCGAGGAAAATCTGGTGGCTGTCTTTGTCGGCAAAGCGGTTGATTTTGTCTTCGATAGACGGGCAGTAGCGCGGGCCGACGCCTTCGATTTTGCCGGTGAACATGGGGCTGCGGTCGAAGCCTGAGCGGATAATTTCGTGGGTTTGCAGGTTGGTATGCGTAATCCAGCAGGACACTTGGCGCGGGTGCATTTCGGCGTTGCCGCGCACGGACATTACCGGCACAGGCGTGTCGCCGGGCTGTTCAGTGAGCCGGGAGAAATCAATCGTGCGCCCGTCGATGCGCGGCGGCGTGCCGGTTTTCAGACGGCCTTGCGGCAGGTTCAATTCGCGCAAACGCCCGCCGAGCGATTTGGCGGCGGGGTCGCCGGCGCGGCCGCCTTCGTAGTTTTCCAAACCGATGTGGATTTTGCCGGACAAAAACGTGCCTGCGGTCAGCACGACGGCGCGGGCTTTAAATTCCACACCCATCGCGGTGATTACGCCTGAAATGCGGTCGCCGTCGAGCGTTACGTCGTCAACCGACTGCTGGAAGAGGTCGAGGTTTTCTTGGTTTTCCAGCATTTCGCGGATGGCGGCTTTATACAAAATGCGGTCCGCCTGCGCGCGCGTGGCACGAACTGCCGCGCCTTTGCTGGCGTTCAGACGGCGGAACTGGATGCCGGATTTGTCGGTGGCCAACGCCATCGCGCCGCCGAGCGCGTCGAGTTCGCGCACGAGATGGCCTTTGCCGATGCCGCCGATGGAGGGATTGCACGACATTTGTCCGAGCGTTTCGATGTTGTGTGTGAGCAAAAGCGTCTGCGCGCCCATGCGTGCGGCGGCAAGCGCGGCTTCCGTGCCTGCGTGGCCGCCGCCGACGACGATGACGTCGTAGGTTTTGGGGTAAATCATGTGGGTCATGTGTGTCAACGTGCCTAATGGTTTCAGACGACCTTTTTTCTCTGACGGAGGCCGTCTGAAAATATAATGAATTCAAAAATAAACGTGGAATTGTACGCTTTTTCGGGGGGATTTGACAGGTGGAAAGGCGCTTGTGGGGACAGGGCAGGAAAAAGGTCGTCTGAAAACGGGCGTAGAACGGGTTTCTCTACAAACCCGAATCTCAAGGTTTTCAGACGACCTCGTTTTAACCTTAAACCTACCCCCTCTCCCGGCTGGCGGGAGAGGGCTGGGGAGAGGGTGGCTCTTAGGGCTACACTAATTCGATTTTACCTAAATCCACAAAGCCACCCCATCCTAGCCTTCTCCCGCCGGACGGGGGAAGGGACAAGTTGCTGTTGCAGCCACCCGTAGCGTGGGCTTTGCCCACGAAATGAAAGCAAATAAGATTATTGTCTGACATGGTTAGACAGCAGATTTCGTGGGCAAAGCCCACGCTACCTAAGTTGTCTCAAGCCTGCGGTGATTGAATGAAAGGTCGTCTGAAAACCTCAAAATTCGGTTTTCAGACGACCTTTTGCTCAGTTCAATGTAGAAAATCCATCCTAATGCCGTCAGGCATTATTCATAAACTTTCAACAGCTCTACTTCAAACACCAACGTTGCGTTAGGCGGAATCACACCGCCTGCGCCGCGTGCGCCGTAGCCCATTTCGGCGGGGATGGTCAGCTTGCGTTTGCCACCTTCCTTCATGCCGCCGAAACCTTCGTCCCAGCCTTGAATGACCTGACCCACGCCCAGCGTAATCGTCAGCGGCTGACGGCGGTCGAGGCTGGAGTCGAATTTGGTGCCGTCTTCCAGCCAACCGGTGTAATGCACGGTAATTTCCTTGCCTTTCACGGCCTCTTTGCCGTGGCCTTCCTGCAAATCTTCAATAATCAAACCGCTCATGTTTTATCCTTTCATAGCGTTTTCAATCGGTTAACAATATCGACTCTTCGATATTCCGCGCTGAAGGGTATCATAGCTGCCGTTTCCGATAAAGCAAAAGGTCGTCTGAAAACGGATGGATACGTTTTCAGACGACCTTTCAACTTCAACCGATTAGCAATCAATTCGAGCCGTTTTGCAACGAGCGGGCATAGGTGTCGTTGTAGCCGATGTCGGTGATTTCGCGCACGCCTGTGGCAGGTGCGGTGAATTTCACGCGGTCATCATCTTTACGCATATCGTGCGCATCGTGATATTCGACTTGGGTTAAGCCCGGAATGGGGCCGGAGTCGTTGGCATGGTTCCATTCAGGAATGCGGCTGTCGGCGAAAGATGCGGAGGCGGCAACGGCGATGAGGGAGGCGAAGAGTGCTTTTTTCATGATACTTTCCTTATGATGTTGAATATAAAAGATGAACTGCGTAGGCGTTCAAGCGATGGAAAGCATTTTATTGATTTCTTTTTAATTGATAAATATCTATTTTGTTGAAAGAATATTTACTATCGAGAAACAATATTTCCTAACCCGTTTTCAGACGACCTCCGGTCAAAACTTATCCACAATGGTGCAGCGGCGTCGCCCATTCTTGTTTCACGGTTTTATAGTGGATTAAATTTAAATCAGGACAAGGCGACGAAGCCGCAGACAGTACAGATAGTACGGCAAGGCGAGGTAACGCCGTACTGGTTTAAAGTTAATCCACTATATTTTTTCGTAGCGTCGCCATGCCTGTTCGTGGAAATAGAAAACGACGGTGTTGGCAAGCGGCTCGACCAGCGCGACTGCGCTTGAGATGCCGATGCTGCCGGTCAAAATATAGGCAACGCTGAACGCGGTGGCGAAATGTAAAATGGCAAAGGTCATGGTTTTAATCATAATGGTTTCCTGATATGGTGATGTCTGTATGATTCGGATAATAACTATTCTCAAATACGCCGTATATTTTGAATATTTTATTCAAAATTAGTTTATTTAAATCATTATTTTATTTTTGATAGGTGAAATATGAATCCACTGTGCATTGCCGTTCTCGACCGCGACACGCTTGCCGACCGTCCGTTTGACTTTGATTTTCCGCATACTTTAAGCAGCTATGGTTCGACTGAGGCGCATCAGACCGCCGAGCGCATACAGGGCGCGGACATCATCATTACCAACAAAGTCGTGATTTCCGCCGAACACATCGCCGCCAACCCGCAGCTCAAACTGATTGCGCTAGCCGCGACGGGCGTCAACAATGTTGACCTTGCTGCCGCCAAGCAAGCGGGCGTGAGCGTGTGCAACATCCGCGCTTACGGCAATGAATCCGTGGCGGAACACGCGTTTATGATGATGATTACCCTGATGCGCAACCTGCCTGCCTATCAGCGAGACGTTGCAGCAGGCTTGTGGGAAAACTCGCCGTTTTTCTGCCACCTCGGCGCACCGATGCGCGATTTAAACGGTAAAACACTGGCGATTTTCGGTCGCGGCAACATCGGACAGACGCTGGCAACTTATGCACAGGCGTTCAAAATGAAGGTCGTGTTTGTCGAACACAAACACGCCGAAACCGTCCGCGACGGCTACGTTTCCTTTGACGAAGCCGTCCGCACTGCCGACGCGCTGTCGCTGCATTGCCCGCTCACGCCGGAAACGGCAAACATGATAGGCGAAGCCGAGTTGCAACAGATGAAGCCTGGCGCCATCCTCATCAACTGCGGGCGCGGCGGCTTGGTTGATGAAGCCGCTTTGGTTGCGGCGTTGAAATACGGCCAAATCGGCGGGGCAGGTTTTGACGTGTTAACACAAGAGCCGCCGCGCGACGGCAACCCTCTGCTGAAAGCTCGACTGCCCAACCTCATTGTCACGCCACACATTGCATGGGCAAGCCAAGAGGCCGCCAACCGTCTGTTTGACATCCTTGTGGACAACATCAACCGCTTCGTCGCAGGCAATCCGCAGAATCTGGTTTGATGCCGATAGCCCTAGCCCTGTTGATAATTTTGTGAACAATTTAAAAGGTCGTCTGAAAATTTTCAGACGACTTTTTTGTATGTTGATAGTTTTCAATGAATTAGGTTTGGTTTGATTGAATTGGGATGAAGTTCAAATTGTGGATAAGTTGTGAGCAATCCGTGGATTTTATCAAAAACCGATGCTTTCAAACGGCAAAGGTCGTCTGAAACCTGAATCTTGGTTTTCAGACGACCTTTCGCGTATGGATAAGGGTTAATCTTATTTGCCGATGCAGAAGCGCGAGAAAATCACGCCCAGCAAATCGTCGGCGGTAAATTCGCCGGTGATTTCGCTGCACGCGTTTTGGGCGAGGCGCAGATGTTCGGCGAAAAGCTCGATTTGGTTGTTGTCGCAGAGGGCGGCGTTTTCCAGCTCGGCTTCGGCTTCGTGCAGGGCGTTGAGGTGGCGGCTGCGGGCGAGGAACAGGCTTTCGCTTTCGCCCTGCCAGCCGACTTCCTGCAACAGCGCGTGTTTGAGCAAGTCGAGACCCGCGCCGGTTTTGGCGGACAGGCTGATGACGGTGTCCGCACCGGTTTGGGCGAGGCTGTCTGAACGGACGGCGACGGGTTCGCCGGTCAGGTCGGCTTTGTTGTGGATTTCGATTTTTTTCAAACCTTCGGGCAGGCTGTTCAAAATGGCTTGGGTTTTGGCGTTCAAGCCTTCGCGCGGGTCAATCAGAATCAGGGCGACATCGGCTTCGGAGACGGCTTTTCGGCTGCGCTCGATGCCGATTTGTTCGACCACGTCGTCGGTTTCGCGCAGGCCGGCGGTGTCGATAATGTGGACGGGCACGCCGTCGAGGGTAATTTGTTCGCGCACGGTGTCGCGGGTGGTGCCGGCGATGTCGGTTACGATGGCGATGTCGTCGCCCGCCAAGGCGTTGAGCAGGCTGGATTTGCCGACGTTGGGCGCGCCAACGAGGACGACGTTCATGCCTTCGCGCAAAATCGCGCCTTGTTCCGCGCTGGCGAGCACGGTTTTCAGACGGCCTTGCAGCGCTTGGAGCTTGCCGCGCGCGTCGGCGGCTTCGAGAAAGTCGATGTCTTCTTCGGGGAAGTCCAGCGTGGCTTCGACCAACATCCGCAGGGTGATGAGGTCGTCCACCAGCTCGTGTATGTGTTGGGAAAACGCGCCTTTGAGCGAACGCAACGCCATGCGTGCGGCAGACTTGCTGGAGGCGTCGATGAGGTCGGCAACGCTTTCGGCTTGGGCAAGGTCGAGTTTGTTGTTGAGGAAGGCGCGTTTGGTAAATTCGCCCGGCTCCGCCATACGCGCTCCCAGTTCGAGGCAGCGCGAGAGCAGCATGTCCATTACCACAGGGCCGCCGTGTCCCTGCAATTCAATCACGTCTTCGCCGGTAAAGCTGGCGGGGGCGGCGAAGTAGAGCAGGATGCCGTTGTCTATCGGCTGCCCGTCGCCGCCGAGAAAGTCGGTGTAAAGCGCGGTGCGCGGTTTGGGCGTTTTGCCGCCGCTGAGGGTTTGCGCCAAAGGCAGCAGGTTTTTGCCGGAAAGACGGATAACGCCGACGCCGCCGCGTCCGGGGGCGGTGGCGATGGCGGCGATGGTGGGTTGGAATGCGGACATGGCTGGCTCGTATCGGGAATTTGATGGACGGTATTATATAGTGATTTCACAATGATAAAGGTCGTCTGAAAACCTTGCTGTCGGTTTTCAGACGACCTTTTTAGAAGATTGGTAATGTGGGCGGACTACTTAAACAGTTCAGGTATTTTTAATTTCTGAATCATCCGGCAGCAGGTCGTGTATGGAACAGTTTAAAGCAGAAGACAGTTGATACAGTTTATCGACCGTTATGTTGACCTCCCCCCTTTCTATTCTACCCATATAGCTTCTGTCTATATCGGCAAGTAAGGCTAAGTTTTCTTGGTTGATATTGGACTGTTTGCGGATTTCTCGGATTTTTATACCTATCAAAACACTGATTTTACTCATGAGATTTGTCTTCACAAATCTCAAAATATCCAATTTTGACGCTTATTTATCCACGGATTATAATCCGTATTTTTGGGAAATACCTAATGTGGAGAACGTCAAATGGCAAGTTATATTGAAAGCTCTTTAGGGCGGAGTGAACGTATTGTTTATAAAGCGCAAGTATCGTGGCTGTCCCAACTCGGACGATTGGTATTTGGTGCATTGTTTGCACTGTTGATAAGAGAGATTCCAATTATTGGAATAATCGGCATATTGTTCATTATTGTGGCTGTGCTGAATGTCATGACAACGGAGCTTGCATTGACCAATAAAAGACTGATCGCCAAAGCTGGCTTTATCCGTCGGCAAACAATTGAACTAAATATAGATCGTGCTGAAAGTCTTTCTGTAATCCAAGGTTTTTGGGGCAGGATTTTCAATTATGGCTCCATAGTGATCAGGGGGACGGGTGGCAGTCATGCTCCGATTCCTTATATCGCCCGACCGATGGAGTTCCGCCAACAATTCAATGACTTTATAGATAACGAAAAATCAAATTGAAGTAAAACCGCCTGCCGTTTGAGGTGGGCGGAAACGGTGGTTTTTATTTTATATAGCAAAATCGTAAGAAAATATTTCTATCGATTCGAATATGAAAAGGTCGTCTGAAACCCGGCAAACGGTTTCAGACGACCTTTTGATATTTTTCCGACAGAAAGGAATCAACGTTTTTTCTTCGCGTTTTTCTTTTCGGCGGCGGCAAGGCGCATGGCGACGAATTCGACCATCAGTTCTTTTTTCGTCCAGAAGAAGTTTTTCATTTTTTCCAGAGAATAGATTTTGCGCACCATCATGGGCAGGCCGGCATGGATGATGGCGGCGACTTCGCCGTTGCGGGTTTCGTCTGCCATGGCGGTTTTGAGGTCGGTCTGGTTGGCGGCGAGGTAGTCGCCGAGTTGTTTTTGAACGCTGGTGCTGATTTCAAATTGCTTAATCATGTTTTCTTTCCGTTTTGTGTTTGTTCCGCGAGGTAGGGCGGCTATTGGTTTTAATTACATGTGCATTTTAACAAATTTTAATTTTATTGCATATCAACTGTGCGAAATTATGACGTGATTTACAATTTTTCGGACGTAAAACAGACAGTCGTTGACATAAAGAAAACAGCCGCTGCGGTTTGGCGGGTAAAATACGCGTTTTCGAGCGTGAGGTCGTCTGAAAATGTATTTGTGGTTTAAGCTCTTGCATGTGTTTTTTGTGATTTCGTGGTTCGCCGGGCTGTTTTATCTGCCGCGGATTTTTGTGAATCTAGCGCAGGTTGAGGCGGCGGAGCAGCCGGTGGAATATGAGCGGCTCTCGGCGATGGCGCGGCGGCTGTATAAGTTTATGTCGCCGTTGGGCTTCGGGACGCTGGTGTGCGGCATGGTGATTCCGTTTGTGACGGGCTGGTGGGGGCAGGGCTGGCTGCATGTGAAGCTGTTGATGGGCCTGCTGCTTTTGGCTTATCAATTTTATTGCGGCGCGCTGCTTCGCGGCTTTGAGGAAAAACGCAATACGCATTCGCACAAGTGGTACAGGGTGTTTAACGAAGTGCCTGTATTGATGATGGTCGTCGCTTTGTATATGGTGGTGTTCAAGCCGTTTTAAGGTGTGTGCGAAACCTGCAAAACCTGTTTTCAGACGACCTTCTTTTATATTGGAATCAAACAGATGACTATTGAAATCGAACGCCGCTTCCTGTTGAAAAACGATGACTGGAAGCACGAAGCCTCCGCGCCGCAGGTGTTGCGGCAGGGCTATTTGAGCGTGGAAAAAGAGAGCACCATCCGCGTGCGCATTATTGACGATAAGGCTTGGCTGACTTTGAAAGGCTATATTTCGGATGTCAGCCGCAGCGAGTTTGAATACGAAATTCCTTTGGCGCACGCGCGGCAGATGATGGAGACGATGTGTCCGTTTAAGATGGAAAAACACCGTTATCGGGTGGAATTTAAGGGCTTTGTGTTTGAAATCGACGAGTATTTCGGCGATAACGCGCCTTTGGTGGTGGCGGAGGTCGAGCTGCCTGCGGAAGATACACCGTTTGAAAAACCGGACTGGCTGGGCGCGGAGATTACGTCGGAAGGAAAATTTACCAATGCGTATTTGAGCAAGCATCCTTATTCGACTTGGTAGGCGGGTTGGGGAATAACGGCGCCGCCGATACTGGATGCGGATTGTAGCGTGGGCTTTGCCCACGAGGAAACGGCTTGGTTAATTGTCCGAATCAGAATTTGATCGGCAGATTCGCGGGTGAAGCCCACGCTACGGCTGGCTTAATTTAATTCACTGTATCGGCTTGTTTGAGAATCACAAAGGTCGTCTGAAAACTGTTTTTCAGACGACCTTTGTGATTTTATTGATTCATCGCATCGCTGGCGGACGGTTTGACGGCAAACCGCCTGTTTTTTTTATCGGATGCGGGTGTAATGGACGAATGCGTAGTCTGTGCCGTTGGCAGAGATGTGGGTTTCGCGGGCGGCTTCGCGCCATTCTGACGGCGAAAATTCGGGGAAAAACGCATCGCCTTGGACGTCTAATGCCACTTCGGTAATCCGCAAATCGCTGGCAAGCGGCAGGGCTTGGGCATAGATTTGTGCGCCGCCCATGATGATGATTTCTTCCGCAGCGGCACATAATGCCAAAGCTTCTTCAAGGCTGCCGACGGTTTCCGCGCCTTCTGCCGGATAATCTGCCTGACGGCTGATGACGATATTGCGGCGGCCGGGCAGCGGCTTGCGGGGTAGGGATTCCCAAGTTTTCCGCCCCATCACGACGGGTTTGTCGAGGGTATAGGATTTGAAAAATGCGAAGTCCTCGGGCAAGTGCCAAGGCATGGTGTTGTTGATGCCTATGCAGCGGTCGGGCGCGCAGGCGGCAATCAGGGTAATTTTCGGCATGGGTGGTCTTTTGGTTGAGAAGTAGCTGTATTGTAAACGATATGTAAACGCAGGTGTTCAAAAGGAGGCATAAAAACCATATGGCAATGAATGATAACTATTATTTTAGAATATAGTGTTTAGTTTCAAAATAATGCCCAAAACTATTAATATGTAGACAAAAATTTACATACCGTTTATCATTAAAATAGACCGCTTAGATGGTCCTTTATTTATTTGAGATTTTGCATTGTTTGATGCACAAGGGAGCAGTTTATGGCAGGCTCTTATGCCTTATATCGTTGCGCGGTATTGTCCACGTCGAGTGGCTCTTTGTCGGGCATACTCGATCGGGACAGCCCGATTCAGATTCTGCATCTGAATGTATTTATGGAACAACAAGAGTTCGCTGACGGACTGGAAATCAGCAATGAAGAATATTGCAATTGGCGCCGCGAGCATTTGGACAGCGATGTTTCTACAACACCGCCGTCGTCTGAAGATTTATTGAGGACTTTTCAATATTTGGTCGGTCAGGGTTATCACGAAGCCATTGTGACGACGTTGAGCCACAAATTAAGTGATTCTGCCGATATGGTGCGTCAAGTTGCCGAGCAGGTTCCGCAGTTGAAAGTTCATGTCGTCGATACAGGGACATGCTGCATGCCCGAAGGCTTTTTTGCTTTGGAAGCAGACCGCCTGTTGCGCGAAGGAAAAACGCCGACGGAAATCGTTGCGTACTTGGAAGGTTTAAAAGAACGTTGCAACATTATTTTCGGACTGTCCACAATCAAATCTCTTGTCGGCAGCGGCACGATGACAAGATTGGGCGCTTCGTTGTGCGACTGGTTGGGGCTGCGCGCCGTATTGCGCTTTTCGCAAGATCAGTTGTGTCGGGTCGAATCCACTTCCGATGACGAAAAAATGTTTGATGCCATCATCGACCAAGTGTTGAAACTGATGCAAGGCAAAAACAGGGAACAATTTATCCTCGGCGGTCTTTATACGGGCGAACGCGACCGGTATCGGATATTTGCAGAACGCTTCTTCAAGCGGACCGGTATCTGCTTGGATGACGGCGTTCCCGTATCGCCGGTAGTGGCGGTGCACGTCGGCATCTGCGGCGTCGGCGTCGGCATGGTCGAAAAACTCGAAGCGGCAGCATAAGGAACGACACTGAATCTGCCTGCATTCCTGATGCTTATTAAGCGGCAATTCAACATCGTGTAAATTAAAAAAGGTCGTCTGAAACCCCGATTCAGGTTTCAGACGACCTTTTTTTGTCTGAGGTAACAGCTTATTGCTGCTTCGCCGCCCATTCCGCAGGCGTGGCGGCAACGGAAATCGACAGCGCGTGCAATTCGTTGCTGGCCAGTTGCGCCTTCAAACCGTCTTTGATCAGACGGTGGCGGGCAAGGCGGGCTTTGCCTTCAAACTCGGAAGAGACGATGACGGCGAAGAAGTGATGTCCGTCGCCTTCGACTTCGACGTGTTCGCAAGCGGCGACGCCTTCAATCAGCGATTTGACTTGTTCTGGGGTAAGCATTTGTATTCCTTGTTTCAAAAACATTGCGGCATTATACAGAATAATGCCGTCTAACATTGCCAACTTGCTGAGGATGGTATCCGAAACATTATTCATTAACATTGAATTAACATAAGATTTACAGAGGTCGTCTGAAACGTTTTCAGACGACCTCTTTTCTTATTTTTGGATTCCGGATACTTAAAAATATCATTTTTTATTACGGATGAATTCGGGTAAAAGGGTTTTGGCATATAAATTGCTTTCAGATAAAAGATAAAGTTTCACTTTGATTGCAAAATAAAGTTAAGAAAATAGAAGTCATCAAAGATAAGCGGAGAGATAAATAGCCAAAAGGTCGATAAATCAGTTTTGGGAGATTGTTATCTGAGGTATAGATAAATCCTGAAATTTGTTTGAAAGTGACAATATACGTCATATCCGTTGAATAAATTTTGCAATCGAAATATCAGTATCAAATACGATATTTTCATTTTTGGTTATTGGATTAGATGTTTGAAAAGCAGGTTATTCCATCAATTCAATAATATATTAAATTTATTTGTTTAACATTTTAAATCAGAGGGTCAGCATGAATAAAATCTATCGTGTCGTATGGAACGAAACCACACAGACGTGGAACGCGGTGGCGGAATTCGCCAAAGCGCATGGGAAAACGGCTTCATCAGGCATAGGCGGCATCGTTGCCTCCGTAGGCGTGCGCTTCGCGTTTACCGCCATCATGTCCGGCCTGCTGCTCGCCAGCGGTCAAGTCATGGCTGCAGCAAATAACGGTAAAACCCTTGCCAATGGCAAAGCAGTCACTGCGGCTGCCGAAGGTGCCGACTACAACACCTGCTATTTCGATACTACCAGCTACAACGTGGTCTGCGGCGATGATACGACGACTGCGTTAGATTTCATTCCTCAAGACGGCGGACAACCTTCAAAACAAGGTAAATCTGTCTCCATCGGACAAGGAACCCAAACCAGCGGAGAAAGTAACGTCGCTATCGGTCCGAATTCGGCTACTGCCGAAACCGGCTCTATTGCCATCGGTTCTTCCGCCAATGCTGCCAAAAACCAGACTATTGCCATCGGTCAAGGTGCGGCAACGAAAGGTCAGGCTGACATTGCTATCGGTAAAGGTGCGGGTCCCGGTTCCAGTTCTGCAAACGGGCGAAACATCGCTATCGGTGAAAATGCGTTACAAAGCAGCACGAACAGCGATAACGTGATCGCCATCGGTACCAACGCAGGCAGTGGCAGTGACAGTACCCAGTCCATTTACATCGGTAATGGCGCAAACGGTATGGAAACTAAAAACGTCGCTATCGGTAACTTGGCGAAAACCAAAAGCGGCAGTGTCGGTATCGGTGACTCTTCAAATGCGCAAGGCAGATCATCTGTTGCCATCGGTACCAGCGCCACTGTTACTGAAGCAGCAGGTAACGGTATTTCCATCGGTTTCAATTCCAATACTTCGGGTATGAGCGCCGTAGCCATCGGTGGTGCGAGTACCGTTGGCAAGGGTGCGAATGCATCAGGTGCAGCCAGCCTTGCGATTATGAGTACTGCCATTGCTACCGGACAACGGGCTATTGCCGTGGGTGAATCGGCTTTAGGTTCGGGCTCTTACGGCATTGCCATCGGTGGTAAAGCGAATGCGTTAGGTGCTTCCTCCATCGCGATTGGCGGCAGTCAGGATCCGACTAAAGGTACGAACGCAACCGGCAATTTCTCAACTGCTATCGGTTATGGTGCAAAAGCAGGCAATTCGGATGCTGTCGCCATCGGTTCGACCGCCAATGCCACCCTGAAAGATACCACTGCCGTCGGTAAAAACAGCACGGCAAACGGCCTGCGCGCGACAGCCTTTGGCGTGGACAGTAATGCAGGTGCTGAAAACGCCTTGGCTGCTGGTCCGCAAACCACCGCTTCTGCCAAAGGCGCGATTGCCGTCGGTTTTGCCACTCAGGCAACCGGTTTGAGCAGCATCGCAGTCGGTAAGGAAGCCATTGCTACTACAGAGACTTCTACTTCGCTCGGTCAAAACAGCAAAGCGACTGCCAACAACGCCGTTGCCATCGGTAACAAAGCCGTAGCAGCAGGTACGGGCAATATCGTAGTGGGTACAAACGCGGGCGTATACGACGATGCCGTTTCCGCAGGACGCAAGGTCGGCGCGGACACCGTCTATATCGGCGCGGACAGCGGTCGCAATGCCTATACCAATGAACGTCAAATCTCCATCGGTAAAGGTACGGGCAACAACGCTACCGGCGTGGATAACATCGCCCTTGGTCTAAGTTCCGGTGCATTTGTGGTTGGCGCGAACAACGTCGCCATCGGTAGGGAAGCAGGCATGGGTACGGATGCCCAAAAACTGAGCGTCACTTCCACTGTCGCCATCGGTGAAGCTGCAAAAGGCAGCTTCAGCAACACCGTCGCCATCGGTAAAACGGCCTTGGCAGAAAAAGAATCCGCAGTTGCCGTCGGTATGGTTTCCAAAGCCAGCGGCGACAATTCCGTCGCCATCGGTAAGACTGCCAATGCCAGCGCACACGAAACTGTTGCTATCGGTCACGAGACTGTTGCCGGAGCCGTTTCTTCCGTCGCTGTCGGTCAGCGTGCCAACGCATCGGGTAGTGAGGCGGTCGCATTGGGTATCGATTCCAATGCCTCCGGTCGTTTTGCCGTAGCCATCGGTAACATGGCGAAGGTAACCAACAGCAAGCTCAACGGCATTGCCATCGGCAGCAATGCTGTCGCTTCAGAAGACTATGCAATGGCGATGGGTCTTGACACCCAAGCAACGGGCAACAGCTCGATTGCCTTTGGTAATACGACTAAAGCACTTGCTGCAGAAGCTATTGCTATCGGTCATTCCGCCAATGCTGCGGAAGGCAATACTGTCGCCTTGGGTGTATCTGCGACTTCGGTAAAAGCAGGTGCGGTTACTTTGGGTGCATATACCAAAGCTGATGCTGTCAAAGCACTTGCCTTGGGTTACGAATCCCATGCCGTCAATGAAAACGATGTTGCTTTGGGCGGCGGCAGCTTGACCGAAGCACACCACAGTGGCGATTACACACTGAACGGTAACTACACAGCCGCCGGTACATGGTCTTACGGTACGGTTTCCGTCGGTAAAGTCGATGCAACCACCCCTGCCAACAACTTCACCCGTCAAATTCAAAACGTTTCCGCAGGTGTCATCAGCGCAACCAGCACCGACGCCATCAACGGCAGCCAGCTTTACGCGACCAATTCTTACCTGCTCAACTTGGGTAACAATGTCAAAAACGCCTTGGGCGGCGAAACTGCAATCGACAATGCAGGCAATCTGACCCTGAACAATTTAGGCGGTACAGGCAAAGCCAATGTTCACGACGCTTTGGAAGCAATGAACACCAAAATCAATCAATTGGGCGGCGGCAGCTCCAGCCATTTTTACAGTGTTCAGACGCCTTCAAATGCCCGTGGCAACTACAACAATGACGGCGCAACCGGACTGGATGCTCTGGCGGCAGGCGCGGACGCGCAGGCAGCGGGCGAATTTGCCGTAGCCGTCGGTACTGGCGCGCAGGCGGTGATTTCCAACTCTATCGCCATCGGTAAAAACGCCACTGTCAACGAAGACACTACATCCAATATGGATGTCAACGGTTTGACCAAAGGCGAAGGCTCCGTCGCCATTGGTGCATACACCAAAGCCAGCGGTACCAATGCCACTGCCGTTGGTCAGTCGTCCAATGCTTACGGTCAAAACTCTTTAGCAGCCGGTCAATCTTCCAAAGCATTGGGTAAATCCAGCGTAGCGCTTGGTGATGGTGCAAATGCCACCCAAGACTCTGCTTCTTCACTTGGCCCATACAGTCAAGCTACGGCGGCAGGTGCGACCGCGTTGGGCTTCAATACCCGCGCTACTGCTTTTGCTACTGTCGCGGCAGGCCGGAACAGCAAAGCCGTTGCCAATAATGCGGTAGCAGTGGGTAACGAAGCAGACGCGCAAAAAGAAGACACCATTGCCATCGGCTACAACGCCCAAGCCACGCAAAACCGTGCCGTAGCCTTCGGTAAAAACGCCCAAGCCACCGCAGGCGACACCTTTGCCTTCGGCGATTCGGCAAAAGCCTCTGTCGGTAATGCTATTGCCTTCGGTAAAAACGCCAATGCCGCTCATGCAGGTTCTATCGCATTGGGTGCCAATTCCGCGACTGAAGCAGCCGTTCAGACGACCTCTGCCACCGTTGGCGGTCTGACTTTCGGCAACTTCGCAGGTAACGCCCCTGAGTCCACACTCAGCATCGGCACGGCAGGCAAAGAACGTACGATTACCAACGTCGCCGCAGGCCGCATCAGCAACAACAGCACCGATGCCATCAATGGCAGCCAGCTTTATGCAACTCAAAACGTCATGAACAACATCGGTACGACCGCAGTCGGCGTATTGGGTGGAAACGCAACTATTGCGAATGACGGCACTATTAAGATGACTAACATCGGCGGTACGGGCGCATCCACCATTGAAGGCGCGATTTCCGCCATCAACAACGCCTCTTACAAGTCGTTCAAACTGAATACAGCCAAAACCAGCGGTACCAATGGTGAAGCCAACAACCACTCGCTGAAAGAAATTACCAACGGTTCGACCATCACGTTGGAAGCGGGTAAAAACATCGTGCTGAACCAAAACGAGTCCACCGTCAGCATCAATACTGCCGATGCGCCCGAGTTCGCAGGCAAAATCACCGCCAAAGGCGGACTGGATATGTCCAACACCAAGATTACCAATCTGGGCAAGGGCGACCAGCCGACTGACGCGGTTAACCTGAGCCAGTTGACCGATGCCATCAACAACGTCCGTGCGACCACGCTGACGACAGTCACTAATGACGCTCCGTTCGCGTATGTTTCAGACGACGGCAGAATCCTGAAGCGCAACGTAACGGTTGATGGTTCAGGCGTGAAAAAAGTCTCCTTTGTCTATGCTGACGATGCAAATACATCATATAACGGTGCAGTAACCATTGCCGCGCTGAACCCGACCGATCCGCAAACCACCGTTCCGACCCAAGTCGGCAACATTGCCGCAGGTAAAGGGCAAAATGATGCGGTAAACGTATCCCAACTGGACAAAGTTGCCAAAGCCTTGGGTACTTCCGTCAACAGCGCGACCGGCGAAATCGCCGCGCCGAAATACTCTGTGATTTCCGGCAGCCCTGCGACTTCAGGCGTAGCTGATTACAACGATGTTGGCACTGCATTGACCGCCTTGAGCAATGCCGTACGTGCGCCTTTGACTTTTGCCGGCGACAGCGGTACGCCTTCAACCCGCCAATTGGGCAGCACTGTTACTGTTAAAGGCGGCGAAGCCGATGCAACCAAACTGTCCGACAGTAACAACATCGGCGTGGTTTCAGACGACGCCAACGGTACGCTCAACGTCAAACTTGCCAAAGATTTGCAAGGTTTGAACAGCGCACGGTTCGATACCGACGGCAGCTCCACGACCATCAATGGCGGCAACGTTACCTTGGTTGGAAAAGACGGTGAAGTCAACGCTTCAACAGCTGAAGGCAATACTTTGACCGACAAGGCAGGCAATACCACCAAATCCGTCGCAGGCAATATCGAGCTGACCGAAGCGAGTGGCAATACTAACTTGCTGAACGCAAAAGGCATCGAATTGAGCAATACCGACGGCGGCCACAGCGCTTTCAAAGCCGACGGCAGCAGCATTTCCGACAAAGACGGCAACAAAGCCGATACCACGGCAACCGGCATCACTCTGACACCGGCACCAAACAGCGGCAAACAAGCTGTCAGCCTGACCAAAGACGGTTTGGACAACGGCGGCAATAAAATCTCCAACGTCGCCGCAGGCGAGGCAGATACCGACGCCGTCAACGTTGCCCAGTTGAAAGCCAATTCAGGTCGTGTGGAAAGCGGCAACGACAACATCGTCGTCGAAACCGACAAAACAGGCGGTTCTAATGTTTACAAAGTTTCTACCGCTAAAGACCTGAAGGCTGACAGCCTGACCGCAGGCGAGACCGTTGTGAACAACAGCGGCGTAACCGTCGGCGACAAAGTGGCGTTGGGCAAAGACGGTCTGAAAGCAGGCGATGTCAACATCACTGCCGACGGTATCAATGCAGGCAACAAAGCCATCAGCAACGTAGCCAAAGGCGTAAAAGCCACCGACGCCGTCAACGTCGCCCAGTTGAACGAACAACTCGCCGTCACTGAAAAAACCACCACCGTCGTTGCCGGTAAGAACGTGACCGTCAGCGAAAAAGTGGACGGCAACAACACCGAGTACACGGTTAACGCCGACAAGACCACCCTCAGCCAAGCGG
>CAUOMQ010000036.1:0-18557 GCA_963456805.1 uncultured Neisseria sp. | reverse complement strand
CGGAAACAGCCGAAAACAGCCGAAAACCTGTGTTTGGGGTTTCGGTTGTCGGGGGGAAAAGGAATTTTGCAAAGGTCTCTGGTTTAAAGTTAATCCACTATATCGTCTATGGCGGACAGTTCGCATAATTGGACTGCTTTACTTCTTAAGGCAGGGGCTGGGGTAAAAAGTTCGTCATAATTATTAATTTGATAAATCAAACACCTATCCCCAGCCTTCCAAACAGGGAGATTTTTTATAGTGGATTAACTTTAAACCAGTACGGCGTTGCCTCGCCTTGTCCTGATTTAAAGTTAATCCACTATATTGATCCTGTCTGCGTTCGGCTGAGGCGGTGGTCTTATTTTTTATACCCGTCCGATGGGAGGCGGAAGGAAGCATTCCTGATGCCAATTTATGGCAAAAGGTCGTCTGAAAACCTGGATATCGGTTTTCAGACGACCTTTTGATGTCGGCGCCAAACGGCTTACTTGAATTTGTAAGTGTATTGCAGGCCGATGATGTCGGCGTGGTTTTTGAAGTGCGCGCCGGATGCGCCTTTGCTGTCCACATCGTTGCCGGTGGCGCGGTCGGTGTGGTAACGGGTGTCGTTGATGTGGATGTGGCTGTAAGCGGCATCGAGGACATGGTTTTTGCCGATATGGTATTTCGCGCCGAGCGAGAACCAGATGCGGTTGCCATCGGGCAGGCTGTTCATGCGGTAGCCGGCGTTTTTGACGGGCGAGCGGTCAAAGGCGATGCCTGCGCGCAGTTGCAGCGGGTCGGTCACTTGGTAAGAACCGCCGAGCGCGACTTTGTAAGTGTTGCGCCAGTTGGGGGTGATGACGGTGCGGTTGGATTTGCCGTTGACGACGTTTTTGGTGTTTTCAAAAACCAGTTCCGCTTTGTTGAAGCGGCTGTGGCGCGTCCAAGTTACATCGCTGAACAGGTTGAATTTGTCGGTGGCTTTGTACATGCCGTGAACGGACAGCGATTCGGGGGTTACAATTTTGACGCTTGCTTTTTCATGCGGAACGTAACCGCGGGCGGCAAGCGCGCCCAAATCCCAAGCGCGGCGGGCGTATGCGCCGTCGGCTTCCCATTCTGCCGAGCCTTTGAGGGTGTGGGTTACTTTGGAGCGGTAGTTCACGCCGACCCGTGCGCGGTCGTTGATGTCCCACATCCAAGCGAGTTGATAGCCGAAGCCCCAGTCGTGGCCTTTTACTTCGGCGTGTCCGTCAGATTTGCCTTGCGCACTGACGGAGACAGGGCGGCCAGCGGCGCGTGAGGCAAGACCGCTGGCAAGTTGGCTGATGGAGCCGGAGGCATCCCAGTCGGAATATTTGCGCAATTCGGCTTTGGAATATTGGGCAATCAGGCCTGCGCCGAAAGCATGGTTTTCATTGGCTTTCCAAGCGACGACCGGTTCGATGTCGACGCTGGTGAGGCTCAGTTTGTTGATGTTGTGGCGCAGTACGGAATCTTTTTCGTATTCGGTGGCAGAACCGAAGGGGACGTACACGCCCAAGCCCAAAGTTACGTCGTCATTGACTTTGTATGCGCCGTAGAAGTGCGGGGCGACGGTGGTTTTGGTGATTTTGCCGCTTTTCGAGCCGGAAACATCGCCGCCTTGATAGTATTTTGCGGAATCGGCTTCGTAGTGGATGCTGGGGATGACGATGTTGGCGTTGACGGAAACTTGGCTGCTGTCGAGTTTGGACAGGCCGGCAGGGTTGTAGAAGATGGTCGATGCGTCGGCGGCTTCCGCGCCGGAAGAATTGGCAGTGCCTTGCGCGTTGACCGACTGCGTACCGAAATGGTAGCCCGAAGCGTGGACTGCGCCGGAGAAGAAGACGGCGCTGAGTAAAATTACGGTTTGTTTGATGGGTGAGTGTGTCATTTTCTTGTACCTGCTTGTAAATAATAAAGAGGTCGTCTGAAACAAACGCCTCCGTGTCTGGAGCGGTCTGACGGTTTGGAATCGGCATGTTGAATTGAAACGATGGTCTTTGAAGCGGAAATCCTGCAAGCTGCTTTTGCGCGAATTTTGAGGCTGAAGGACGGCAGTTTTCAATCAAAATACGGTTGTTTCCTAACGGTCATTCCGTTTGATTAGTGTAGGTACTCGATTCTATACCACGTTATCGCGTTTGCCTAATATTTTTGGACGCTTTCAGAAAAACTTGTGTGTTGCGTAGATAGGAGAGGGCGGGACTGTGGTAAAGATGTCATTGCGGGATTATTTTGACGGAAAGAAAACGAAAGGTCGTCTGAAAACCCGTTTCCAAGTTTTCAGACGACCTCTTGTTTATCTGCCGTTTGTGTATCGATTATTTAACGCGCAATACTTCCAGCGTATTGGTCGAACCGGATTCGCGCATTTGCGAACCGCTGGTGATGATGTATTGGTCGCCGGAGCTTAAGATTTTATGTTCGACCAACATGGCTTCCACTTCGTTCAGCGCGGTATCGTGGTCGGTGCTGGTCGCCAAAATCAGCGGGCGCACGCCACGGTACATCGCCATACGGCGTTGGGCGGAAATGCTCGGGGTCAGCGCGAAAATCGGCAAGGTGATGTTGTGGCGGCTGACTTCGAAGGCGGTCGAACCGCTTTCAGTCAGGGCGACGATGGCTTTGGCGTGAACCGCGCGCGCCACGCTGACCGCGCCGCCGGCAATCGCCAAGTTGGTGCTGACGGCTTCGGGATACTCAACCTGTTCGGCAACGCCGTTGAGCGAATCTTGTTCTTTTTCCGCAGCCGCGCAAATAATCGCCATTTGGCTGACGGTTTCAAAAGGATACGCGCCGACGGCAGTTTCGGCGGAACACATCACCGCATCGGTGCCGTCCAATACCGCGTTTGCCACGTCGCTGACTTCCGCGCGGGTCGGTACGGGGTTGGTAATCATGGATTCCATCATTTGGGTTGCCGTAATGCTGAAGCGGCGCAATTCGCGTGCGCGGCGGATCATGCGTTTTTGCAGGGCGGGGACGGCTGCGTGTCCGACTTCGACCGCCAAGTCGCCGCGCGCCACCATGATACCGTCGCTGGCGAGGATGATTTCGTCCAAGTTTTCAATCGCTTCCACACGTTCGATTTTGGAAACCAAACCGGGGCGAACGGCAGTACTGCCTTTCATTTCTTCTTCGACTTTGGCGCGGGCAGTGTGCAAATCTTCGGCGGATTTCACAAAGCTGATGGCGAGGTAGTCGCAACCGATGGCAATCGCGGTTTTCAGGTCGCGGAAGTCTTTCTCGGTCAAGGCGCCTGCAGACAAACCGCCGCCGCGTTTATTGATGCCTTTGTTGCTTTTCAACACATGGCTGTTTTCAACTTTAGTAACAATCTTACTGCCTTCAACGGATTCCACGGTCAAAGTCAGCAAACCGTCGTCCAACCACAAAACATCGCCTGCGACGACATCATTAGGCAGGTCGCGGTAGTCCAAACCGACCGCGTCGCGCGTGCCTTCGCCTTCGAGTGCGGCATCAAGAACCAGCGTTTCGCCTTTGTTCAATTCGATGCTGCCGCCGGCGATTTTGCCGACACGGATTTTTGGACCTTGCAAGTCGGCGAGGATGGCGATTTCCTGTCCCGCGCGTTTTGCTGCTTCACGCACGATGCGGGCGTTTTCCTGATGGAATTCAGGCGTGCCGTGGCTGAAGTTGAAACGGACGACATTCAGACCGCCTACACGGATCATGTCTTCCAACAACTGAACATTGTTGCTGCCCGGCCCCAACGTAGCGACGATTTTGGTGTTGTGGCTGATGCGGGTTACATCGCGTTTTGCATTACTCATGTGAAGCGTCCTTTCAGTCAATCCGTTGATAAATGGCATACGGCTTTGTTGGAAAATTACAAAATAGCATCCCAACGTCGTCTGAAATTGTAAATCTAAAACTTACGTCGAGACATCCAAGCCGTAAATCATGATGCAAATTAATATTTTGGGATTTTACTCCCAAAGTTAAATGATTGGTGGAAAATTACAGGATTTTATGACTTAGGCTAAATTTAATTTTACATACGTTTGAGGCTGCAATCCGCTACAATACCGTCTGCCACTTTTCAGACGACCCTTCTTAAATGGATGTATATAGTGTGAATAGGTCGTCTGAAACCACATTAGTTTCCATCCGTATCTTCTTCATCATTATTAGACACAACCATGCTAAGACGAATGCTCACTTCTTTGCCTATAGGTATTATGCTTGCCGATATGGTTTATGGTTTCGTTTTAAATATCGTTCAAGGGCTTAACCTTCAGCAGCAAGCGGCTCCTGCTTCAGACGGCGGACTGGCGGTAACGCCCGACATCGCGTTCAACAGCCTGCAAATCGTTGCAAACGGCGGCATGGTCATCATCATCGGGTTCGGATTGATTGTCTTGTTACAGCTAAACCGTACAGTGCTAAAACGTCAGATTTTGCCCATCGGTATTTTCCGGACGCTCGGACTGATTGCCGTGTTGGCTTTCAGCGTGCCTTCATTGTGGGAATGGTTTAATGCTGCATTAACTCTGTCGGCAGGAGGAAACATCCTCAATACCGGCAACCCGCGTTATTTGGTTTCCGCTTTATGTATGCCCTTGATTGCCTTTTTATGTTTGGTGCGGTTGTTTGGTTGGTATAAATTGCACACGCGCCAGCCCGAGCAAAACCCACCGACGGAGTTGCAGAAATAGCATTCTCGGTATAAAACGTATCCGAGTAGCGTAAAATAACCATGTATCGAGAAGAGGTCGTCTGAAATTTTGTTGTAGATGAAATTTCAGACGACCTTTTATATCGTTGAACAACAATTAAGACTGTCAAAATTCAGAACAGGATAGCGATGGATTGGGTAAACCTCAAATCTGTCGGATAGCGGTAAATAATCTGCGGCAAGCCTAAGATTTTTCTTGAAAACTTCTTTATTGTCGTGGTATAGTGCAGGGCTTGGTACAAATGTGCCAAGTTTTATCATTGTCCGAAGGCAGGCCAATCGTAGCCCGCCCCTTTACTTTAAAAGGAAAATAATCATGACTTTAGGTCTGGTTGGACGCAAAGTTGGTATGACCCGTGTGTTCGACGAACAGGGTGTTTCTGTTCCGGTAACCGTTTTGGATATGTCTGCCAACCGCGTTACACAAGTAAAATCCAAAGATACTGACGGCTATACCGCCGTTCAAGTTACCTTTGGTCAGAAAAAAGCTAACCGTGTCAACAAAGCCGAAGCCGGGCACTTTGCAAAAGCAGGTGTTGAAGCCGGTCGCGGTTTGATCGAGTTTGCTTTGACTGAAGAAAAACTGGCTGAATTGAAAGTCGGTGACGAAATCACCGTTTCTATGTTTGAAGTCGGTCAACTGGTTGATGTAACCGGTACCTCTAAAGGTAAAGGTTTCTCCGGTACGATCAAACGTCATAACTTCGGTGCCCAACGCACTTCCCACGGTAACTCCCGTTCTCACCGTGTTCCAGGTTCTATCGGTATGGCGCAAGACCCAGGTCGCGTGTTCCCCGGTAAACGCATGGCCGGTCAATACGGCAACACCAAAGCAACTGTCCAAAAACTGGAAGTTGTCCGTGTTGATGCAGAACGCCAACTGCTGTTGGTTAAGGGTGCTGTTCCGGGTGCGGTCAACAGCGATGTTGTAGTTCGTCCTAGCGTGAAAGTAGGTGCGTAATGGAATTGAAAGTAATTGACGCTAAAGGACAAGTTTCAGGCAGTCTGTCTGTTTCTGATGCTTTGTTCGCTCGCGAATACAATGAAGCGTTGGTTCATCAGCTGGTAAATGCCTACTTGGCAAACGCCCGCTCTGGCAACCGTGCTCAAAAAACCCGTGCCGAAGTAAAACACTCAACCAAAAAACCATGGCGTCAAAAAGGTACCGGCCGTGCCCGTTCCGGTATGACTTCTTCTCCGCTGTGGCGTAAAGGTGGTCGTGCGTTCCCGAACAAACCCGACGAAAACTTCACTCAAAAAGTAAACCGTAAAATGTACCGTGCCGGTATGGCGACTATCCTGTCCCAATTGGCCCGTGACGAGCGTTTGTTTGCGATCGAGGCATTGACTGCTGAAACTCCTAAAACCAAAGTTTTTGCTGAACAAGTGAAAAATCTGGGTCTGGAGCAAGTGCTGTTTGTAACCAAACAGCTCGATGAGAATGTTTACTTGGCTTCACGCAACTTGCCAAACGTGTTGGTTTTGGAAGCTCAACAAGTTGATCCTTACAGCTTGCTGCGTTACAAAAAAGTAATCATCACTAAAGATGCAGTTGCACAATTAGAGGAGCAATGGGTATGAATCAACAACGTTTGACTCAAGTGATTTTGGCACCTATCGTTTCTGAAAAAAGCAACGTATTGGCTGAAAAACGCAACCAAATGACGTTTAAAGTTTTGGCAAATGCAACCAAACCTGAAATCAAGGCGGCTGTCGAGCTGCTGTTCGGTGTTCAAGTTGCTTCTGTAACTATCGTTACCACTAAAGGTAAAACTAAGCGTTTTGGTCGTACTTTGGGCCGCCGCAGCGATGTTAAAAAAGCTTATGTAAGCTTGGCTGCCGGTCAAGAGTTGGATTTGGAAGCCGCTGCTGCAGCTGCAGATAAGGAATAAACAAAATGGCAATCGTTAAAATGAAGCCAACTTCTGCAGGCCGTCGCGGCATGGTTCGCGTGGTAACAGAAGGTTTGCACAAAGGTGCGCCTTATGCACCTTTGCTCGAAAAGAAAAATTCTACTGCCGGTCGTAACAATAATGGTCATATCACCACCCGTCACAAAGGCGGCGGTCATAAACACCATTACCGTGTTGTAGACTTTAAACGTAACAAAGACGGTATCCCTGCAAAAGTAGAGCGTATTGAATACGATCCTAACCGTACTGCCTTCATTGCACTGTTGTGCTATGCAGACGGTGAGCGTCGCTACATCATCGCTCCTCGCGGTATTCAAGCCGGTGCTGTATTGGTTTCCGGTGCTGAAGCTGCCATCAAAGTAGGTAACACTCTGCCGATCCGCAACATCCCCGTTGGTACGACTATCCACTGTATCGAAATGAAACCTGGTAAAGGTGCGCAAATTGCACGTTCTGCCGGTGCTTCTGCGGTATTGTTGGCTAAAGAAGGTGCATACGCTCAAGTCCGTCTGCGCTCTGGCGAAGTTCGCAAAATCAACGTAGATTGCCGTGCAACCATCGGTGAAGTCGGTAACGAAGAGCAAAGCCTGAAAAAAATCGGTAAAGCCGGTGCCAATCGTTGGCGCGGTATTCGTCCGACCGTTCGTGGTGTTGTCATGAATCCTGTCGATCACCCGCATGGTGGTGGTGAAGGTCGTACCGGTGAAGCTCGCGAACCGGTTAGCCCATGGGGTACTCCTGCTAAAGGCTACCGCACTCGTAATAACAAACGCACGGATAACATGATTGTTCGTCGTCGTTACTCAAATAAAGGTTAATTAGTATGGCTCGTTCATTGAAAAAAGGCCCATATGTAGACCTGCATTTGCTGAAAAAAGTAGATGCTGCTCGTGCAAGCAACGACAAGCGCCCGATTAAAACTTGGTCTCGTCGTTCTACCATTCTGCCTGATTTTATCGGTCTGACCATTGCTGTGCACAACGGCCGCACCCATGTGCCCGTGTTTATCAGCGATAACATGGTTGGTCATAAATTAGGTGAATTCTCATTGACCCGTACCTTTAAAGGCCACTTGGCTGATAAAAAGGCTAAAAAGAAATAAGGTGAATCATGAGAGTAAATGCACAACATAAAAATGCCCGTATTTCAGCTCAAAAAGCTCGTTTGGTAGCTGATTTGATTCGCGGTAAAGACGTTGCCCAAGCTTTGAATATTTTGACTTTCAGTCCTAAAAAAGGTGCTGAGTTGATTAAAAAAGTATTGGAATCAGCTATTGCTAATGCCGAGCACAATAACGGTGCCGACATTGATGAGTTGAAAGTGGTAACTATCTTTGTTGACAAAGGTCCAAGCTTGAAACGTTTCCAAGCTCGCGCCAAAGGTCGCGGTAACCGCATTGAAAAACAAACTTGTCATATCAATGTGACAGTGGGCAACTAAGGAAAAGCTATGGGACAAAAGATTAACCCTACAGGCTTTCGCCTGGCGGTAACTAAAGACTGGGCTTCAAAATGGTTTGCTAAAAGCACCGACTTTTCTGCTGTTTTGAAACAAGACATTGATGTTCGTAACTACCTGCGTAAAAAATTGGCGAATGCTTCTGTTGGTCGCGTAGTTATTGAACGTCCTGCAAAATCTGCACGCATTACCATCCACTCTGCCCGTCCGGGCGTAGTAATTGGTAAAAAAGGTGAGGATATCGAAGTTCTGAAACGTGATTTGCAAGCCTTGATGGGCGTGCCTGTTCATGTGAATATCGAAGAAATCCGTAAACCTGAATTGGATGCACAAATTATTGCTGATGGTATTGCTCAGCAATTGGAAAAACGCGTTCAATTCCGCCGTGCTATGAAACGCGCTATGCAAAATGCTATGCGTTCAGGAGCAAAAGGTATCAAGATTATGACCTCAGGTCGTCTGAATGGTGCAGATATTGCTCGTAGCGAATGGTATCGTGAAGGTCGAGTACCTCTGCATACTTTGCGCGCAAACGTAGATTATGCAACTAGCGAAGCTCATACTACTTATGGCGTGCTGGGTCTGAAAGTTTGGGTCTATACTGAAGGTAATGTAAAGACTTCAGCTAAACCTGAGCATGAAAAGAAACAAAGAAAGGCAGGTGGACGTAATGCTGCAGCCAACTAGACTGAAATACCGCAAGCAACAAAAAGGTCGCAATACTGGTATTGCTACCCGCGGTAACAAAGTAAGTTTCGGTGAGTTCGGTTTGAAAGCCGTTGGTCGCGGTCGTTTGACTGCCCGCCAAATCGAAGCTGCTCGTCGTACAATGACTCGCCACATTAAACGTGGTGGTCGTATTTGGATTCGTGTATTCCCTGATAAACCAATTACTGAAAAACCTATTCAAGTTCGTATGGGTGGCGGTAAAGGTAACGTGGAATATTACATTGCCGAAATCAAACCAGGCAAAGTGTTGTATGAGATGGACGGTGTTCCAGAGGCTTTGGCTCGTGAAGCATTTGAATTAGCTGCTGCCAAATTGCCTATTCCTACGACCTTTGTAGTAAGACAGGTAGGTCAATAATGAAAGCAAATGAATTGAAAGACAAATCTATTGAGCAATTAAATGCAGATTTGTTGGACTTGTTGAAAGCTCAGTTTGGCTTACGTATGCAAAACGCAACTGGTCAATTGGGTAAACCAAGCGAATTAAAACGTGTACGTCGCGATATTGCTCGTATTAAAACCATTTTAACTGAAAAAGGTGCTAAGTAATGAGCGAAAATAAAAATGTTCGTACTTTGCAAGGCAAAGTGGTAAGCGACAAAATGGACAAAACTGTGACAGTATTGGTTGAACGTAAAGTAAAACATCCTCTGTACGGTAAAATTATCCGTTTATCAACTAAAATCCATGCCCATGATGAAAATAATCAATATGGAATTGGCGATGTTGTAGTAATCGCGGAATCTCGTCCACTGTCAAAAACCAAATCTTGGGTTGTTAAAGAACTGGTTGAGAAAGCACGTACTGTTTAAAATTTAAGACAGTTAGCTTTAATAAGAAACGAAGTGTTGCGCCAAAGTGAATTTGCGTGTAGACTTCGTTTCTTATCTTTCAGTTTCTTCTGGAAGTTTCTTCCCTTCGGGATCCAAGACTGGTTTACTAGAACCGTGATGGTTTCATTTAGTTAGCTCAATTGAAATAAGTGGGCGAGTTATATGAAAATGGTAAATTAAGTTGGTTAATTTAAAGGTACTAATATGATTCAAATGCAGACCATCTTAGATGTGGCTGATAACTCTGGTGCGCGTCGTGTGATGTGTATCAAAGTGTTGGGCGGATCTAAGCGTCGCTACGCTTCTGTTGGCGATATTATTAAAGTCGCAGTTAAAGATGCGGCCCCGCGTGGTCGTGTTAAAAAAGGTGATGTGTACAATGCAGTTGTTGTTCGTACTGCTAAAGGTGTGCGTCGTCCTGATGGTGCGTTGATTAAATTTGATAACAACGCCGCCGTGTTGTTAAACAATAAACTTGAACCTCTGGGTACACGTATTTTTGGACCGGTAACCCGCGAGTTGCGTACTGAGCGATTTATGAAAATCGTTTCATTGGCGCCTGAAGTGTTATAAGGAATAGCGCGATGAATAAAATCATTAAAGGTGACCAAGTTGTTGTGATCACTGGTAAGGATAAAGGTAAGCAAGGTCAAGTAGTTCGCGTATTGGGTAGTAAAGTCGTTGTTGAAGGTATTAACGTTGTAAAACGCCACCAAAAACCTAATCCGATGCGTGGTATTGAGGGTGGTATTGTTGCTAAAGAAATGCCGTTGGATATTTCTAATGTTGCAATCCTGAATCCGGAAACTAATAAAGCAGACCGTGTTGGTATTAAACTGATTGAGAATGAAGGCAAAATTAAGCGCGTTCGTTTCTTTAAATCAAATGGCTCTGTTATTGGAGCATAAGGAGATAACATGGCTCGTTTGAGAGAGTTTTATAAAGATACAGTTGTTCCTGAACTGATTAAACAATTTGGTTACAAGTCAGTAATGGAAGTTCCCCGTATTGAAAAAATTACTTTAAATATGGGTGTCGGAGAAGCTGTTGCTGATAAAAAAGTTATGGAGCACGCGGTATCTGACTTAGAGAAAATTGCTGGTCAAAAACCAGTCGTTACTGTTGCTCGTAAATCTATCGCAGGTTTTAAGATTCGCGATAATTATCCTGTCGGTTGCAAAGTAACATTGCGCCGTGATCAAATGTTTGAATTCTTGGATCGTTTGATTACTATTGCATTACCTCGTGTACGTGACTTCCGTGGTGTAAGTGGCAAATCATTTGATGGTCGTGGTAATTACAACATGGGTGTTCGCGAGCAAATCATTTTCCCGGAAATTGAATACGATAAAATTGATGCTTTGCGTGGTTTGAATATTACTATTACAACTACTGCAAAAACTGATGAGGAAGCTAAAGCTTTATTGTCACTGTTCAAGTTTCCGTTTAAAGGATAATCATGGCTAAGAAAGCACTTATTAATCGTGAACTGAAACGTCAAGCTCTGGCGAAAAAGTTTGCAGCCAAACGTGAGGCAATTTTTGCTGTTATTAATGATGCGAATGCAACTGAAGAGGAGCGTTTCGAAGCTCGTCTGAAATTCCAATCCATTCCGCGTAATGCAGCTCCTGTACGTCAACGCCGTCGTTGTGCTTTGACAGGTCGTCCTCGTGGTACTTTCCGTAAATTCGGTTTGGGTCGTATTAAAATCCGCGAAATCGCTATGCGTGGCGAGATTCCCGGTGTTGTTAAAGCTAGCTGGTAATAGGAGTATTAATAATGAGTATGCATGATCCTATTTCCGATATGTTGACTCGTATTCGTAATGCGCAACGTGCCAATAAGGTAGCAGTTGCCATGCCTTCCTCTAAATTAAAGTGTGCAATTGCAAAAGTCTTGAAAGAAGAAGGTTATATCGAGGATTTTTCGGTTTCTGCTGATGCGAAGCCGGTATTGGAAATTCAATTGAAATATTATGCAGGCCGTCCTGTGATTGAGCAAATTAAACGTGTTTCACGTCCAGGTTTGCGTATTTACAAAGCTTCTAGCGAAATTCCTAATGTTATGAATGGATTGGGTATCGCTATTGTTAGTACTTCTAAAGGTGTGATGACTGACCGCAAGGCTCGCTCTGAGGGCGTCGGTGGTGAGTTGTTGTGCATCGTAGCCTAGTGGAGAAAAGTAAATGTCACGTGTCGCGAAAAACCCAGTGACTGTTCCTGCTGGTGTAGAAGTAAAATTTGGAACAGAAGCATTGGTTATCAAGGGTAAGAATGGCGAGTTGTCCTTTCCTTTGCATTCTGATGTCGCCATTGAATTAAACGATGGTAAATTAACTTTTGCTGCAAAAAATGACAGTAAGCAGGCAAATGCTATGTCAGGTACTGCTCGTGCATTAGTTAATAATATGGTTAAAGGTGTTTCAGAAGGTTTTGAGAAAAAACTACAATTGATTGGTGTGGGTTATCGTGCTCAAGCTCAAGGCAAAGTTTTGAATTTGTCTTTAGGTTTTTCTCATCCAATCGTATATGAAATGCCTGAAGGTGTTTCTGTTCAAACTCCTAGCCAAACAGAGATCATTTTGACTGGTGCAGATAAACAAGTGGTTGGTCAAGTCGCTGCTGAAATTCGTGCATTCCGTTCTCCTGAGCCTTATAAAGGTAAGGGTGTTCGTTATGTAGGTGAAGTGGTAGTGATGAAAGAAGCCAAGAAAAAATAATTGAGGTTCACTAATGGATAAACATACAACCCGACTCCGTCGTGCACGCAAAACCCGTGCACGTATTGCGGACTTGAAAATGGTAAGATTATGTGTGTTCCGTAGCAATAATCATATTTATGCTCAAGTAATTAGTGCTGAAGGTGATAAAGTATTGGCTCAAGCCTCTACATTGGAAGCTGAAGTGCGTGGTAGTCTAAAATCTGGTGGCAACGTCGAGGCGGCTGCAGTAGTAGGAAAGCGCATTGCTGAGAAAGCTAAAGCAGTAGGCGTAGAAAAAGTTGCTTTTGATCGTTCAGGTTTCCAATATCACGGTCGAGTGAAAGCTTTGGCTGAAGCTGCACGTGAAAATGGTTTAAGCTTCTAATAATTGGAGACTTTCAGATGGCAAAACATGAAATTGAAGAACGTGGTGACGGCCTGATTGAAAAAATGGTCGCAGTTAATCGCGTAACTAAAGTAGTTAAAGGTGGTCGTATCATGGCTTTCTCTGCGCTAACTGTTGTTGGTGATGGGGATGGTCGTATTGGTATGGGTAAAGGTAAGTCAAAAGAAGTGCCGGTAGCTGTTCAAAAAGCAATGGATCAGGCTCGTCGCTCTATGATTAAAGTACCTCTAAAAAATGGTACGATTCATCATGAGGTTATTGGACGTCATGGCGCTACTAAAGTCTTTATGCAACCCGCTAAAGAAGGTAGTGGTGTAAAGGCAGGTGGTCCTATGCGCTTAGTTTTTGATGCTATGGGTATTCATAACATTTCTGCTAAAGTGCATGGTTCTACAAACCCTTATAACATTGTACGAGCTACATTAGATGGCTTGTCTAAGTTATATACACCTGCTGATATCGCTGCTAAACGTGGCCTAACAGTAGAAGACATTTTGGGAGCAAACCATGACTGAGCAAAAAAAGATTAAAGTTACATTGGTGAAGAGCCTGATTGGTACAATTGAATCTCATCGTGCATGTGCTCGTGGTTTAGGTTTACGCCATCGTGAGCATACAGTAGAGGTTTTAGATACCCCTGAAAACCGTGGTATGATTAACAAAATCAGCTACTTGTTGAAAGTGGAGTCTTGATATGTTTCTAAATTCTATTCAACCTGCTGAGGGGGCTACTCACGCTCGTCGTCGTGTAGGTCGTGGTATTGGTAGTGGTTTAGGTAAAACTGGTGGCCGTGGTCATAAAGGTCAAAAAAGCCGTTCTGGTGGTTTTCATAAAGTAGGTTTCGAAGGCGGTCAAATGCCTTTGCAACGTCGCCTGCCAAAACGTGGTTTCAAATCTTTGACTGCTGCTGCTAACGCTGAGATTCGTTTGAGTGAATTGAACTTACTCGCTGTGAATGAGATTGATGTATTAGTTCTCAAGCAAGCTGGGTTGGTTCCTACAACTGTTTCCAATGTGAAAGTTATTGCCTCTGGTGAGCTTTCAAAAGCTGTTGTCCTGAAGGGCATTAAAGCCACTAAAGGGGCTAAAGCAGCAATTGAAGCTGCTGGTGGTAAAGTGGAAGAATAAGGCTTGCATTATAGTGGCTAATCAACAATCTTTATCAGGCTTGTCCAAATTTGGAGATCTGAAAAAACGTCTAACGTTTCTTTTAGGGGCGTTAGTTGTTTTTCGTATTGGTGCCCATATCCCTGTACCTGGCGTAGATGCTGTTGCTTTAGCTAAATTATACGAAAGCGCTGGGAACGGCATACTAGGCATGTTGAACATGTTTTCTGGTGGTTCGTTAGAGCGCTTTAGTATATTCGCAATTGGCATAATGCCATATATTTCAGCATCAATAATTGTTCAGTTAGCCTCTGAAATTATTCCTTCTTTAAAGGCATTAAAAAAGGAAGGGGAGGCAGGTCGAAAAGTTATTACAAAATATACAAGATACGGTACAGTACTATTAGCTATCTTACAGAGTTTTGGTGTAGCTACCTTTGTATTCCAGCAAGGTGTGGTTGTCACTAATTCTTTGGAGTTCCATATTTCTACGGTAGTGAGCTTAGTCACAGGTACAATGTTCCTGATGTGGTTAGGTGAGCAGATTACGGAGCGTGGGATTGGGAATGGCATTTCCTTGATTATTACTGCTGGTATCGCTGCCGGTATTCCTGCCGGTATAGCAAGATTATTAGCTTTAACGAGTCAAGGATCAATTGGTATGCCTACGGCTGTGTCAATTGTTATTGGTGCATTGCTATTAATTTATATTGTTGTATATTTTGAAAGTGCACAGCGTAAAGTTCCCGTGCATTATGCGAAACGCCAAGTTGGTAGTGGTGCAATGCAAGGTTCTAATACACATATGCCCTTTAAGTTGAATATGGCAGGCGTGATTCCTCCTATTTTTGCGTCAAGTATTATTTTGTTTCCATCCACTTTGTTAAGCTGGTTTGGTTCTAATGATACCGGTAGTTTGTTGCATAAAATTGCTGGTTTGCTTCAGCATGGGCAAGCTTTATATATTTTGTTATTTACAGTGACAATTATTTTCTTCTGCTATTTTTATACAGCCTTGGTTTTTAGCCCAAAAGAAATGGCAGAGAATTTGAAGAAAAGCGGTGCTTTTGTGCCGGGAATTCGACCTGGTAAGCAAACTTCTCAGTATCTGGAGCAGGTTGTATTGCGCCTCACTTTGTTTGGTGCATTATATATTACAACTATTTGTTTAATTCCAGAATTTTTGACAACAGCTTTGAATGTTCCTTTTTATTTGGGTGGTACATCTTTACTGATTTTAGTCGTGGTGACAATGGACTTTAGTACCCAAATTAACTCTTACCGCATGACTCAGCAATATGAGAGTTTAATGAGCGGTCTTGATATGAAATCTTTATCACGTAAGTAGAATTATGGCTAAAGAAGATACCATACAAATGCAGGGGGAGATTCTTGAAACTCTACCTAACGCAACTTTTAAAGTAAAGCTTGAGAATGACCATATTGTATTAGGTCATATTTCCGGGAAAATGCGTATGCACTATATCCGGATCTCTCCTGGGGATAAGGTGACGGTAGAACTGACACCTTATGATTTAACTCGAGCTCGGATTGTCTTCCGAGCTAGATAAAACGATATAAGGAAAGATAATGCGTGTACAACCGTCTGTAAAGAAAATTTGCCGCAACTGTAAGATTATCCGTCGTAATCGAGTGGTTCGTGTAATTTGTACTGATCCTCGTCACAAACAGCGTCAAGGTTAAGGGAACTTTTCTTTTAGCAAGACTTTGTGGTATAGTGACGAACTTTGCCGTTTAAAGGAAAAAATATGGCTCGTATTGCAGGGGTAAATATCCCTAATAATGCACATATCGTAATTGGCTTGCAGGCTATTTATGGTATCGGTGCTACTCGTGCTAAATTAATTTGCGAGGCAGCAAATATTGCTCCCACTACAAAAGCAAAAGATTTGGACGAGGCTCAATTAGACGCTTTGCGTGAACAAGTTGCCAAGTATGAAGTGGAAGGCGATTTGCGCCGTGAGGTAACGATGAGCATCAAACGATTGATGGACATGGGTTGTTACCGTGGTTTCCGTCATCGTCGAGGTTTGCCTTGTCGTGGTCAACGCACTCGCACAAACGCTCGTACCCGCAAAGGTCCGCGTAAAGCGATTGCTGGTAAAAAATAATTTTTAAGGAATTTTATTAATGGCTAAAGCAAACACAGCTTCGCGTGTACGTAAAAAAGTACGTAAAACCGTAAGCGAAGGTATTGTGCATGTACATGCTTCTTTCAACAATACCATCATTACAATCACTGACCGTCAAGGCAATGCATTGTCTTGGGCTACCTCTGGCGGCGCTGGTTTTAAAGGTTCTCGTAAAAGTACACCGTTTGCAGCTCAAGTGGCTGCAGAAGCAGCTGGTAAAGTTGCCCAAGAATATGGCGTTAAAAATTTAGAAGTTCGTATAAAAGGCCCTGGTCCCGGTCGAGAGTCTTCTGTACGTGCACTCAACGCTCTTGGTTTTAAAATTACCAGTATTACCGACGTTACTCCGTTGCCTCATAACGGTTGCCGTCCGCCTAAAAAACGTCGTATTTAAAGGAGTGATTGAAACATGGCACGTTATATTGGCCCTAAATGTAAATTAGCACGCCGTGAAGGTACTGATTTATTTTTGAAGAGCGCTCGTCGTTCTTTGGATTCTAAATGTAAACTGGACTCCGCTCCTGGTCAGCACGGCGCAAAAAAACCGCGTTTGTCCGACTATGGTTTGCAATTACGTGAGAAGCAAAAGATTCGTCGTATTTATGGCGTATTGGAACGTCAATTCCGTCGCTATTTTGCAGAAGCAGATCGACGTAAAGGCTCTACTGGTGAATTGCTGCTGCAATTGTTAGAGTCTCGTTTGGATAATGTAGTATATCGCATGGGATTTGGCTCGACTCGTGCTGAGGCGCGTCAGCTGGTTTCTCATAAAGCAATTACCGTTAACGGTCAGGTTGTAAATATTCCTTCTTTCCAAGTTAAAGCTGGTGATGTTGTAGCTGTTCGTGAGAAAGCTAAAAAACAGGTTCGTATCCAGGAAGCTTTAAGTCTGGCAACTCAAATCGGTTTACCAAGCTGGGTTTCTGTTGATGCAGACAAATTGGAAGGCGTATTTAAAAATATGCCAGATCGTTCAGAATTAACTGGCGATATTAATGAACAGCTGGTGGTAGAATTCTACTCTAAATAACGCTAGCTCAGTGAGGGACAGTTAAATGCAAAATAGCACAACCGAATTTTTGAAACCTCGTCAAATTGATGTCGATACTTTATCTACAACTCGTGCAAAAGTATCCATGCAGCCGTTTGAGCGCGGTTTTGGTCATACTTTAGGTAATGCTTTGCGTCGTATCTTACTGTCATCCATGAATGGTTTTGCTCCTACTGAAGTGGCCATTTCCGGTGTATTGCACGAATACTCTACTGTTGATGGCGTTCAAGAAGATGTCGTCGATATTTTGTTGAATGTCAAAGGTATTGTATTTAAGCTGCATGGGCGTGGCCAAGTTCAGTTAACTTTGAAAAAAGCAGGGGCCGGTACAGTAGTTGCCGGTGATATTGAATTGCCACATGATGTGGAAATTTTAAATCCTGAGCATATTATTTGTCATTTGGCCGAGAATGGTCAAATTGAGATGGAAATCAAAGTTGAGCAGGGGCGTGGTTATCAATCTGTTTCCGGTCGTCGTGTTGTGCGCGATGAAAACCGCCAGATTGGTGCAATTCAGTTGGATGCGAGCTTTTCGCCCATCAGTCGTGTTAGCTTTGAAGTTGAACCTGCACGCGTAGAGCAGCGTACGGATTTAGATAAATTGGTTTTGGATATTGAAACTGATGGTTCTATTGATCCTGAAGAAGCTGTACGTAGTGCTGCTCGTATTTTAATTGATCAAATGTCTATCTTTGCTGATTTGCAAGGTACTCCAGTAGAAGAAGTTGAAGAAAAAGCTCCTCCTATTGACCCTATCCTGCTGCGTCCGGTAGATGATTTGGAATTAACTGTACGTTCAGCTAATTGTCTGAAAGCTGAAGATATTTATTATATCGGCGATTTGATTCAACGTACTGAAACAGAGCTTCTTAAAACTCCGAATTTGGGTCGTAAATCTTTGAATGAAATCAAAGAAGTGTTGGCATCTAAAGGCTTGACACTAGGTTCTAAATTGGAAGCTTGGCCGCCTGTAGGCTTAGAAAAGCCGTAAGTTTGAAGATTAAAGGATAATGACATGCGTCATCGTAATGGTAACCGCAAATTAAACCGTACAAGCAGCCATCGCGCTGCAATGCTGCGTAATATGGCGAACTCATTGTTGACTCACGAGACTATTGTGACAACTTTGCCTAAAGCTAAAGAATTGCGCCGCGTAGTAGAACCCTTGATTACATTGGGTAAAAAACCTTCCTTGGCAAACCGTCGTTTGGCATTTGACCGCACTCGTGATCGTGATGTTGTAGTTAAATTGTTTGATGAGTTAGGTCCACGTTTTGCTGCCCGTAATGGCGGTTATATTCGTGTACTGAAATATGGTTTCCGCAAAGGCGACAATGCACCTTTGGCATTGATTGAATTAGTAGACAAAGCAGCAGAAGCTGCCGAGTAATCTAATACACCATAATAAAACACCATTTGTTTTCTCAAATGGTGTTTTATTATATGCAAGCTACCTTTTGTGTATTTTAAATACTCTATTTAAAATACTCTTGGTATATTGAAGTTATTCTTTTGTTT
>CAUOMQ010000035.1:0-18940 GCA_963456805.1 uncultured Neisseria sp. | reverse complement strand
CCATATTGAAATCGCCCACGGCGACGACCATGAAAATATCCAAGTCGTATTCCAGACCGAAGCGGCTTTCGTCCCATTTCATCGCGTTTTGCAACGATTCCACGGCAAAGCCGACCTTGGGCTTGTCCGCTTCGGTGGTGTAAAACTCGATTTTGACGTTTCTGCCGCTCATGGTAGTGAAACGGTCTTCCGTGACCGCCAAGTCGCCCGCGACCAAAGCAAACAGATAGCTCGGTTTGGCAAACGGGTCTTCCCATTTCACCCAATGGCGGCCGTCTGAAAACTCGCCGCCGTCGATTTTGTTACCGTTGGAGAGCAAAACGGGATAGCGTTTTTTGTCCGCAACGATGGTGGTCGTGAACTTGGACATCACATCCGGACGGTCGATGTAGAACGTGATTTTGCGGAAGCCCTCCGGCTCGCATTGGGTAAACAGATTGCCGCCGGAAGCATACAGCCCCATCAGCGATTTGTTCTCCGCCGGCAGGATTTCGGTTTCCACTTCGACGGTGAAGCGTTCGGACGGCACGTCTGCAATCGTCAGCGTCTCGCCTTCCAACACATAATCTGCCGCCGCCCCGTTGATTTTGACGGACAAGAGTTTCGCCGAACCGTCCAACACCAGCGGTTCACCCACCCTCTGCGGCTCAACCGTCAAACGGGATTTCACGACGGTTTGCGGTTCGGCAATGTCAAAATGCAGGTCGGTTTCGAGAATGCGGTAGGCAGGCGTTTGGTAATCTTTCAGATAACGGACGGTTTTGCTCATGGTTTTGCTTTCGGGTTAGGAATCAATTAAAGAAATGAAAAGAGATAGGGTGGACAACTTACATCAGACAGCGTCGCTGCGCCTTGTCCTGACGGCTGTCATCCCCTATTGGGTCGTCTGAAAATGCAATCTTAACAAAATAACAAACTTCGCACCCATCATCCCACAAAAATACCTTTTATCCAATATTTCATGCCACAAAGTCAGGTGCGACCCCGTCTTTCGTTTACGCTGTTAGAATGCCCCCTTCGCCCCCGCACGGGTATAATCCGTTGCCATATCGGCAATAGCGGAATGACCGAAATTGCTTTAGGATTTCGGGCAGCCAACCGCCCGATCCGACAAGGAGCGGATGAACCTTTACCGGCATTCCCTTTCCAATCCGTCAGGTTTTGATTATCTTTGAGGTGTGATAAATATGTCTTCCAAACCTTTGCTCCTTTTGTGTTCCACATTGACTGCATTGCTATGCGCCTGCAGCGCCGGCAACGAAGCGGCAGAAGCCAGCGCATCCGGAGCTTCAAATGCGTCGGCAGCCGCAGCCTCCCAAGCCCCGGCACAAGCCGCCGCTTCCGAGGCAGCATCAGCCTCCGCGCCTTCCGCCACACAAAATCTGACCGGTTTGGATCAGGCAAAATGGCAAACCTACCGCTGCAAAGACAACGGCAGCGTGGCAGTCCGCTATTTCAAAACAGAAGACGGCGCCGCGGCGCAAGTACGCTTTAAAGGTGCCGAATTTGTCGCACCTTTCAGCCCCGAAATGAGCAACGAAGATTTGAACGCCTTTAGCGACGGTCAATACACTTGGACAATCGGCAACTTTACGGAAACCGATTTCTACAAGGAAGACGGCGGTTTTCTGGTTCATCATGAAGCCTCGGAAGAAACGCCTGACAACATGACGGACAACCTGCTGCTGCAAGAATGCGCCCCGTCCCAATAGCATTGCCGTTTTAGAGAAAATCATCTACCCGCTTCCTCCCCGATACACGCCATACAAACCAAAAGGTCGTCTAAAAACCTCAAATCGAGATTTTCAGACGACCTTTTCTTCTGCCTGCTTTAGAACGTGTGTTTCAACGTAGCGGTCAGGCTGCGCGGTGTGCCGTAAACGTGGATGTCGGGCATGGGGCGGTAGCGTTTGTTGAACACGTTTTCAAAGTCCAAACCGATGCGGGTGGATTTGCCGATTTTGTAATGCGCGGTCAAGTCCAGCGTGGCGTATGGGCGTTGGGTTAAGGCTTCTTTACCGGCAACGGTGAAAGGCTGGTATTCATCATAGGCGTTTGTGCCGCTTTGCCAGTTGACGTTTGCACCCAAGTTTAGGCGGTCGGTAACGTCATACGCAGTAAAGAGTTTGAAAAGGTGGGTAGGATAAGAAGGGTTGACCAAATTGCCCGAATCGTTTTTGAGTTTGGAGTACGCATAAGAAGCATTGATCAGCCATTTGTCGCTCAGGCGTCCGCCGACGGACAATTCCACGCCTTTGGTCGTTGTGTTGTTAACAGATTCATAGTAAATACGTTGATGTTCATCATCGCGAATTTCTTTCCCCAAATGGTCGCGTTTATTGATAAACGCCGCCGCAGAAGCGTTCAAACGGCCTTCAAACCATGAGGCTTTTAAGCCGAGTTCATATGTTTTGCCGCGTTGCGGTTCGAGCGGTTTGCCGTTTCGATCCAAATTGCGCACTTGCGGGCGGAATATGGTGGTATAGGAGGTGTAGGCTGTCAGATTGTCGTTTAAATCATAGCTTGCGCCCAAATAGGGAATAAATACCTTGTTTTTATGCCTGCTGTCGGCAAAATTGTTGCGATCGGAACTGTAGCGGTATTGCCAATCGACAAACCGTCCGCCGCCTATCAATGCCAGCCTGTCGGTCAGTTTGAAACGGGTTGAACCGTAAACAGAGAGGTTTTTCATATGGGCAAAGCCGTCGCGAAGGTAAGGTATGGCCGGTTTTGTGAAATTTCCGTCAAAAAGGCGCAAATCAGGGACAACCCCATCTTTATTTCTCTCGTAATATGAGGGAGTTTCCTTATTGTACTGATAGCTGATACCGGCATTGAATTCATGTTTGCGTCCCCAAAGCGGGTAATCGCCGTCCAAATTCAGAGAAAAATCTTGGTCGGTGTACTTGGCTTGGTCGCGCTCGGCAACGAATTGAGCGGAATAGTCCGGATTAATGACAAAAGGACCGGCCATGCCGGCAACCGCATCACTTTTTCCATAAGTATGGCTGTAGTTGCCGTTCAGAGTCCAACCGTTTTCAAACTCATGATTGACAGAAGTAAAGATTTCCGCACTGTTTTCTTTACCGTAAGCCCATTTTGCCGAGGAATTGCTGCGCGGTGAGGCTGCAAACGGTTTGAAAGGTTGATTGTTTTCAGGGTCTCCCGCTACGGTCAGATAGCTGAAAGGAGAGCTGCCGGTATTGCGGAAACGGTGTATTTCCGTACCGAAACGCCAGTGGGTTTGCGGCGTGAGATCGTAAGACAGGATGCCGTAGAAAGTGTGATTGTGGCGCGATGTGTTCGGCAGGTAATCGCCACCGTGGTCGCTGACCAAAATGGCGCGGCCGCGCAAGGTATTGTCGGCATTCAAAGGATGATTGGCATCAAGGACGAAGCGGTAATGTTTCCACGAACCGACACCGGCTTCTACGCTGACCGCGGGTTTGGCAGTCGGTTTTTTGCGTTCCAAAGCAACCGTACCGCCCGGCTCGCCCATACCGCCGTTGGACAAACCGCTTGCGCCGCGCACGACGACGACTTGTTCGTACAATGCGCTGTCCAGATTATTGGTACCGCGGCGGATGGCTTTACCGTCGTAAAGGAATTTGGGCGCGCCGTCCACGGAAATGCTGTCAATCGCCTGACTGCGCGAAATAAACTCGCTGTGTCCGGAGACGTTGTTGCCCATTTTGCTGTGGAACACGCCCGGTGTTTGTTTCAACACGTCCTGCAAGGTATCCAAACCTTGGTCGTCCATTTGTTTTTCGGTAACGACAGACAAAGACTGCGGCGTTTCGCGCTGGGTCAGGCGGATGCCTGTCGCAGCAGAGGAAGCCGGAATGGTGTAGTTGGAGGTCGTCTGTTTACCAACGCCCCGCACTTGGACCGTAGGCAAATCAACCTGCTCAACCCCATCCCCTGCACCTAAGGAGTAAGCAGACAAAAGTGCCGCAGCAACAGCAACCGGCAAACGCGCAGGACGAAATTTAGATAATGGCATGGTGTCTCCTAATTATTTAGCCGTCCGAACGGCAGCGGAGTTCCAAACCTCCTTGTACCATTCGACAGCAAACGGCTTTTTTGCGTATTAAATAAGAATTTTTATCAAATTTCTGTAATGGGATGAAATAAAACGGTCGGAGTATAGGAAACTGACGGGCATGAATCAAATAATTTACACAGTCCCCGATACATCATTTTCATCTGCATGACCATCTTTCATTCTCAATCAAACAAATCCGACAGCCGCAGCCACAAAAAAGGTCGTCTGAAAAGTTTCAGACGACCTTTGGCTGATTTATGTGAAAGATAAATCCGTTGTATAGTGGATTAAAATTGCAATGATACGGCGTTGCCAACGCCCTTATGTACTACCCGTACACGGCGGGCGTTGCCGCCTTGTCTCATTTTTATTTTAATCCACTATATCAATTTTCCAAATTCAACTTAAGTGGCAGCGGTGAGGCATTTTGCTGATAGGTTTCAAAATCCAAAGCCTTCTGTTCTTCGTTCCAGCGCAACTTACGGGAAGGACTGGAATGTTTTGCCAAAACGCTTTCTAAAGCAGCACGGCGTTTACCGGCAGGCAGTCGGTATAACTCTAAAGCGGCTTGGAATGCGCGTTGCTGCATGGCGGTATCTTGCAGGCGATGAACGTTGGAGTCGTAGGCAGGAAGAGTAATAGCGTAAGTGATACAGCCAACACTATTGCCCATACACGCCCATTTTTTAGCGAATGTTTGGTTCATATCTTCCGGAGGCATCCATTTCGCCTTAGTGTCATTTTTCAAAATAGCCATTTTTTCCGGTTTGCAGTAGGCGGCGAAGTAAGGCGAGATGTGGGCTAATGTATGTTCTGCATCCACATTAGGACGCAATAGAAGAGAAAACATTATGTCGGTATACTGTATTTCTCCGTTCATTAATGTCAGCAACTCATAAAATCCATTCACATTCATGTACCACTTCTGTAAGAACCATAATCTTTGCTGTTCAAATTCCCATCGCCGTAGTGAATTGGCACTTAACCGAAACTCTTCTTGAACTGCCAAACAAATATTTTGTTCCTCTGCTGTCAGAACATCAAACATCCCATCACATTCGGCAGGCAGACGGTTCGCCCACTCGGGTTTTTCGTACAGCATTTGCGCGGCAAGGTCGGTATTCCTTCGGATAACGGCATTCCCTATCATGGCGTAAATCAACTCAGGATCATTATTCAGCATACTGCGCCCTGTCTTGATGTTGCGGCAAACGCGCTTCCATGCCTCGGCTTCCCGCCCTTCCGCCCAATCAAGTGCGGCAGGTTTTCTACCGTATGTCACGAATTGCAGTTTTGGAAGCGGTTTATTAGCAATACCATAATCATCATTAGGCCAATCTCTTGAAACAAAAATATCGTAGTCGGCAAGCCTGTCTACATTGGCTAACAGTTCGGCGTATTTTTCCACCACAGCTTTCGATTTCGGCAAGTCGGCACGCACTTCAGCCAAGCACTCTTGCGCCGTTGTACCACAGTCCAATGATTTATCATCGTACTCAGGAACAATAAGCCGCCTGCCTTGCAATTCCTGATTCTGCTTAAGGATATCTTGGTTGTTATTGCTTTGGATGTCGCTTCCGAAACGCTTCATCAAGTCGGCGCGATCGGCATCATTTTTCGTGCGGAATTCCAGCAGCCACAAGGCATCTATGCCGTTTTTCAAAGATGGCGACGGGGTGGACTGAATGGAAAGCAGCGCCAAATCCGCTTGCGCGGCTTGGATTTCGCGCTGTTTCAGATAATAGGGAACGATGTAGAGGATGACCGCTACGACAAGCAACAGGATGACCAGTGTCCAAAGCAAGTATTTCCAGAAACGTTTCATGATGTTTTTATAGAGTCAGGCAAAATAAGGCGATTATACTGTGTATCGGCTTTATTTTTTGCATTTGCCATATAAAAAGGGCCGGATATCAATATCCGACCCTTTTATCTTTTCAGACGACCTTTTAACTCCCCAACCTTACATCAATATGTCGTCTGAAACCTACTCTATCCCCGCCCATTTGTGCGTCTGCACGCTCAACTGCCAATGCACGGACGCGTCAGGGCGGCTGTTTAAGATACCGATTTGGCGGATGGTGTCGTAGATGTTCATCACGCCGTTTTGTTCGCAGGGCGAAAGGTAGTAACGACGCGCACGGATTTTGCGTTCCATGTTTTCGCAGAACGCAACGACATCGCCGTCCGCCACGATGCGCACTTCGTCGGCCTCGGCGATACAGCTATTTTCATATTTGTCGGCGTAGCAGGCTTTGGGGCTGGTGGCGACGTAGTCGATTTGCGGCGGCGCGGGTTTGAGGCCGTTGGTTTCGATACAGAGGAAATAGCCTTCGGCTTTGAGCGCGTCCAGCAGCGTATCGAGATGCGGCTGGATGGTCGGTTCGCCGCCGGTGATGATGATATTGCGCGCGGTGTAGGTTTTCAGACGACCTAAGATGTCGGACAGGCTCATCATGCCGAATTTCAAATAATCGGTATCACACCAGCCGCACGCCAGATTGCATTTGCCCAAGCGGACGAAAACGGCGGGCATGCCCGTATTCCAGCCCTCACCTTGCAGGCTCTCGAAAATTTCGACGATGCGGTATTGCGGATTTTCGGGGGCGACGCTGATTTTTTTCATACCGCCAACACCGCTGCCGCCGCCAGCATCGCGGGCAGGCCTTGTTTGACGAGTATGCCTTTGTTGCCGGAAGAGAACGCGCCCCATGCAGCGGCAATCAACACGAAGCCGAGAAACAGAATCGTCGCGCCGTAAACGGCGTTGTCCGGCGCGGCAAACCGAGACCACACCAGCCCGATACCGAGAAAGCCGTTGTACAGCCCTTGATTGCTGAACAGGGTCTGCACGCGCTTTTGTTCCATAAATTCATAAGGCAGCTTGAACATTTCCGCCGCTTTTTCGCTGGGAATCTGCGTCATTTCAAGCCAGGCGATGTAGAAATGCTCGGCGGCGACGAGGAGGACTAGGAAGGTGGGAAGGAGTTTCATGGGTGTTCCTTTTAATGGGTGTATTTGATATGGAAGGTCGTCTGAAAAAACGGGGGGAATCCTTACTGGAAAAAAACCGTTTTAAAGCAGATTCAAATAAGGACGCCCCACATCGTCATTCCCGCGCAGGCGGGAATCCAGAGATTTGGAATTGTTGCAATTTTTAAATATTCCTGAAAAACCAAGGTCTGGATTCCCGCCTGCGCGGGAATGACGCGGTTGGGCATGCCTTATTTGAATTTACTATATCAATACGTTCAAGATATTCCCTACTCCCCTTCATACTCCGCACACGATGTCGGCGTTTCCCACAATTTCACGCTGCACACTTTCAGCCCCGCGTTTTTCAAACGATCGTACATTTCGACCGCCATATTTTCGGCAGTAGTGCGGCAAGGCAGGCACAGGGTTTTCATGTTCCAGCCCTCCAAGAGCGCGGCGATTTGGCATTCGCGGTCGTTGCCGCCGTGGTAGATAAACGCGTGGTCGAAAGGGTCGGTAATGTGTTTTTTCACAATGGCTTTGAGGTCGGTAAAGTCCATCACCATGCCGTCTTTCGGCCCGCCCTTGACGGGGTCGTCTGAAACGGTGATTTCGAGTTTGTAGGTATGCCCGTGCAGGTTTTGGCATTTGCCGTCATGCCCGTCGAGCATGTGTGAGGAGTCGAAGGTGAATATCTTGGTAATTTTCATGGTTTGTTCTTTAAATCGGTAAATAGCCCTGAAAACCGATTTCGGCAGACTTGCCGTGCGGATTCGGGGTCAGGCGGATGGTGTGATTGCCGATGCGGTCGAGCCGGAGCAGGTTGTCCACGTCTTTTAGGTTGTCTTTATGCTGTTGAACATGGTCGGTCAACAGGGTTTGCAGGGCTTTGTGTTTGGCTTCGGCGGGCGTAGCAGCAACGAACAGTCCGAAAGCGTGCGCCTCGGCAAGCTGCCCCGCGCGATAACCGCCAACATTGACGAAATACAGGTGCGGGACGTTTTCAGACGACCCCTGCGGCTCGGCGCGGTCGGATACGTCAATATCGTAACCGTCCACCCATTCGATAACCTGCCAGCCGTCAATGTGGATTTTGTCCGCATCGCCGAACCATGCGGCTTTGAGCGCGGGAATGGCTTCGCGGTAGTCGTCGCACACGGCAAATTGGATGTCGTGCACTTCGATATTGGAGCGGCCTGCGTTACCGCCGAGATAGAACATATAAAGTTTGGGCATCTTCGTCCTGACGTATTGTTGAAGCTTGGAAATCAGCTGTCCTCCGCCTGCCTACCCGCCCAATTTCCTACTCAAACTTTCCGCATATTCCTCGCGTTCGGCACGGCTGGTTTCGGGGAGGTGGGTGTTGAGGGACGACCATTTCCACCTGCTGCGCGCTTTGTTGAGTTCGGACGGGAGTTTGTCCGGCGTCCATGGCGCTTTGCGGCTGTGCAGCTCGACTTGCGATTGCGCCGCGTGGCCGCGCGTTTGCAGGATGTGGAGCAAATCGAGGGCGCGGGCGGCAAGCAGGGTCAGGGTTTCGGGGTCTGTGTGTAAGGTTTGGCGGCCGGTGAGCTTGTCGGAAATGGTGCGGGTATTGGGCAGGATGCCGCCTAGAAAACCGCCGATTGCCGTACCCAATCCGAGCGAACCGCCGAGCGTCGCGATGTCCAGTCCTAAGCCGATGAGTGCGCCGGTTGCCGCGCCCGTGCCGGTACGGATGCCGTATTCTTTGAGCAATTCGCTGTCGAACGGGTCTTGGTGGAAGGCTTTGGGCACCCAGTCGCCGCTGTCAATTTCGCTGTGGTAGAAGCGGTAGAGGCCAAACAGCCGCTGCTGCATTTGCCGTTCGAGCTGGCGTATTTCTGCCTGCATGGTTTGCAGGACGGGCGCGGGGTCGTCATTTTCGTCGATTTCCTGCGTGAAGGCTGCCACATCGAGCAGGAAACCTGCGATTTCGTGCCGCGCTTCTTTGTCCAGACGCGTCCATTCGCGGCGGCGGGAAGCGGTCAGACGGTCGATGATGTCGTGTTGCGGCAGCATGGTGGCGAGCTTGTTCCAAAGGTTCAATTCGCCTTCAAAATCGAAGGCGACAGTGTCGAACCCTGCGAAAACGTGCAGGTTGCGGCGCGCCAACATGGTCGTCCACGCTTCGGGAAGCTGTCCGCCGGTAAAATTGAACACGGGCATGACCGGTTTGGCGCACCATGAAAGGATGGTCAATTCATCCCGATATTTGTCGAGGACGGGTTCGCGCGCGTCGATGACGTACAACGCCATGTCGCTTTGCAGAAGCTGCCGCAGCACTTTGGCTTCTTGGTTGAAATCGTGATGCGCGCCGTGGCTGTCGAGGAACTTTTGCAGCCGCTCGATGCCGTCGGCGCGTGCATCCGTGTGGATTTCCAGCCAATCCAAAACGCCGCCCGCGTCTTCGAGCCCGGGCGTATCGTACAGGTACAGCAGCGTGTCGGCGCCGTCGGTAATCGCGGCTTCTTCGACATGGCGCGTGGTGGACGGGGCGTTTTTGACTTCGCCGAACCCGCTGTCGCGCAACAGGGTGCGCAGGAGCGAGGTTTTGCCGGTATTGGTGTGCCCGACGACGGCGAGTGAAAGGGGTTGGTTGTTCATCATATTTTGAGAGAATGGATTTTCAGACGACCTTTTTCAGGATGGCGGCTTAACAAAACATTTCAAGTACGTTATTGGTTTTTCAGACGACCTTCCTGCGCCGCCTTGTCAGGTTCCAGCCATGCCACGTCGCACTCTGCCAACGCGTTGCGCCAGTGGTCCAATGTTTCGGACAGGTCGTCTGAAAGCGCCCGTTCCGTCAAAAGCTGTACCACCGCCCCGCCCTGCGCCGCTTCCGAAAGCCGGACAATCTGCCGCAACACGCCGCGGTCGGGGACGGTTTCCGCGCGCACGCCGATGAGGAGCTGGGCGGGTTTCTGTTTCAATTCCGCCTCTAAATCGGCAACTTCTTCACGATTCGCCGCCACGCCTTTATCCAGCCATTCCTGAGCCAGCCTGCCCGCAAACCATGTGCCTTCGTGCCATTCGGTTTCCAGCATGACTGCCCACTTGGGCGCGTCGTTTAAGGTGATTTTCGGAGAAACGGCGGACACGGTTTCCCGACGCGTATCCGCATCGACGATTTTGTTCTGCCAACGGCGGATGACCGCCTGATAATAAGGTTTCTCCAAATCCAGCTTGCTTTGGCTTGTTTTTAAGAAGATTTTGCATACCGCCCAAGCCAGCAGGCGCGGCAGGATGCCGTAGCAGGCAATGCTGCCGACCAACAAGCCCGACCACGCGCGCGCATCGGCGATGTTGCCGTTCAGACGACCTTCGACCACCGCCCTCGCATCGGGGGCGGGGAAACCGAGTTTCGACGGCAGCCACGCCAGCATTTCCACCGCGCGTACCGAAGCGGCATTGGTCAACAGCGTGCTTTCCCAGTTGAACGTATATTGGCGCACCAAAAGCAGCAGCAATACCGACACCAACATCCCGCTCAGGGTGCAGAGCCACAAGCTGTGTGAAGTCGCGCCGGCGATCCAACGCGCCGAAGGCTGCCGCCATTCATCCGCATACAGCCGGAACACCGCCTGATTGACGGGGTCTTTACCCCGAAACCACGTCGCGGGACTGCTGAAAAACCGCCCTACTTTCACACGCAGGAACAACGTTGCCAACCATACCGCCAACATCAGCGTATTCATGCCCAACACGCCCGCCAAAATCAGGAAAAAATTCAGCCCTTGGCTGTCCATCAGAAGGTAAGTGCCGGAAAAGCCGCCGCTAAACATCATTGTCGCCGCCACGACCCACAGCCAAAACGACCCGGCCCGCACTTGTTCCAAGGTATGCCGAAGCCCGCGGTCTCTGTCTATCATCTCCGCGCGGCGGATGATTTTTCCTTCCACGCCGCCCTCGACATGACGCAACGCCTCCGTCGCCTGCACGGGATCGCCGGCAAAAATATAGCCGCCCTCTTCCAAAATACGGACAAGTTCGGCGAGTTTTCGGGATGGGTTCAACATAAAAAGGTCGTCTGAAAGGGATAGTGAAAACGCAAAGATTTTATCACAGCCCTTTTCAGACGACCTTTGTATTTTAAATATGCGGCGCAGGCAAACCGTTTCGCTCAAGTGGCGGAAGAGAGGTTTCCACTATTCCCCGTCTTGGAAAATCACGTCGTTTTCAAACCGAGCCATATTGTGCAGCCCGTCGGTCAGGGCGATGCCTTTCAGTTCGTGGCGGCGAACCAAGTCCAACGCTGCTTCCTTGCCGGAAACGGGATGGCAGCGGGCAGGTCCCATGTGTTGGAAGCGGTCGGTGTAAAAGACATATAAATAACCGTCCCGCGCGTAAAGCCCGCCGTCTTTGCGGTTTATCCCGACAAAAAGCGGCTGCTCCGCCAATTGGTTCCAAACAATATATTTCACGGATTTCGCCAAATCAGCCGAATATTTTTCCACCAACCCGATCAGCAACACATTCTCCTGCGGCGTGTTGCCGGCAAAAAAACTCAGCAATTCGTCATCTTCGACATTTGTAAACTGCTTGAACAACTCCTCCGCCCGCGCGGGTGTAACCTTATAGGGATTGGCAAAACCGACAATGGCTATCGGGTGAAATTGCAGCGGCAGCTTGGCATCGGTGCCGATGGACAACGCCTCCATTTTTTCTCGGGAAGCCGCCATGCCATCCGCGCCGTTGACACGCATCAGCCACGAAAGCGCGCATTCGAAATGTTCGCCGTCCTGTCCTCGGTATTCCATCAGTTGAATGCCCAGCGAGTGAGCGACACGCAGGACATTACTCAAATTATTGAACTGGTCTGCCTTATCCAACGCGCCGACCAAAACGATGCCGTCTAAAGCGCCGTCCTGCCCGTCTGAAAAAGCCCGCGCCGCTTCATAGCTTTCAAACACATATAAAACCGTCCGACCGTCTTTCAGACGACCTATATAAGGGATGCCCGTCCCTTCCGACACATCCGCCTGCATGGCAGACAGCGGCACATACACTTTATCTTTCGCATAAATCGCCCGCGCCGCACCCTCGCTTTTTTCCTGCGCGGAAAGTTTGCGCGGCTCTGCTGCCGTTTCGCCAGACGGCTTGTTCCCAAAAATTTTCGACAAAATACTCATTCGGTTTTCCTTAATGTATTGGTATGCGCCCGCCTGACTGCTTTTCTGCACAACAGAACGGCGGCAAACCGGGCGCGCAAGATTTTATCACAGCCTTTTTCAGACGACTTGCATTATCCCTAAGATACCGTCCATAATAGCTTTATGCATTAAGCAAGGAAAAACAATGACTATCCGAACCACAACGTTATCCCTACTCACCCTGCTCACCCTCTTCCCGACGCTTGCCGCCGCGAAAGACGAACCACCCGCCGACGGCGACACTTGGGTGGACCACCGCCACGAAGTCGTTTCCAAACGCTTGGACAAATGGTCCAACCGCATCGACGACTGGTTTGGCGAACCCGACCCCGACCACCCTGCCGACGCCAACCTGCGCGTCATGCTCGATACCGAATGGAACCCTGACGACAAGTTTACCGTGACGCCCCGCGTACGGGGTCGTCTGAAACTGCCGACCTTGGAGAAAAAAGTCCATGTGATTTTCGGTGACGACTCTTTGGACGACGAGTTGAAACACGAAGCCAACGCCTACCGCAACCGTACCAATACCAACGGCAGGATATTCGACGCATCCCAAAGCCGCGACAACAACGCCTCCCTTGCCGTACGCTGGTCTGAAGTATTTGCAAAACAGCGCACCGATACCGACTTCGATATCGGTATCCGCTCCGGCAGCGACCTGTTCGCCCGCGCCAAAAGTTCGAGCAATTGGCAACTGACCGACAACATCGACACTCGCTTGGAACAAATCTACCGTTACGGCATCAAGAGCAAACACCATGTCCGTACCAACTGGGAAACGCGTTACATCCCCAACGAAAAAAGCTTTATCGCCAATCAGGCACACCTGCAATACGAACACGATAAAACCGAAGACTGGACATGGGGCAACAGCCTCTTCCGCCAACACAACCTCGGCAAACACCGCCACGTCAACTACGGCGTGTACACCGGCGGCAATATCGAAAAACGCAAAGCCGCCCTCAATACCTACGGTCCGTTTACCACCTACCGCCAACCGATTTGGCGCAACTGGCTGTTTACCCAAACCGAAGTCAACTACTACAACAACCGCAAAGAAAACCAAAAACACCGCGTCGGCGCGTTGTTAAGGATTGAAGCCTTGTTCTGATGCAAAAAGGTCGTCTGAAAGCCTGTTGCCGGATTCAAATCCCGCCAACTCCACTTTCAGACGACCTTTTTTCAAACTATCTCAAACAAATTATTCTTCCGAACCTTCTTCCCTGCCGTTGAAATACTCTGCCGCGCCGCCGTCGAAAAAGCCCTGCAAAATCGCTTGCGCCGCCACTTGGTCGAGTACCGCCTTCTGTTTGCGCCCGAATACCTGCGCTTCGGCAAGCAGGCTTTCCGCATATAGCGAGGACATCCGCTCATCCACCCAATATACGGGCAGGTTGAAACGCCCGTGCAGGCGGCGGCCGAATTTGCGGCTAAGGCGGGTCAACTCGTGTTCCGTACCGTCGGCGTGGGTCGGCAGTCCGACGACCAAATGCTTGGGCTGCCATTCCCGTATCAGCTTGGCGATGGCGTTGAATTTCTCGTCGTTGCTGTTGCCGGTCACGGTCGCTAAAGGGTGAGACAGACCAAGTTCCGCATCGCCCTGAGCCACGCCGATACGCGCCTCGCCGAAATCAAACGCCAAAACCGTCCCCGCCGGCGCTTTATGCATGACCGGCTCCACAAACAAGCGCATCGGGCTGGATGCCCAGCTTGGCGAATGCGGCGGCGTAGCGGTGTTCGTAAGGCATATCGAACAAAATATGCTCGTCCGCCTTCACCGTCAGCCAGACATTGTCCGCCAGCTCGCGTTCAAGCTGCCCTTTGCTCCAGCTCGAATAGCCTATGCTGATTAAAATCTTGTCCACCGCGCCCTGACGCGATAAGTTTTCAATCACATCACGCGAAGACGTCAGCGCAATGTCGTCTGAAACAATCATACTGTTTTGCCAGTTGCCCACGGGCGTATGCACGACATAGCCGCGGTCGATCTGTACCGGCCCGCCCATCATGACGTGTTCGTGCTGCATCCGCAAAGGGATGTTGCGGTCGGTTGCCGCAAAAATCATGTCCATCGTAATCGGCGACGGTTTGTTGATGATGATGCCCAACGCGCCCTCTTCGTTGTGTTCGCACACATAAATCACCGAATTCTCGAAAAACGGGTCGTCCATATCGGGCATAGCAATCAGGAAATGGTCGGTTAGGTTCATATCGCTCATCTTTTACTTGTTCGGCACAGGCGCATCCACGACGCACGCACCGTAAATCTGTTTGCCTTCCATACCGCCGGCAACTTGCTGCGCATCCGCTTTAGCACCGCCAAAGCACGACACCGCGCTCAAAGAGTTCTTCGGCGAACCCTGAACGATTTTGTCGCTGTAAACCAAATACGCAAACGCCTTACGTTTAGGATCGTAATAACGGATAATCTGCTGGCTCTTGAACGCCAAGCTCGCGCTGCGCTTAAACACTTCCCGCGGCTTGACGACGGCTTGCTCGTTGTAACGGATGACCTCCGCCGTCTGCACGCACGACACGGAAGCATCACTCGCATCTTCCTCCAAATTCACCGTCTCTTTCAAACCGCCTTTTTTCGCATAAGAAATATAACAGGCAACCCCTTGCACATCAGGATCATCAAACCCCTCGACTTCAATACGGTCATTTTTCCCCAGCATATGAAAAACCGTGCTGGCACGTCCGATTTTGTCGGTATCGTTACCGCAGGAAGCAAGAAGCAGGGCGCAAAGCGCAGGCAGAATGATTTTATTCATGTAAATAAGAAACCTTTGAGGGTTGAAAATAAAGAAGCTGACAACATAGCTCCTACTATATAAGACCGCTTGTTCAGATTGCAAGCATCGAAAAGACACAGAGATCCAATTGAACACACAGAACCGACCTCAAGCACTCCCACAACAAACCCTATCCCCTTCATTCCTTAGTACATTCAAGGTTCAAAAAGATAATCCGTATCGATCGCCAAGATCGGCAAGTTTACGGACTGAGCTTTGGCTGCAAACAAAAAGGTCGTCTGAAAACATATTTTCAGACGACCTTTTTATAGTGCTAGCTATTGATTCAACCTACGGCTCTGAAACCATAGAAGTTGTTTTTAACTTCTCTGAACTTCACTTTCAGACGACCTTCCTGCCTTTATTCTTTGCGCGGCGGCCAATAGACGTCTTCTTTTTTGACGATACCGCGTTTGAGAATGTCGGCAGCAAGAGCGGCGGTGTCAGGCGGATTTTGGTAGAACGCTGCATCTTCTTTACTCATTGCGGAGTAGATGCCTTTCCAATGGGTTTTGGCTGGTGGCAGAGGGAGAACTTCATCTAGGCGCGGGAAGGTATAGAAGGGGTTGCCGCTTTTGGTGCCAGTGCCTAAAAGTGCCTTATACAATTCTTTGTAGGCAGCTTTGCGGATTGGATCAGCAGGAATATCAGAAAATTGCCTCATTAATTCCTTATCTTTACTGAAAACCATTTCTAAACCTACAGCAGCCCCACCACCCCCTTGGCCGCCATACCGCACTGCATTGTGCATCAACGACAATGATTCTTTTAAATCTCCATCAATCTTCTTAGATATGGATAACTCGTCCATTGCTGCAGAGAAACCCTGCTTGGCTGCACAGCTAAACAATGATTCACTAGTCTTCGCATCTTTCATTTTATTTTCGTAAATCCGCGCCAACTCATATTGCGCCAGCGGCACCCCCAAATCCACCGCCTTTTGCAAATAGGCAAGACCAAGTTGCGGATTACGGCGGTAGCCCGCGTTTCCTTCATACAAAGCGTCAAACAGCCAATAGTTTGCCATCGCCCAGTTTTTGTCCAGACCGTAGTGCAGCCATTTACGGGCGCGGTTGTGCAAGGGGTTGTACATGATGCCGGTCGAACCTTGGACATGGGTGTAGAGCAGGTAAAGGTTGTTAATTGCCTGATAATGCCCCTTTGATGCAGCCGCTTCATACAAGACAATCATGTCCTGAAATTCCTCTTTATTCATACGCCAGTCTTTGGCATCCAGCAGAGTGGCGGCGCGATACCAAAGATGGGCTTCGGCACCGGGTGGAGATGGTGGCGTCCAAGTGGCGCAGGTGTATTGTGTACGTTTGGAATCAAAGGCTTTGGGTACTGGATGGGTCTGTGTGTAATCTTTATTAGGCATGGTAACTCCTTGAAAGTGACAGGCGTTCAGGCAAAAAACACTTAGTAGCAAAATCAATCTGTTCATAATCATGCCTTTCTAGAACCTGTCACACTACGACCATCTGAAAAAGGAACAACATGACCTGTAATCATTATGTTTTTTATCATCATCTTTTTATTCTCATTAGCTAGTCTCTTAAAGTGAAGGAAATAGTCGTCCATCTTATCATGCTTTTCAAATTGCCTAATCGCTCCACCACTATATCGATCAAACAAAGTCTTACGAAATTGGTAAGCTACTTCTTCATCATCACAAAGCAGATTCAGTTCTGAATCCACAGTCATGCTGCGAAAATTCAGATTTGCCGAACCAAGAGTAAAGAAATCATCGTCGATAACCATTAATTTGGCATGAATATAGATATCCTGTGGCTCCCCATCAACTTGAGTTTTTAAATTACAGAATACTGTTTCGATTCCGTTTTTTTTAAGCTCTTCGTAAGTATGTTTCATCTCTGCACCATTTAAAGCACCTTTCATCGTCATGTGATAATTTCCATCTTTATCCTGACGATAAAGCTCATTATCCCCGTTTTTCCCTTGCCCCACTTGGTCACTCACGCCCAACTCGTTCGCCATTTGATGCGTACGGAACATCATTTCTGTTTTTTCCGGCTGGGAAGTAAAGGCAAAAACATACAGCATTGGTTTGCTCTCGCTATTTAATGCGCCTAACTTTTCTAGATATTTTTTGTAATACTGCTTTACCTCTCTCACCCATGAAGCATATTGAAGATATTGATTGACAATTAGCACATAGCGACGCGGATTTTCTGCAACCTGAAAATAAGCACGACGAATTTCCAGTTCTTTATCGCCATTCACTTTTTTGTCAGGTCGAGTACGGACTAGTTGAACGGAAGAACCATTAGAGTCGCAATATTCACTCATTATTTTTTCCATGTCTGGCTTTTTTCGACTTTCAGTAATTTTCTCATACCCTTTACGAATATAATTTTTTTGGCAATTATCATCCCATGATTCGCAAAAGTTGGCATTTAAATCTATCAGTGCAGAACCTTTAATACCAATTGAAAAATCATGCCAAGGCCCTAGTCCAGCCTCTCGAAGCGGCTCATCATGGCGCATTTCTACCGTATCCCAATAAGCAGTCAGACTATTGTGGCCCATTACATAGCCATGTGCTTTTTCTGTTCCATAATCCACTAAAAGGGATTTTTGGTGATCACTAGGAACATTCAGACTAAAACTCTCCCAAAAACTTCTAGGATCCTCATTTTTCAACACTAAATTATTTAGATTACTCATTTCACGGAACACCACTTCAATATTTGGATACTCTCCTCTCTCAATTTTTTCAAACCATTCTCGAGAATATGCCGTAGCCTTAGGACTCCAAGCTCGGCTACCGGTTTTATCATTACTCCCATTCTCACGGCTTATTGTTTTTATTGTTTTTATTGTTCCATCTTCAAGCTTTATCTCATTCCTAATAAACGCCTCTTTTCTAGAAAAAAAAGGAATACAACTAGCTGGCAATCCGGGGGCATTTTCCATCACTCCGTTACCTGATTTGGTGTACCAAAGCAACAGGCGAATTTTCACCTGATTGGAACCAGTTGCCGCTTCTATCAAATGATGACCGTAGCTATCAGTTTTCTTCCATTCCCAATTATTCCCTTCTCGAACAATTGGCATTGCCGGATCAAATCCCCAACATACAATGTCTATTGATTGTTTGGCTTCTTTAATAGATTTTGCAATTGCAGCAAAGACCTCCTGTCCACTGAAATACGGCGTGAGCTTGTTACCATTGCGTTGTTTGTAATTTGAGTTGTCCAAGTACCAGCGTGAAGAGAGTACTGCTGCACCCGCCTTGGTACAAGTAACTTGCTGTATATTTTCATTATTAGAATTTGGCATTTTCAATTCCTTAATCGATTTGCTTTTTATCAGATTGTTTAAAGTAACGGATAAGGGACGTATCCTTATTTGCTGTTTCTTCGTGCTCAACATGCCGATAACCTAAAGCAGTCAGGTTTTGGGCAAGTTGTTTCTTCACATTTTTTTCCTGCTGTTTATCTGGTGGAGTAATGTCAAATATTGCACCGTTGCTCAACTCTACTTTATATTTAGACTTATCATCATGTTCATACTCTATCGCACCCAAATCATCGGTCAGCCCCTCTTTTAGCAGCGCCCCATCTTTATAGAGTTTGTAGGGTTCGTTAGTGTAAACAAAGCCATGACCATGCGGCTTGGATGAAAGTACAAATCTGCCTTGTTTTAATGTTTTAGCAATGGTCTTGACCTGCTCCAATTGCAGACTGCTTGGTCCCGTCACCTCCAACGGCGCCTTCACCCTAACCAGCTTCGGGCTCCCGATCTCTATTTCCCCATTCGAGAATTTGATGTATGCGCCTTTACAGGTAATTAAAACTTCCTCTTGCGCTGCGATGTTTACTCTGCCCGCGCTACTGGTCAGCACCGCATCCTTCAGCGCATTCAGCTGCAACTCGTCATTCTGTGCCTGCACTTCCACTTTGCCCTGATTAGCCTGCACCTTGATG
>CAUOMQ010000034.1:0-19063 GCA_963456805.1 uncultured Neisseria sp. | reverse complement strand
GCAGCAATTCGTACATCAGGGCGGCAAGGCGGCGTTTGACGGGGGCGGGGGGAAGGGCGGTCATGGCGGTCTGCTCGGTAAAAAGGTCGTCTGAAAAACGGAATACTTGGTTCGGGCGAAACCGCCGCATCCGTTTTCAGACGACCTTTGTGTGGGAGGAATCAGCGGTGGGGGCGTTTTTGTCCGCGCGCCTGCTGGGCTGCCATCTGGTTCATTTCCTGACGGGTCGGGCGTTTTTTGAACATGGCGTGCGCTTCGTCAGCCGAACATTTTTGCGACAGGCAGACCAACGTTATCGCGTCTTTTTGGTGTTGTCCGCCGCTGTGGTACATACGGCGCAGGTTGGCTTCGTTGATGCGGCCTTTTTCGGGGTCGATGTCGAATTTTTTCAGGCGTTCGAGAAACTGGCGCTGCTGGCGGCGCGAAGTCCAGACAAAGCCGCCGGCGGCTGCGGCGACGATGATGACGGCAAGCAGGATGGCGAGCGGCCACGAATCGACGATTAAGACGATGATCAGGCTTAAAACGGCGGTGGTCAGCACGAGCAGGCCGCCGATGCGGAGTTTGGTTTGGTTGTCCATGAAGTTGCAGTTCCTTGTAAGGGTGGAAGGTCGTCTGAAAAGGGTGTGCGGCAGACGGGCAAGCGGCGGCGCATTTCTGAACGCGCCGAATGCTTGTCTAACCGCTGCATTGAGTGGTGGACGGATTTCAGACGACCTCAAATATCATAACTTTATGTTTAACGGTATTTTACAGTATTTTTGCCGTTTGGGCGCGTACAGAAGCGATGCGGCATACAAACTTTCACGCTTTTTGCACAGGCGCGCCCTTGCCGCGAAAAGCACCTATCCATGCCCAATGAAATTACACCGCCAACCCCGTTACCAACTGCTTGAACTCCGTCCACGCGTCGCCGTCTTCCGCGCCTTTGATGATGCGGTCGATTTTGGCGCAGGTTTTCAGCGCTTCGATCAGGCGGACGGCGGGAATGCGTTTGACGGCAATCGGCGCGAGGGTTTGTTTGTCGCCCCACAGGCGCAGGCTGTTGCGGACGGATTGTACGCTTTGTCCTTGTTTGAGCGCGGCGGTCAGGCGGATGAGGGTGCGGATGTCTTCGGCAACCGCCCACAGCAGCAAGACAGGTTCTTCGCCTTCTTCTTCGAGTCCGTCCAGAAGGCGGGCGACGCGCAGGGCATCGCCTTTCATCCATGCGCCGGAGAGCTGGAACACGTCGAAACGGGCGACGTTGGCGACGGCGGCTTCGGCATCGGCGATGTTGACGGTATGGTTTTGCGGGTGCAGCAGGGCGAGTTTGTCGATTTCTTGGCGGGCGGCGAGCAGGTTGCCTTCGACGCGTTCGGCAAACAGGGCGAGCGCGTCAGGTTCGATATTGAGTCCGATCTTGTTCAGACGACCCTTTATCCACTGCGGCAGGGCTTGCGCGCTAATGGCTTTGGCTTCGAGTACGGTGCCTTTGGCGGCGAGCGCGGTGAACCATTTTGCCTGCGTTTGGGCTTTTTCGAGCTTGGGCAGCAGAATCAGGGTAACGGTGTCTTCAGGCAGGCGTTCGGCGAAGGTTTGCAGCGCGTCGCCGCCGGTTTTGCCGGGCTTGCCGTTCGGAATGTGGATTTCCAAAAGTTTCAAGTCGGCAAAAAGCCCCGCGCTGCCTGCGCTTTGCAGGAGTTCGTCCCAGTCGGCGCCGTTGTCCGCCGTAAAGACTTCACGGTTGAGGTAGCCTTGTTTTTTGGCGGCGGCGCGCAGGGTATCGAGGGTTTCGATGCGCAACAGGTCTTCTTCGCCGTGAATGATGTACAGCGGCGAAAGCGGCATATCCGCGTTGACCTGTTCGATATTCATGACCGCCATCAATACGCTTTCAAGAACGTCAGGTGGCGGACGATTTGGTCGGCGGCGTCGGCGCGCATTTCCGCCCAGATGGTTTCGCTTTCTTCCTGTTTGCCCAACACTTCGCTGTCGTTGTAGTCCATCGTGCGGTTGACGAGGACGGTAATCGGTTCGCCCACAGGCTCGCCGTTGCGCATGGCTTGGGCTTCGACGCGCAGCGTCAGCAGGTATTCGTTGACCAACGCGGCGCGGGTGATGGTGTAGATGTCCTGACGGGTTTCGATGCCCTTGATGTTCAAGGTCATTTGCGCTTCGGCGGCGGAAACGGGTTTGCCGTCGGCGCGGCGCAGGGCGTTTTCCAAAGCCTTCTGCATCACGGAGGCGTTTTGGATGTGCCAAGCGGGATACGGCAGCGTACGTGCGGTGCCGCCCATGCCTTTGAGGTGGAAGCCGCAGGCGGACAGAAGCAGCACGGCGGCGGTCATCAGGATTTTGTTCATTTCATTCTTTCTGTTGCGCGGGTATCGGGGAATTATAGCGGATAGTCGGTCGGTCGGGAAACGCGGCGGCGGAAGGGGATTTCAGACGACCCCTTGCCGTTTGTCGTTTGCCTGCCCGATGGGTACAATCCCAACGTCAGACAACAGGAGAAACATCATGCACCCCATCCGCGAACCCATCCGCAGCGGCCTGCTGCAAGTATCGGACATCCATCAAATCTACTGGGAAGAATCCGGTAATCCCGACGGACTGCCCGTCATCTTCCTGCACGGCGGCCCGGGCGCGGGCGCATCGCCTGCCTGCCGCGGCTTTTTCAATCCCGACGTGTTCCGCATCGTCATCATCGACCAGCGCGGCTGCGGCCGTTCGCTGCCTTACGCCTGCACCGACGACAACACGACTTGGGACTTGGTTGCCGACATCGAAAAAATCCGCGAAATGCTGGGCATTCAAAAATGGCTGGTGTTCGGCGGCTCGTGGGGCAGCACCTTGTCGCTGGCGTATGCCGAAACCCATCCCGAACGCGTTGCCGGACTCGTCTTGCGCGGGATATTCCTGTGCCGCCCGTCTGAAATGGCGTGGCTGGACGAAGCAGGCGGCGTCAGCCAGATTTATCCCGCGCAATGGCAGAAATTCCTCGCGCCCGTCGCCGAAGAAAAACGCGGCAGCCTGATTGCGGCGTATCACGAAATGCTGTTCGGCGAAGACGAAGCAGGTCGTCTGAAAGCCGCCAAAGCTTGGGCAGACTGGGAAAGCTACCTGATCCGCTTCGAGCCGCAAGACGTCGATGAAGATGCCTACGAATCGCTCGCCATCGCCCGTTTGGAAAACCATTATTTTGTCAACGAAGGCTGGCTGAAGGGCGACAAAGCGATTTTGGCGAACACGGACAAAATCCGACATATCCCGACCATCATCGTACAAGGACGCTACGACTTATGCACCCCCATGCAAAGCGCGTGGGAACTTTCGCAGGCGCTCCCCGAAGCCGAACTGCGCGTGGTTCAGGCGGGACACTCGTCGTTTGATCCGCCATTGGCGGCGGCGTTGGTGGAAGCGGTGGAAGATATGAGGGAACGCGCGGCGTGGTGAGGCATGATTTGAAAGGACAAATTGATGAAGAAGCTGTTTTTAATCGCATTGGGCTTGGTAAGTTTTGATGTAAATGCCGACCCTACCTATGATGCAACCAGAGGGGCGTTGCAAAACAATTCTGCATTGTGCAGTTATGGTTATAACCCGAACTGTTCTTCAGGCAGCCGCAGTGCGCCACCCCCGAAAAAAATCATCTACCACGACGTGAAAGTTCCTTCTAAATTCGGTGCGGTAGCTATGAACATGAAAACTGGCTATGGGGCTGGTGTGCTGAATAAGAATTCGCTGTCGGAGGCACAAAAGGAAGCGCTGGAGCAATGCAAGCAGGGTAATAAAAATGCTCCGTGTAAAGTGGTTTCTTGGGTACGCAACGGCTGCATTGCTGCTGCAAAAGGTAAAGAAATCAATAATCCTGGAAAATGGAAGTCTTTTTATGTAGGAAAAGAAAAAGGATTGGCGGAGGCGGAAGCGTTAGCGCAATGTAGGGCGGATCCGAAGGTAACGAATTGTGAGATTTCTCTTCCCGAAGGCTGTTCCCTGCCTCAATTGCAATAATCAAATTTTATTTAAAAGGTCGTCTGAGAACTATTTTCAGACGACCTCTTCTAAACCAAGTTAAAGATGAGCTGGGAAAAGGATAAATTTATGAAAAGACTGTTTTTAATCGCATTGGGCTTGGTAAGTTTTAATGTAAATGCCGACCCTACCTATGATGCAACCAGAGGGGCGTTGCAAAACAATTCTGCATTGTGTGGTTATGGTTATAACCCGAACTGTTCTTCAGGCAGTCGCGGCACACTACCTTCGAAAAAAATAGTCTATGTCTCCAAATATGGTGCAGTAGCTACTAATGAAAAAACAGGTATTTCGAGCGGGGCTTTAAATAAAGATTCTATTGAGGAGGCTAAACATGAAGCAATTAAAGCGTGTGAGCAGGGCGGGCGAAATGCCCCGTGTAAAGTTGCCATTTGGGCAGGTAATGCCTGTTTAGCAGCGGCAACGGGCAAAGAAGGCAAGAAATTCAGAGTATTTTATACAGCTAGGGAAAAGCCAGGGCAGGCAGAACCCGCAGCATTGAAACAATGTAATAAAGCGGGATTGAAAAACTGTGAAATCACCATTCCTGAAGGTTGTTCTTTCCCTTAATTGTTATTTTTTGATTAAAGGGTCGTCTGAAAACTTTTTCAGACGACCTCCGATATCGTATTAATCCGAAAAAGGATGCCCTTATGAAAAAACTGTTTTTAATCGCATTGGGCTTGGTAAGTTTTAATGTTTACGCCAATGGATGTGGCGGAGAATACCAAGCTGCCACGGGAACCTGCCGTATCATAGACGGAAGCGGTCGGCAAATTTTATACAATGTGCCGCCTCCCCAATCAGGCAACAGCACCCCGCCTCCTAAAAAAATCATCTATCACGACGTGAAAGTTCCTTCTAAATTTGGGGCTATTGCCATTAATGAGAAAGCGGGTGCTGTCGCTGCATCGTCCAATATGCCTTCGATTGCTGAAGCCAAGCGCGAAGCAATTAGACTATGTGAAAGCGATGGGCGATATGCTCCTTGTCGGGATAATGGCTGGGTCAGAAACGGCTGTATTGCTGCTGCTTCGGGTAAGAAATCATCAAAATTTCAGTTGTTTAATGGGATAGGTGAGCGTGGCGAGGCTGAGCGTCTTGCGATAAATCATTGTAATAAAGCCAAAGCCTCCGAATGTCAGATTATTGTTCCTGAGACATGTTCTCTACCCTAAATTTCGTACTATGAATAAAGGTCGTCTGAAAACAAGATTTCAGACGACCTTTTTGCTTCAAGCAATGTAATGCAAGCGTTCGGGCGGGGTTTGGTGTTGATGCCCGCTTATTCGTACTCGGGGTAGAGCGGCATGGTGCCGGCTTCTTCGAAGGTCGAGTGTGCTTTGACTTCTTGCAGGCGGCGGCTGATGCGGCGGGTAACGGCTTCGGCTTCGTTTTGGTGGTCTATGGTCAGTCCGGGGACGGTTTTGCCGAAAAGCTCGGCATCGAGCAGGCGTTCGGCGTGGATACCGGGGCGGTAGTTGTGTTTGACGGCGGGGTCGCGTTCTTCAAAGAGGTAGCCGACGACGCTGTCGCGGGTCAGTGCGATGCCGAGTGCGGCATCTTCGCCGCCGAAGATTCGGAAGAGTTCGTCTTGCGGAAAGCCGCCGCAGGCGAGAAAGATGCTGCGGCGGAATACGGTGTTGCCGCCGACGGTCATTTGCAGCCGTTCCCATGCGGTGGGGAATTGCGGGTGGCTGAGGTAGTGTTCGGGAAAGCCGATCGGACGCAATTTGAGGCGGACCAGGCTGAGGTAGGAATAGGCTTCCAAGCCGAGGTAGGCGGCATTGAGGACGTTGTTTTCATAGACGTCGTCGGCGTCGAGGAAGGCGATGAAGTCGGCTTGGCTTTGCATGACGCCCCAGTTGCGGGCTTTGGCGGCGCCACCATTTTCGAGCATGTATTCGCAGCGGACTTTGGGATGGATGGCGGCGAGGTCGCTCATGATAAGGCGTGTGTCGTCGATGGAGGCGTCGTCAATCAGCCAGACGTTTTCGACGGCGGGTTGGGAAACGGCGCTCTCGACAGCCGCTTGAAGGGTGGCGGCGGAGTTGTAGCAGGGGATGATGACGTCTAGTGTGGGTCTCATAATGTGATGCTTTAAGGGGGTTGTTGTGTCAAACGGTGGGGAAAGGTCGTCTGAAAACGGTATATTGGGTTTTCAGACGACCTTTTGGTATTGCCTGATGCGGATTACAACACTTTCACGATGCTTTCGCACAGGTAGTCGATGTTGTCATCGGTAATGCCGGCGACGTTGATGCGACCGGAGCGCACGGCGTAGATGGCGAACTCGTTTTTCAGGCGGTCGACTTGTTCGGGCGTGAGGCCGCTGAAGGAGAACATGCCGTTTTGTTCGATGATGAAATCGAAGTCTTGATTTGCGCCTTTGGCTTTGAGCAGTTCGACGAATTTTTGACGCATGGCTTTGATGCGGCCGCGCATTTCGTCGAGTTCGGCAATCCATTGTGCTTTCAAATCCGCGTCTTTCAACACTAAGGCGATGGTGTTCGCGCCGTGTGAGGCGGGGTTGGAGTAGAGGGTGCGGATGATGGTTTTGACTTGGCTGTGGGCACGGGCGGCGGTGGCTTCGTCTTCTGCGACTAAGGTAAATGCGCCGACGCGTTCGTTATACATGCCGAAGTTTTTGGAATAGGAGCTGGCGATGAGCAATTCTTTGTTGTATTTCAAGAAGGTGCGCAAGCCGTATGCGTCTTCTTCGAGACCGTTGCCGAAGCCTTGGTAGGCGAAGTCAAACAGGGGCAGCCAGCCTTTTTCGGCGGAGAGTTTGGCGAGGGTTTCCCATTGTTCGGGCGTGGGGTCGATACCGGTGGGGTTGTGGCAGCAGCCGTGCAAGAGGACGATGTCGCCTTTTTGCGCTTGGCCGAGGTCTTCAATCATGCCGTCCCAATCTAGACCGTGTTTGGCGGCGTCGTAGTAGCGGTATGGCTTGTCTTGGATGCCGACGGCTTTGAAGATGGCGTTGTGGTTGGGCCAGGTGGGGTTGGAAATCCAGACGGTTTGCGCGTTCAACTGGCGTTTGGCGAACTCGGCGGCAATACGCAACGCGCCTGTGCCGCCGAGGCTTTGGGCGGTTTTGGCGCGGCGGCTGGCGACGATTTCGTGGTCTGCGCCGAAAAGAAGGATTTGGGTTTGCTCGTTGTAGTCGGCAACACCGTCGATGGTGAGGTAGTTTTTGGTGGTTTCGCTCTCGAGCAGGCGTTTTTCGGCTTCTTTGACGGCTTTGACGATGGGAGTCGCGCCGGATGCGTCTTTATAAACGCCGATGCCGAGGTTGACTTTTTCGGGACGGGTTTCGGCTTTAAATGCTTCGCCCAAGCCTAAGATGGGGTCGGCGGGGGCGGCTTCGATGTGCTTGAAGAACATGATTTCTCGCTTTGCAAAAAATGAAGGGACGGGATATTTCCTTTGGGATTTTACGCTGTTTCAGGTCGTCTGAAAATGAATGCGGCAGGTTTTGCGCAAATGGTTTACATCATGCCTTTGATGCCGGCGAGGATGATGCCGTAGCGCAGGATTTTTCCGGTCAGGAGCATGAGTGCGGAGGTGTGGGGGTTGAGCCTGAGCCAGCCTGCGGCAATGGGCAGCGCGTCGCCGATGACGGGCAGCCAGGCAAACAAAAGGGGCAGGGTGCCCCAGCGTCGGAGCAGGCGCAGGGTCTTTTCAGACGACCTTTTCTTGGACGGAATCAGCCGCCCCATCCAATAGGAAACCATGCTGCCCAAGCCGTTTGCCAGTCCGGCGCACAACCACGCGCCGTATGCCTGTTCGGGATAGGTGTAGATAAACGCGGCGAAGGCGGCTTCGGACGTGCCGGGCAGGATGGTGGCGGAGGTAAAGGCGGAGGCGGCAAGTCCGAGATAGGCGTAAATGAGGGGCATGGCGGATAAGTTTGCGTCAGGTCAAAGGTCGTCTGAAATAAGATTTTAAGTCGTTTGCGGGCAGGTTAATTGTAAAATTCAGACGGATTCTGTCTACAAAAATGCGTTATCGGACAGAATCTTGCTGAAACTCTATGTAGTCGGCGTATTTCCAGTGTTTGCAAGAATGGCAAAAGCCAGTATGATTCGGCCCGTTATTAACGGATATTAACTGTCTTGTGCGGTCAATTCCAATAAATCGAAAGGCAAATCATGTCTACGCCATCACAACAAAACCATAATTCCGCGCTGGTCGTCCTGACCGCGCTCTTCTTCATGATGGGTTTCATTACCTGCATGAACGACATCTTGATTCCGCATCTGCAAAAAATTTTCACGCTAACTAATTTTCAGGCGATGCTGGTTCAGTTCTGCTTCTTTACCGCCTATGCCATCATGTCGATTCCGATGGGGCATCTCGTCGGTAAAATCGGCTATAAAAACGGCGTCATCGGCGGCTTCTTGCTGACCGCCGTCGGATGCTTGTTGTTTTATCCTGCTGCAGACAGCCAATCTTACCCGACTTTCTTGGGCGCGCTCTTCATTCTTGCTTCGGGCGTAACCCTGTTGCAGGTTTCGGGTAATCCGTATGTGACCCTGCTGGCGAAACCGGGCAAAGAATCTGCAACGCTGACTTTGGTGCAGGCATTCAATTCATTGGGTACGACTATTGCTCCGAAAATCGGTGCACTTCTCATTTTTACAGATGCGGCTCAGAAAGCCAGCAAAGCCGAGCAAATTGCTTCCGTCCAAATCCCTTATTTGGGTTTGGCGGGATTGTTGATCCTCCTCGCCGTCTTTGTGAAAATGATCCGTCTGCCCGATGCACGCAAAATTGCCGTTGAGGAAAGCGAACACAACCACGACGGCAAACACAACGTGTGGCAATACAAACACCTTGTTTTCGGTATGGTCGGCATTTTCTGCTACGTTGGCGCGGAAGTATCCATCGGCTCTTTCATGGTCAATATTTTGGGCTTCCTGAAAGGATTGAGCCATGCCGAAGGTGCGGATATGTTGATGTATTACTGGGGTGGTGCCATGGTCGGACGCTTCCTCGGTTCGGCGGTGATGGCTCGAGTCGCGCCAAACCGCTACCTTGCCTTTAATGCCTCAGTTGCCACTGCCTTGCTCGTCATTGCCATCATGGTTGGTAAAGGCAATGCCGACATCGCCATGTGGGCGCTGCTTGCCATCGGCTTCTTCAACTCCATCATGTTCCCGACCATCTTCTCGCTGGCGACCAAAAACCTCGGCAAATTTACCAATTCTGCTTCAGGTATTCTTTGTACCGCCATCGTTGGCGGCGCGCTGATTCCCGTCTTGCAAGGTAAGATCGCCGATGATTTCGGTATGATGATTTCTTATGTTGCGCCTGCCGTGTGCTACCTCTACATCGTCTTCTTTGCCCTCAAAGGTTATAAAGCCGACGAGTAACATGGTTTGAACATAAGGTCGTCTGAAAACTTGGAAATCAGGTTTTCAGACGACCTTTTTGCTTTGCGGCGGACTTGTAAACCTGATCCGCCCAAACCGAGGTCGTCTGAAAATACGGCAACAGATTTTAACCGGAGCTTAAACCCGTTTTCAAAAGACAAAATGCGTCCGCAATACGGTCTGACTGACTTATGGCATAATGCTAGCGGCAAAAATACAGGAGGTCTTCATGTCGAAAATCATCTTATTACACGGACTGCACATGCACTCTTGGGTGATGAAACCTTTAGCGGATATGCTGGAAAAGCAAGGCTTTGACGTTGCCCTGTTCGGTTATTACAGCGTCTGGCACACCATGCAGCAGCACACGCAGGCGTTGGCGGAATTTGTTGAAAAACACGATACGGGCGAGCCTCTGCATTTTGCCGGACACAGTCTGGGCGGGCTGGTATTGCGCCACTTTGCCGCCGCCCATCCCGAAAAAATTACCGGCCGCATCGTTACCTTCGGCACGCCCCACCAAGGCAGCCGGGCTGCGCAAAGGGTGTTCCGGCTCGGGTTGAAAACCCCCGTACTCGGCGGCGCTTATCGCGATGCGCTCGATGGCGGCACGCCCGATTTGCCCGAACATATCGAATTGGGCAGCATCGCCGGCAACAAGCCGCTCGGGCTGGGGCGCGTATTGGGTTTGCACGGCGAACACGACGGTACGGTTTTGGTCAGCGAAACCCGTTGCCCGAATATGCGCGACCACGTTATCTTGCCCGTCAGCCACAGCGGCATGCTGTTTAAACACATTACTGCCGAGCAGACCGCAACATTTTTGCGTGAAGGGCAGTTTAATCATGATAAAAAGAAATAATACGGCTTTATTTTGAAAATAAGGATATTTTATTTCAAAAAATTAAATTTAAAACCATATCGCATCAACTAAAATCCGTTATTACATTCATAAAAAATCACGGGGTCGTCTGAAAAGCGGTTTTTCAGACGACCCCGTGTGCTAAACTTCGTTAAATACATACAAAACAGGCAAAGCAATATGTTTGCATTCAAATCACTGCTCGATATGCCGCGCAAAGAGGCGCTTGCCGTCGTTGCGGCGTTAATCGGAGCGATGGGTTATACCATCATTTCGCTGGGCTGGCTGCCCCATATGTCCATCATTGCCGCCATTACCGTCCTCATCCTCTACGGTCTCGCGCGCGGGTTGAAATATAACGATATGCAAAAAGGCATGGTCGGCGCGGTGGGGCAGGGCATGGGCGCGATTTACCTGTTTTTCTTCATCGGGCTGATGGTCAGCGCGCTGATGATGAGCGGCGCGATTCCGACGCTGATGTATTACGGTTTCGGGCTGATTTCCCCCACTTATTTCTATTTCTCCGCCTTTGCGCTCTGTTCCGTCATCGGCGTGTCCATCGGCAGCAGTTTGACCACTTGCGCCACTGTCGGCGTTGCCTTTATGGGTATGGCGGCGGCGTTTCATGCCGATTTGGCGATGACGGCGGGCGCGATTGTTTCCGGTGCGTTCTTCGGCGACAAAATGTCCCCGCTCTCCGATACCACGGGCATTTCCGCCTCCATCGTCGGCATTGATTTGTTCGAACACATCAAAAACATGATGTACACCACCATTCCTGCGTGGCTCATCAGCGCGGCATTGATGCTGTGGCTCTTGCCCAATGTTGCCGCCCACGATTTGAACAGCGTCGAATCCTTCCGCAGCCAGCTTGAAGCGACGGGCTTGGTACACGGCTATTCGCTGATTCCGTTTGCGCTGTTGGTTGTGTTGGCGTTGTTGCGCATCAACGCCGTCGTCGCCATGCTCTTCACCATCCTCGCCGCGCTTGCGGTAACTTATTTCCACAGCACGCCCGACTTGAACCAGCTCGGTGCATGGTTTTACGGCGGCTACAAGCTGGAAGGCGAAGCGTTCCAAGACATCGCCAAACTTATTTCGCGCGGCGGTTTGGAAAGCATGTTCTTCACGCAAACCATCGTGATTCTCGGCATGAGTTTGGGCGGATTATTGTTTACGCTCGGCGTGATTCCGTCGCTGCTGGACGCCATCCGCGCGTTCCTGACTACCGCCGGACGCGCTACATTCAGCGTTGCCGCCACGTCGGTCGGCGTCAATTTCCTCATCGGCGAACAATATTTGAGTATTTTGCTTTCCGGCGAAACCTTCAAACCCGTGTACGACAAGCTCGGACTGCATTCGCGCAACCTTTCGCGCACGCTGGAAGACGCGGGTACGGTCATCAATCCGCTTGTGCCGTGGAGCGTGTGCGGCGTGTTCATCAGCCACGCCCTCGGCGTACCCGTTTGGGAATACCTGCCTTATGCCTTCTTCTGCTATTTGAGCCTGATTTTGACGCTGCTGTTCGGTTGGACAGGTTTGACGTTGAGCAAGAAAGAAACCGCGTAAAGCGGCGGGATAGAAAGGTCGTCTGAAAACCTTCGGCATCGGTTTTCAGACGACCTTTTGCGTTATAATCGGGCAAACGATAAAGACACACACCAATCCTACCCGTACCCCCATGAACAAACAGATCCGCCAAGAAATTTTCGAGCGTTTCCGCGCTGCCAATCCCCATCCGACCACCGAGCTTCATTTCAATTCCCCCTTCGAGCTTTTGATCGCCGTTTTGCTGTCGGCGCAGGCGACCGATGTGGGCGTGAACAAGGCGACGGCAAAGCTGTTTCCGGTTGCCAATACGCCGCAGGCGATGCTGGATTTGGGTTTGGACGGGGTGATGGAATACACGAAAACCATCGGGCTTTACAAAACCAAGTCCAAACACATCATGCAGACTTGCCGTATCCTGCTGGAAAAATACAACGGCGAAGTGCCGGAAGACCGCGAGGCTTTAGAATCGTTGCCGGGCGTAGGGCGCAAGACGGCAAACGTGGTGTTGAACACGGCGTTCGGCCATCCCGTCATGGCGGTCGATACGCACATCTTCAGGGTGTCCAACCGTACCAAAATCGCGCCGGGCAAGGATGTGCGCGAGGTGGAAGACAAGCTGATGCGCTTTGTGCCGAAAGAGTTTTTGATGGATGCGCATCATTGGCTGATTCTGCACGGACGCTACACCTGCAAGGCGCAGAAGCCGCAATGCGGGAAGTGCATCATTAATGATTTGTGCGAGTATGGCGCGAAGTTGATGTAAACATTGATAAATTGTAAACAATCAACAAAACAACCTTTCCATTAGGTTAAAATTTCTGACGGCATTTTTTTATTTAAAATGAAATGCTTGAAAAAATATGGGCAAAAGGTAAAATTCGACCTTATCGGGTTGGAAAACGATAAAAGTTTCAGACGACCCCCGGTTTTTAAGATGCAAGAACACAATCCGTTATTCGGAAAAGGAAACGCGGTGCGCGAAAAAATGAACAAATACAGATACTTTGCTTTGGTAACGGCTTCTGCGCTGGCCTTGGGCGGCTGTGACAAAATCAGCAGCTTTTTCGGCGGCGACAGTAAAAGCGAAGAATTCGTACAAAGAATCGAACCTTCCAAAGATAACGGCAGCGTCGGCATGCTGCTGCCCGATTTCGCACAATTGGTGCAAAACGAAGGCCAGGCGGTGGTCAATATCCAAGCTTCTCCCGCGAGACGCTCCGCAGGCAGCGGGCAGTCTGAAGAGCAGGGCATGGATTTGAGCCAGTTCCCTGACAACGACCCGTTTTACGAGTTTTTCAAACGCCTTGTCCCGAATATGCCCGATATGCCGGAAGACCAGTCTGCCGACGAGGATTTGAACTTCGGCTCCGGCTTCATCATCAGTAAAGACGGCTATATCCTGACCAATACCCATGTCGTTGCCGGCATGGGCAATATCAAAGTCCTGCTCAACGACAAACGCGAATACACCGCCAAGCTGATCGGATCGGATACGCAATCCGATGTCGCGCTGCTGAAGATTGACGCTTCGGAAGAATTGCCCGTCGTCAAAATCGGCAATCCGAAAGATTTGAAACCGGGCGAATGGGTTGCCGCCATCGGTGCGCCGTTCGGCTTTGACAACAGCGTTACTTCGGGCATCGTGTCCGCCAAAGGACGCAGCCTGCCGAACGAAAGCTACACGCCTTTCATCCAAACCGACGTTGCCATCAATCCGGGCAACTCCGGCGGCCCGCTGTTTAACCTGAAAGGTCAGGTAGTCGGCATCAACTCTCAAATTTACAGCCGCAGCGGCGGATTTATGGGCATTTCCTTCGCGATTCCGATTGATGTGGCGATGAACGTTGCCGAGCAGTTGAAAACCAGCGGTAAGGTTCAGCGCGGTCAGTTGGGCGTGATTATTCAGGAAGTGTCTTACGATCTGGCGAAATCGTTCGGTTTGGACAAAGCCAGCGGCGCGTTGATTGCCAAAGTGATGCCGAACAGCCCTGCCATGCAGGCAGGATTGCAAGTGGGCGACATCGTCCGCAGCGTCAACGGCGAAGAAGTGCGCGTGTCCAGCGATTTACCGGTTATGGTCGGCTCGATGCTGCCGGGTAAGGAAGTTTCGCTGGAAGTATGGCGCAAAGGCGAGAAAATCAATGTGAAAGTCAAACTCGGCAGCATGGCGGAGCAGAACGAAACTTCTTCTCGCGCTACCGAGCAGCCGCAGCAGGCAAATCCGGCAGACGGCTTTACCGTCGATAATACAGGTCTGACCCTGCGCGTCGATGAAGGTGCAGGCAAAAGCCGCCTGATTGTTTCCCGCGTCAGCGGCGCGGCGGAACGTGCCGGACTCAAACGCGGCGACGAAATCCTCGCTGTCAGCCAAATCAGCGTCAACGACGAATCGAGCTTCCGCAGCGCGTTGGCAGGCGCGGGCAAAAATGTGCCGCTGCTGGTTCAGCGCGACGGCAATACGCTTTTCCTCGCCCTGACCCTGCAATAAGGTGCAACGCAAGCGCCATTCAATGATAGAATACCCGCCATCCTAAGGTGGCGGGTATTTTGTAATTTTAGCAACTGATTGATTTGTTTGTTTTTTGATGGTTTTGCTCTTTTGGCTTTGTCAACAATCGCATTCAAAGGTCGTCTGAAAACGTTCCGCTCCGATTGACTTCCTATTAATAAAAATATTATGCACCTGATTGATTATTCACATTCGTTTTTATCCGTCGTACCGCCGTTTTTGGCATTGGCGCTTGCCGTCATCACCCGCCGTGTATTGCTGTCTTTGGGCATCGGTATCTTGGTCGGCGTTGCCTTTTTGGTCGGCGGCAGCCCGATTGACGGACTGACACACCTGAAAGACATGGTGGTCGGACTGGCTTGGGCAGACGGCGATTGGTCGCTGGGAAAACCTAAAATCCTGATTTTCTTATTGTTGCTCGGTATTTTCACTTCTCTTTTAACCTTTTCGGGCAGCAATCAGGCGTTTGCCGATTGGGCGAAGCAACACATCAAAGGGCGGCGCGGCGCAAAAATGCTGACTGCCTGCCTCGTATTCGTTACCTTTATCGACGACTATTTCCACAGCCTCGCCGTCGGTGCGATTGCCCGCCCCGTTACCGACAAATTCAAAGTTTCCCGCGCCAAACTCGCGTATATCCTTGATTCCACCGCTGCGCCGATGTGCGTACTGATGCCGGTTTCAAGCTGGGGCGCATCGATTATCGCCACGCTGGCAGGTCTGCTCGTTACCTACCACATCACCGGATACACGCCGATGGGTGTGTTTGTTGCCATGAGCCTGATGAATTATTACGCCCTGTTCGCCCTGATCATGGTGTTTGTCGTCGCTTGGTTTTCTTTCGACATCGGCTCGATGGCGCGCCTTGAAAAAGCGGCATTGCAGGAAACCCATGACGAATCCGCCGGCTCTGACGGCCCTAAAGGCAGGGTTTACGCGCTGATTATCCCTGTTTTGGTGTTGATCGCATCCACCGTTTCCGCCATGATTTACACAGGCGCGCAGGCAAGCGAAACCTTCAGCATTTTGGGCGCGTTTGAAAATACCGATGTAAATACCTCGCTGGTGTTCGGCGGTACTTGCGGCGTACTCGCCGTCGTCCTTTGCACGCTCGGCACCATCAAGGCCGCTGATTATCCCAAAGCCGTCCGTCAAGGCATATCTTCGATGTTCGGCGCGATTACCATCCTGATTCTTGCCTGGCTCATCAGCACCGTCGTCAGCGAAATGCACACCGGCGACTACCTCTCCACGCTGGTTGCAGACAACATCCATCCCGGCTTCCTGCCCGTCATCCTCTTCCTGCTTGCCAGCGTGATGGCGTTCGCCACAGGCACAAGCTGGGGCACGTTCGGCATTATGCTGCCGATTGCCGCCGCGATGGCGGTTAAAGTCGATGCATCGTTGGTTATCCCGTGTATGTCCGCCGTGATGGCAGGCGCGGTGTGCGGCGACCACTGTTCGCCCATTTCCGACACCACCATCCTGTCTTCCACCGGCGCGCATTGCAACCACATCGACCACGTTACATCGCAACTGCCTTACGCCCTGACCGTCGCAGGCGCGGCAGCGGCAGGCTACCTCGTGTTGGGCATGACGCAATCGGCTTGGCTGGGCTTTTTCGCCACCGGCGTCGTCATAACCGCCCTCATCTTCATACTGAAAGACAAAAAAGGCAAAGCTGCCTAATGTGTTTTCCCGTTTTCAGACGACCTTTGATACTTTAAGGTCGTCTGAAAACATTTTAAGGAATCCAAAAATGAACGCTCCCCATTCCATCCCGCGCGGCCCCGTTATGGCAGACGTCGCCGCCTACTGTCTGACCGAAGAAGAAAAACAACGCCTGCTCGACCCATCTATCGGCGGCGTTATCCTGTTCCGCCGCAACTTCCAAAACGTCGGGCAGCTCAAAGCCCTGGTTCAAGAAATCAAAGCACTGCGCACGCCCGAACTCATCATCGCCGTCGATCACGAAGGCGGCAGGGTACAACGCTTTATCGAAGGCTTCACACGCCTGCCCGCCATGAACACTTTAGGGCAGATTTGGGATACCGAAGGCGAAGCCGCCGCCAAAGAAAAAGCCGAGCAGGTCGGCTGGGTATTGGCGACGGAACTGACCGCCTGCGGCATAGACCTCTCCTTCACGCCCGTTCTCGACCTCGATTGGGGAACATGTCCCGTCATCGGCAACCGCAGTTTCCACCGCAACGCCGACACCGTAACCCAACTCGCCCTTGCCCTGCAAAAAGGTCTGAACCGGGGCGGCATGAAATCCTGCGGCAAACATTTCCCCGGACACGGATTCGTCGAAGGCGACAGCCATTTGGTGCAACCCGAAGACACGCGCAGCCTTGCCGAACTCGAAGCCGCCGACATGATTCCGTTCCGCGCCCTAAGCGGCGCAGGCATGGCGGCGGTCATGCCCGCCCACGTCGTTTATCCGCAAATTGACAGCAAGCCCGCCGGTTTCTCCGAAAAATGGCTGAAACAAATCCTGCGCCAAGATATCGGATTTAAAGGCGTTATCTTTTCAGACGACCTCACGATGGAAGGCGCAGGCGCAGCGGGCGGCATCAAAGAACGTGCAAACGCTTCCTTTACAGCAGGCTGCGACATCGTCCTCGTCTGCAACCGTCCTGACCTCGTGGACGAACTGCGCGACGGCTTCCAAATCCCCGCTAATCCCGATTTGGCAAACCGCTGGCAATACATGGCGAACACACTGGGCAAAGAAGCCGCCCAAGCCGCGATGCAAACGCCTGATTTCCAAGCCGCCCAAGCCATGACCGCGCAACTTGCCACGCCTAAAGACACCGCCGGCGGCGTGAAAGTCGGCGAAGCGTTTTAAGGGCGTTTGATTTAGAAAGTATGAAAGAAGGTCGTCTGAAAAGCTGAATTGGGCTTTTTCAGACGACCTTTTGTCCGTTTATAGTGGATTAACTTTAAACCAGTACGGCGTTGCCTCACCTTGTCCTGATTTAAATTTAATCCACTATAAAAAACGAGGCAGGTTTGAAATCACATTAAGGTGCGCTTTATTGTGTGTCTGCCTTTGAATCCGCTATAAGCAGTTCCGAACAGTAAAAAAGGTCGTCTGAAAACCTTGAATTAAGGTTTTCAGACGACCTTTCCACAGCCTAAAGTCAGGACAATACAGACTTATATAGTGGCTTAACTTTAAACCAGTACGGCGTTGCCTCGCCTTGCCGTACTATCTGTACTGTCTGCGGCTTCGTCGCCTTGTCCTGATTTAAATTTAATCCACTATACAATGCCTTGCGCCAGCATCGCATCGGCGACTTTGACGAACCCGGCGATGTTCGCACCGTTGACGTAGTTGGTTTTGCCGTTTTCAGTGCCGTATTTCAGGCAGGATTCGTGGATGCTTTGCATGATGTCGAACAAACGTTGGTCGACTTCTTCGCGGCTCCAAGCCAGACGGACGGCGTTTTGGCTCATTTCCAAGCCTGAAGTTGCCACGCCGCCGGCGTTGGAGGCTTTGCCCGGTGCATACAGGATGCCCGCTTTGACGAACTGATCGACCGCGCCCAAAGTAGAAGGCATGTTCGCACCTTCGGCAACGACGTAGCAGCCGTTTGCCAACAGGGTTTTGGCGGCTTCTTCGTCCAATTCGTTTTGGGTCGCGCAGGGCAGGGCGACTTCGGCGGCAACGCCCCACGGTTTTTGGTTTTCAAAGTATTTCAAACCTTGTTCTTTTGCATAGGTAGAAACACGTTCGCGGCGGACTTCTTTCAGCTCGATAAGCGCGGCGAGTTGGTCTTCGGTCATGCCGCTGTCGGGGAAGAGGACGAAGCCGTTGGAGTCGGAAACGGTCAGCACTTTCGCGCCCAGTTGGATGGCTTTTTCGGCGGCGTATTGTGCGACGTTGCCGGAGCCGGAAATCAACACGCGTTTGCCTTCAATCGAATCGCCGCGCGTTTGCAGCATGGATTGGGCGAAGTACACGGTGCCGTAGCCGGTCGCTTCGGGACGGATAAGGCTGCCGCCCCATTCGAGGCCTTTGCCGGTCAGGACGGAGGCAAATTCGTTGCGGATTTTTTTGTATTGTCCGAAGAGGAAACCGATTTCGCGGCCGCCTACGCCGATGTCGCCCGCAGGTACGTCGGTGTTCGGGCCGATGTGGCGGTAGAGTTCGTTCATAAAGGCTTGGCAGAAACGCATCACTTCGGCGTCGGATTTGCCTTTGGGGTCGAAGTCGGAACCGCCTTTACCGCCGCCCATAGGCAGGGTGGTCAGGGCGTTTTTGAACACTTGTTCAAAGGCGAGGAATTTCAATACGCCCAAATCGACGGTCGGGTGGAAACGCAAGCCGCCTTTGTAAGGACCGATGGCGGAGCTCATTTGAATACGGTAGCCACGGTTGACTTGGACTTGTCCTTTGTCGTCCACCCAAGTGACGCGGAACATAATGACGCGCTCAGGTTCGACGATGCGTTCAAGCAGGTTTTGTTGGGTGTATTTCGGATTTTTTGCCAAAAACGGGCCCAAGCTCATGAATACTTCTTCAACCGCTTGATGAAACGGCTCTTGATTGGGGTTACGTTGTTTGAGGTTGGCAAACAAGGCGTTCAAATCGGTCATTTTATGCTCCCTGTGGATTAGATTGGAAAGGATGATGAATTTGTGGAAAGCAATATAAACCTAATTTTTTTGCCTGCCAAGCAGTTTTGATGAAAATTGTTGACATTATTTTTTTGAGAATTTTATTATTTGGTATATATAGCC
>CAUOMQ010000033.1:0-19822 GCA_963456805.1 uncultured Neisseria sp. | reverse complement strand
TTTCGGGAATGCAGTTTTCGATTTGTGTCAGGTCGAAATCGGTGTCTTGGAAGTAGTTCCGCGTGAATAGGCTTTTTTTGTATTGTTGTTGGATGAAATCGGTGGTTTCGTCTGCGATCATGATTTTGGTGCCGGGTTTGGCGACGCGCAGCATTTCGTTGATGGCTTTTTGTTTGTCGCTGAAAAAATTGATGCCGCCCACATGGAATACGACGTCGAACATATTGTCGGCAAAGGGTAAATCTTCGGCGTTGCAGTGTACCAAGTCCAAGCCCGCCGCTTTTTTCCGCCATACGTTGCGGCAGCGTTCCAACATGCCGAGCGACAGGTCGGCGCCGGTCAAGTCCAGCGTGGAGGGGTCGATGTTGGCGGGCAGGTAGTTTAAGTCGGTACCTGTGCCGATGGAGACGTAGAGCGCGGTGCAGTCCTGCCGCCATTCCAGTTCGCCCATCAGGCTGCGCCGCATTTCGTTGATGCTGTTGCCGTATCTGAAGCGGGCTATCCAGCGTTCGCCGAAATCGTACCAACGGGCGAGGCGGTTGTACATGTTCATGTATTTGGCGTTGTCGCCCGTGACGTTGTCGGAGTCGAGGCACAACAGGATGTCGTCTTGTTCGGGCGGAAGCGGGTTTTGCAGGGCGGGTTTGAGTTTTTGGATGAGCTTGGCGGAAGGCATGGTGCTTCTCCTGTTGAGGGTTGAGCGATGCGTATCTCGAGTCGGGATTCGACAAGGCCGTTAAAACATTGGATTCATCTGTCCGATTTATTCGGCGGGGTCGTCTGAAAGTTTGATGGGATGGGGAACAGGCGATTTTAGGGTTGCTATGTTGATTGAAATAAAGGCCGTCTGAAATCGTGTTTCAAACGGCCTTTTGACATAGTTTAAGACAAGAGGGGATTAGAACTTGCTTTTGATGTCGTCAATCAGGTTTTCGGCTTTTTCTTTTGCCTCGTCAACCAGATGTCCTGCTTCTTCTTTGCCTTTTTTCAATACGTCGCTTGCTTTTTCCTCAATGTCGGCGGCAACTTCTTTGACTTTGCCGATGCCTTGTTGGATCACGCCTTCTGCTTGGAGTTTGGAGTCGTTTAACAGTTCTCCGGCTTTTTCTTTTACATTACCGCTGATTTGGTCTAATTTGCCGCTCATGATTCATTTCCTTGATGTTTATATTGATCGAGGACCCACTATAGTCTAATCGATGGCTTGTTGCAACTTGAGGGGTCGTCTGAAAATCTGTTTCAACAAAATGAAAACCGTTTTTCAGACGACCTGAATCATTTGCCCTTATCGTTTATTAAACCGTTTTTTTGTAAATAATCCCGCGCTACGTCCGCTGGTTTTTCTCCGCCTACTTTCACGCGGTAGTTCATTTCGGTCATTTCGGCTTCGCTGATTCTGCCTGTCAGTTTGTTCAATGCATTCACGACGTCGGGATGCTGTTCGGCAAACTCGGTTTTCATCAACGGCGCGCCTTGATAGGAGGGGAAAAGGGCGATGTCGTCCGAAAGGACGGCGAGGCGGTATTGTTTGAGGTCGCTGTCGGTGGAATAGGCTTCGACGAGGTCGATTTTGCCGTTTAGGAGGGCGGTGTAGCGCAGGGCGGGTTCGAGCGTCGAGAGGTGGCGGAACTGTATGCCGTGTTGTTGCAGGCCTTTGTAGCCGTCGGCGCGGTCGGTAAATTCAAGGGTAAAACCGGCGCGGATTTGGTTTTGCACGCGTTTGAGGTCGGATATTTTGCGCAGATTGTGCGCGGCGGCGTATTCTTGACTGACGGCGAGGGCGTAGGTGTTTTGGTATGCCATCGGCGGCAGAAAGGTCAGCCGGTGCTGTCGGACGAGCAGGTCTTTGGCAGTTTGGTAAGTCTGTTCGGGCGAAAGGCGGCGGTTTTGCTGTTCGGCAGGGACTTTGACCAGACTTTCAAGGACGGTACCGGTAAATTCGGGATAAATATCAATTTCGCCGCTGTTTAAGGCGTTGAACAGGAATGAAGTTTTGCCGAAATTGGGTTTAAGCATCACTTGCGCGCGCGGATTGTTTTCCTCAATCAACTGTTTGTACATATTGATGAGGATGTCGGGTTCGCTGCCGAGCTTGCCTGCGATGGTGATTTTTTGTGCGGATGGGTTCGTTTGAAAAATCGGTGCCAAACCGATGGCGATAAGGATGGCAAGCAGGGCGGCGGTAATCGGCATTTTGTGTTTCGACTTTTGCAGTATGCCGATGCCGCCGCTGACCAGTACGGCGAGCAGGGCGGACAGCAACGCGCCGGTAAACGTCATTGCCATGTTATTACGGTCGATGCCGAGCAAAATCAGGTTGCCCAAGCCGCCCGCGCCGATGAGCGCGGCGAGTGTCGCCGTGCCGATAATCAATACGGACGCGGTGCGGATGCCGGAAATCATGGCAGGCAACGCCATCGGCAATTCAATGCGCCACAACGCCTGCCAACGGGACAAGCCGAACGCGGTGTGCGCTTCTTTGATGGCGGGATCGATTTGGCTCAAACCGAGATAGGTGTTCTGAAAAATCGGCAACAGGGCATAGAGCGTCAGCGCAATCAAAACCGGCGGCGAGCCGATGCCGACGAAGGGAATCAGCAAGCCGAGCAGCGCGAGGGACGGAATGGTTTGCAGGATATTGGTTACCTGCAAAACACCTTCCGCCCAACGCCGTTTGTCCGCCAGCCATACGGCGAGCGGCACGGCCAACGCGACGGCGCAAAGCAGGGCAATCAGGGAGAGGCGGAGGTGTTCAAGCGTCGCCTGCCACAGTTCGGCTGGCGGGACGGGAAGGAAATCGGGCATAAAGAATTGTCGGAATTGAAAATATTTCCGACAGTATAGCGTAAGGGGCAAAGAAGAGAAAAAGGTCGTCTGAAAATCTGTTTTCAGACGACCTTTGCTTATGGAAAATGCCTTACATCACATCCAACACGTCAATGCCCAGCAAATCCAAGCCTTGTTTCAGCGTGTCGCCGGTGAGCTTCGCCAGTTGCAGGCGGCTGTTGCGGGTTGCGCCTTCGGCTTTGAGTATCGGACAGGCTTCGTAGAAGCGGCTGAACAGGGTGGCGGTTTGGTAGAGGTAGGCGGCGAGGTAGTGTGGATACGCCGTGTCCGCCACGCTTTGCAGCACGTCTTCGAATTTCAGCAGCTCGGCGGCAAGCTGTTTTTCCAGCGGTTCGGTCAAAACGGTTGGCTCGGTCGCGTCCCATTCGCCGGCTTTGCGGAACACGCTTTGCACGCGGGTGTAGGCGTATTGCAGGTAGGGGGCGGTGTTGCCTTCAAACGAGAGCATGGCGTCCCAGTCGAACACATAATCGCTGGTGCGGTTTTTGCTCAAGTCGGCGTATTTGACAGCGCCGATGCCGACGGTTTTGCCGATTTTCGCCGCTTCATCCGCACCCAATTCGGGATTTTTTTCTTTCACCAAAGCGGTGGCGCGTTCGGCGGCTTCGGTCAGCAGGTCAACCAGTTTCACGGTGTCGCCGCTGCGTGTTTTGAATGGTTTGCCATCTTTGCCCATCATGGTGCCGAAGCCGATAAACTCGGCTTTTGCATCTTCAGGCAGATAGCCTGCTTTGCGGGAAGTGGTGAAAAGTTGTTCGAAGTGCAGGGCTTGGCGGTGGTCGACGACGTACAGCAGGCGGTCGGCTTTCAGACGACCTATGCGGTAGCGCAGGCATGCCAAATCGGTGGAGGCGTAGAGGAAGCCGCCGCCTTGTTTTTGCACGATAAATGCGGCGGGTTCGCCTTCTTTGTTTTTGAACTCGTCCAAGAACACAACTTTCGCGCCGTCGTCTTCGACCGCCAGACCTTTTTGAACCAAATCATCGACCACGGGCTGCAAATCGTCGTTGTACTTCGATTCGCCCGCCACATCTTCAGGACGCAGCTTCAAGCCCAGCGTGTCGTAAACGGCTTGGGCGTGAGAGAGCGAAATATCGACAAACTGTTTCCACAACGCCAACACGGTTTCATCGCCGCCTTGCAGCTTCACAACGTATTCGCGCGCGGTGTCGGCAAAGGCAGGGTCTTCGTCAAAGCGCACTTTGGCGGCGCGGTAAAACTGCTCCAAATCCGCCAACTCAAACGCGGCATTATCTTTTTGCTGCTCAACCAAATAAGCAACCAACATGCCGAACTGCGTACCCCAGTCGCCGACGTGGTTTTGGCGGATGACGGTGTTGCCCATAAATTCCAACACGCGCGAAATGCTGTCGCCGATGATGCTGGAACGCAGATGGCCGACGTGCATTTCCTTTGCCAGATTAGGCGAGGAATAGTCGATAACGACGGTTTGCGGTTTGTCGGTTTTCGCTATGCCGAAACGCGCGTCGTTCAAAGCCGCATGAATATTTTGGGCGAGGAATTCAGGACGCAGGCGCAGGTTGATAAAGCCGGGGCCGGCGACTTCTGCGCTTTCGATCACGTCATTGCCCGCCAATGCTTCGGCAACCTTTTGCGCCAATTCGCGCGGATTTTGTTTGGCTCTTTTCGCCGCACCCATCACGCCGTTGATTTGAAAATCGCCGTGTTCGGCGTTTTTGGTCGGCTGCAAGACAACGGGGCTGTCGGCGATGCCTGCGGCGGCAAAGGCGGCGGCGGCTTCGCGTTCGACGGTTTGATGTAGGTTCATGAAGTTCGGTCTCTCGGTTAAATTCAAATCAGGCGGTATTTTAAAAGAATTTGGGGTGTTGAAACAGGGTTAAGGTGAAAGGTCGTCTGAAAACCTTGGATTTGGGTTTTCAGACGACCTTTTGCGCAGAAAATAGATAGGTTAATGCCAACGGCTGTCGTTTTCACATGGAATACCGTCATGATCGCCGTCCATTTTGGTATTCGGACAGAATTTAACGAAGAATTCTGCCTCACTTAAGGAAGTCATTTGGGAACAATATTGACGACCATCGCATTTGAATTCGTTTTTTGATGTTGAAGAGACAGAGGAGTGATCAGATTTTTGGGTGTCCGTAGATTTATGTTTAGCATTTGTACGACCACGGCTGTTTACCGCATCCAACCACTCTTCGCGTTCGGCTTTTATTTTGGCTGCAACTTCTTCCACCATCGTCTTCGGCGGCGCGGCCGCTGCCGCTTGCGCCTGTTGCTGGTATTTCTGCCAGTAATCCCAGCCGAACCATCCGCCGGCGGCAAGCAGGGCGATGAGGGGGATAATCAGCAAGAGCTTGGAAAAGGTTTTTTTATACGGTTCGGGTTCGGTGTCGAAAAAGTCGAATTCATCGACACAGTCAAGGGAGAAGCAGATATTTTCGGCTTCGTCGCGTCCGCGTCTGCCTTTGACGATGTCGAATGAGACGCGTTGTCCTTCGGCAGGCGGACGTGTCAGTGTGGTAAAGGCGGAAAGCGGGGCGAACACTTCTGTACCCATGCTTTCTTCGCGGATGGCTCCAAATTGGCGGTTGTCATTCCAGCGTGTAATCGTACCGTAATAGCGCATAGTTTTATGTAATTTGAATAGTTGTTGTTTGGGTTGTATTTTAAACGAAATCTGTAAAGGAACAAGGGGAGCGGTTGATATTTAAATGTAAATTCTATGACATCGGGAATGGCAGGTTTCAGACGACCCCTGTCAGGCCGGCATGATTCGATAGGGAGAGTGATGTTTTAAACAAAAAAAGGAAACATATCGTTTCCTTTTTCTGTTATTCAATAACGTAACCTTCTTTGTCCCAATTTGTCTTTTTCACTATTTGGTCGTTGGCGTAAACCGTTTCGGACTTTTTAGCTCCGTCGTCATACCATTCCAAGACAACGCCGTTGCGTTTGCCGTTGGTAATGGTAATTTCAGAAAGGGCGCGGCCGTTTTCGTCCCAACTCATGATTTCGGTCGGTTTGTCGTTGACCATGGTCATTTCGGTTTTCGGGCTGCCGTTGGGATACCATTGCTTCCAGTAGCCGTTTGCCTTGTCGTGTTTGAACTGGATTTCGCTTTCTTTCGTGCCGTTGCGGTAATAGCGTGAGCCGACGCCTTCGCTCAAGCCGTTCAGATAGGGCATGACCGCCGATTTTTTACCGTTGGGGTACCAGTTGGTCCATTCGCCGTTCGGCTTGCCGTTGCGGTAGCTGCCGATCATTTTCTTTTGCCCGTTGAAATGCCAGAGTGTCAAAGTACCGTTGTTGAGGACGGGAACGAAGGTTTTGATCTGTGCCGCCGGTATTTCATACGGGTCGGAATATTTTTTCATGGACGGATAGTAAAAGTCCTGCACTTGCGCTACGCCGGATTCGACGGTGTATTGGCGGACGTAAGCTACCGATGACATTGTGGCGGTAATTTTACCGTTTTGATTGAAATAAACGGAGTGGGTTTGTGCCGAAGCTTGAAGCGACGCGCCAAGCAGGATGCAGGCGGTCAGGCTGTTTGTCCAAAAGTGGTTCATTGTCTGGTTGTTCCGATGTGGCGGAGATGTAAATAAATAATAGGTATTTAGTTGAGTCGTCAAGTCGATAATATTTGAATAAAGCATATTCCGGCTGTTATTCGTCATTATAATCCATCAGGTCATGCGGGTTAAATATAATATTTTTATGAATGCTTATTTAAATACAGACAATAAATATAAGAAATGGTTCCGATTGGAATATTGAATTTGTGTATAGGGAGGTCGTCTGAAAACAGATTAAACAGATATGTTCAACGTTAATAATATAGTGGATTAACTTTAAACCAGTACGGCGTTGCCTCGCCTTAGCTCAAAGAGAACGATTCTCTAAGGTGCTGAAGCACCAAGTGAATCGGTTCCGTACTATCTGTACTGTCTGCGGCTTCGTCGCCTTGTCCTGATTTAAAGTTAATTCACTATAATGGTTTGGGGCGAGCGCAATCATGAAAATACGGCCAAAAACCTATATGCAGAAGATTTTCGGCCGTATCAAAATCGGCAAGAGATTACTCCAATCCCAGCAATTGCTCGCGGGTCAGCAAGAATACGAATCCGTCGCCGCCGCTGGTTTCCAGCCAAGTGAACGGCAGCTCGGGATAGGCGGCTTCCAATACGTCGCGGTTGTGTCCGATTTCGACCAGCAGTACGCCTTTGGGGTTCAGGTATTTGGCTGCGTGTAGCAGGATTTGGCGGGTGGCGTCCAAGCCGTCTTCGCCGCTGCCCAAGGCGAGTTCGGGTTCGTGCAGGTATTCGTCGGGCAACATATCGACCGATTTGGCATCGACATAAGGCGGGTTGGAAACAATCAGGTCGTATGTGCCTTCCAATCCCTCAAACAAATCGGTATGAATCAGGTTGATGCGCTCTTCCAATCCATAATCTTCGATATTGATGGCGGCTACTTCCAGCGCATCCAAACTCAAATCGACGGCGTCAATTTCAGCGGCAGGGTAATGGTGTGCCATTTGAATGGCGAGGCAGCCACTGCCGGTACACAAATCCAATGTGCGGTGAACCAATTCGGGGTGTTCTATCCAAGGGGTAAGACTGTCGCCGAGCAGCTCGTAAATAAACGAGCGCGGTACGATGACGCGTTCGTCAACATAAAAATCGAAATCGCCTTGCCATGCCTGATGGGTAAGGTAGGCGGCGGGGATGTGTTCGACTGTGCGGCGTTCCAGCACTGACAATACTTCTTCTTTCTCGCTTTGCAGCAGCTTGGCGTCGAGGTAAGGCTCCAACGTGTCCAAGGGCAGGTTGAGGGTATGCAGGATCAGGTAGGCGGCTTCATCGTGCGCGTTGTCCGAGCCATGCCCGAAAAACAAACCGGCATCGTTGAAACGGCTGACAGCGAAACGCAGGATGTCGCGGACGGTGGTCAATTCTTGGGCTGCTTGGGTAAACATATCGCACTCTCAAATAATGTAAATTAATGTTTGCATTATAACAGCAAGGTCGTCTGAAAACGGTGTTTACTTGAATATAACGTTTTCAGACGACCTCGATAAGCATGGTTCAATCTCAATCCACCCCGCGGGCGCGGTTTTCATGGAATTGCGCCTGCCAATCGGCAAATTTTCCTTGCTCGATGGCTTCGCGCATTTCCGCCATGATGACTTGGTAGAAATGCAGGTTGTGGATGGTGTTCAACTGCGCGCCCAAGATTTCGCCGACGCGGTGCAGATGGTGCAGGTAGGCGCGGCTGAAGTTTTGGCAGGCGTAGCAGGTGCAGCTTTCGTCTATCGGGCGCTTGTCTAGCTTGTGTTTGGCGTTTTTGATTTTCAAATCGCCGAAACGGGTGAACAGCCAGCCGTTGCGCGCATTGCGGGTAGGCATGACGCAGTCGAACATGTCCACGCCGTGCGCCACGCCGTAAACAAGGTCTTCGGGTGTGCCGACGCCCATCAGATAATGCGGTTTGTGTTCGGGCAGCATCGGTCCGACGGCGCGCAGCATGCGGTACATTTCGGGTTTGGGTTCGCCGACGGACAGCCCGCCGATGGCGAGGCCGGGGAAGTCGAATTGTTCCAAGCCGCGCAGCGATTCTTCGCGCAAATCTTCATACATCGCGCCTTGCACGATGCCGAATAGGGCATTCGGGTTCTTCAAATCTTCAAAGGCTTTTTTGCTTCGTTCTGCCCAACGCAGGCTCATTTGCAGGGATTTTTGCGCCTGTTCGTGCGTTGCTTCGCCCGGTGTGCATTCGTCCAACTGCATCACAATGTCGGAATTGAGTACGGTTTGGATTTTCATGGAGATTTCGGGCGAGAGGAAGAGTCTGTCGCCGTTAATCGGGCTTTGGAAGGTGCAGCCTTCTTCAGTGAGTTTGCGCATATCGGAGAGCGAGAAAACCTGAAAACCGCCGGAGTCGGTCAAGATGGGTTTGTTCCAGCCGATAAATTCGTGCAATCCGCCAAATTGTTCGATAACTTCCAAACCTGGGCGCAGCCATAAATGGTAAGTGTTGCCCAAAATAATTTGTGCCTTGATGTCGTGCAGGTTTTGCGGATTCATCGCTTTAACCGAGCCGTAAGTGCCGACCGGCATAAATACGGGCGTTTCGATTTTGCCGTGGTTCAGTTCCAGCGTGCCACGTCGAGCATGACCGTCTTTTTTGTGTAAGGTAAACTTGAGCATAGGTTGTATCTATAATGTAGAAAACGGCGAGCGAAGCCGCCGTGCAGTCAAACGATTGAGGTAAAAATGCGATTATAAAGGATTTTCATCACAATAGCGGTGTTTGAATATTTCAGACGACCTTATTCGTATCGAGATGTTCACTGTTGAAAATGTTTCAAAAAAATCACAATGTTCCGACAATGTCGTCTGAAACCTCGTTTTCATACTTGCCATCGCGTCAAAGTATCGTCTATAATCCGAACCCTGTTAAACAGGCACGTAGCTCAGTTGGTTAGAGCACCACCTTGACATGGTGGGGGTCGTTGGTTCGAATCCAATCGTGCCTACCAAATTTCCCAAACGGCATTTATGCCGTTATTTTTTAATGTTTTGGAGCTTTTTTGATGTTGAACATTACCTTGCCGGACGGCTCAGTCCGCCAGTACGAATCGCCCGTTACCGTGGCACAGATTGCCGCGTCTATCGGAGCAGGTTTGGCGAAGGCGACGGTGGCGGGTAAGGTAAACGGCAAATTGGTCGATGCGTGCGATCCGATTACCGAAGATTCAACCGTCCAAATCATTACCCCGAAAGACCAAGAAGGCGTTGAAATCATCCGCCACTCTTGCGCCCACCTTGTCGGTCATGCGGTCAAGCAGCTCTATCCTAATGCAAAAATGGTTATCGGCCCCGTCATTGAAGAGGGCTTTTATTACGATATTGCTACGGAAAAACCGTTTACGCCTGAGGATGTTGCCGCTATCGAAGCGCGTATGAAAGAATTGATTGCTCAGGATTATGATGTAATCAAAATCATGACTCCGCGCGCCGAAACCATCAAAATTTTCCAAGATCGCGGCGAAGAATATAAACTGCGCCTGATTGAAGATATGCCCGAAGTTGAAGCAATGGGTATGTATCATCATCAGGAATATGTTGATATGTGCCGCGGTCCGCACGTTCCGAACACCCGCTTCCTGAAAAACTTCAAGCTGACCAAGCTGGCAGGTGCATACTGGCGTGGCGACAGCAATAATGAAATGCTGCAACGTATTTACGGCACCGCTTGGGCGACAAAAGACGAATTAAAAGCTTATATCCAGCGTATTGAAGAAGCAGAAAAACGTGACCACCGCAAATTGGGCAAACAACTGGATTTGTTCCACTTGCAAGACGAAGCGCCGGGTATGGTGTTTTGGCATCCCAAAGGTTGGGCTTTGTGGCAGACTATCGAGCAGCATATGCGTAAAGAGCTGAATGGCGCCGGCTATAAAGAAGTCAAAACTCCCCAAATCATGGATAAAACCTTTTGGGAAAAATCCGGTCACTGGGATAACTACAAAGATAATATGTTTGTAACCAGTTCGGAAAAACGCGAATACGCGGTTAAGCCGATGAACTGCCCGGGACATGTTCAGATTTTCAATAACGGTCTGCGTTCGTACCGCGATTTGCCGATGCGTTTGGCAGAATTTGGTTCTTGCCATCGCAACGAGCCGAGTGGCGCACTGCATGGACTGATGCGTGTTCGCGGTTTTGTACAGGATGATGCGCATATTTTCTGTACCGAAGATCAAATCGTTAGTGAGGCCCGAGCATTCAATGAATTGCTGGTTCGTATTTACAAGCAATTCGGTTTCCATGATGTGTCCGTCAAACTTTCACTGCGTCCTGAGAAGCGTGCCGGTTCAGACGACGTGTGGGATAAGGCAGAACAAGGTCTGCGCGAAGCATTAACTGCTTGCGGTGTGGAATGGGACGAGTTGCCGGGTGAAGGTGCGTTCTACGGACCTAAAATCGAATATCATGTTAAAGATGCATTGGGACGTTCTTGGCAGTGTGGTACGCTGCAACTGGACTTTGTATTGCCGGAACGCTTGGATGCAGAATATGTAACCGAAAACAATGACCGCGCCCGTCCGGTAATGTTGCACCGCGCTATTTTGGGTTCTTTGGAACGATTTATCGGTATTTTGATTGAAAACCATGCAGGTTCTTTCCCACTATGGTTGGCGCCGGTTCAAATGGTGATTATGAATATCACCGAAAATCAAGCAGATTACTGCCGTGAAGTGGCTGCCAAATTGCAGGCTGCTGGCTTCCGTGTAGAGCTGGATTTGCGTAACGAAAAAATCGGTTACAAAATCCGTGATAACAGCCAATACCGCTTCCCTTATCAAATCGTTGTCGGCGATAAAGAGAAGCAAGAAAACAAAGTGGCCGTGCGCCGCAAAGCAGAAGACTTGGGTTCTTTGGATTTGGATGATTTCATTGCGCAACTGCAGCAAGAAATCGCAGACGCCCTCGTCAACCATTAATTTTTATAGGAGTATTCATCATCGCTCAAGAACGCGAAGCACGAATTAATGGCGAAATTACCGCTAAAGAAGTGCGTTTAATCAGTGAGTCAGGCGAACAGCTTGGTGTTGTATCGGTTCGTGAAGCTTTGGCCATGGCCGAAGAGCAGGATGTGGATTTGGTAGAGATTTCCCCTACTGCCAAACCACCTGTATGCAAACTGATGGATTACGGTAAATATAAATACCAACAAGCCAAGAAACGTGACGAAGCCAAGAAAAACCAGAAGCAGGTACAAATTAAGGAAATCAAATTCCGTCCGGGTACCGATGAAGGCGATTATCAAATCAAAATGCGCAACATCAACCGCTTCTTGGCTGACGGCGATAAGGTCAAAGTCACGCTCCGTTTCCGCGGGCGTGAAATGGCTCACCAGCAACTCGGTGCGCAACTTTTAGAGCGCGTGAAAGAGGATTTGGCGGAAGTGGCTCAAATCGAATCCTTCCCTAAAATGGAAGGCCGTCAAATGGTGATGATGATTGCACCGAAGAAAAAATAAAGTTATAATCCTCAGCTTACTCCGATTGCCGCTTCGGAGTAAGCTTTTGATTGGCGGCAAAAACCGTGGCATTTTGGGTTCAAGTGTTTGAAACAAAAGTTTTAAAACCCCCTGATGCCTTATCTAATAACGAATGGAGTTTTCCCATGCCTAAAATGAAAACCAAGTCTAGCGCGAAAAAACGCTTCAAAGTACTGGGTAACGGCGGTGTAAAACGCGCTCATGCGTTCAAACGCCACATCTTGACTAAAAAGACCACTAAAAACAAACGCCAACTGCGCGGTACCTCTATGGTAAACGATCGCGATTTGGCTTCTGTTGCTAAAATGTTACCCTACGCTTAAGGAGTTTAGAATATGCCACGCGTAAAACGCGGTGTAACCGCTCGTGCCCGTCACCAAAAAATCTTCGCGTTAGCCAAAGGCTACCGCGGTCGTCGTAAAAACGTATACCGCGTTGCCAAACAAGCGGTAATGAAAGCCGGTCAATACGCATACCGTGACCGTCGTCAACGCAAACGCCAATTCCGTCAATTGTGGATTGTCCGTATCAATGCAGGTGCCCGTGAAAACGGTCTGTCTTACAGCAAATTTATGAACGGTCTGAAACGCGCCTCTATCGAAATCGACCGCAAAGTATTGGCTGATTTGGCTGTATTTGATAAAGCCGCTTTTGCACAATTGGTTGAGAAAGCTAAAGCTGCTTTGGCTGCTTAATCCAAAAAATTTAAAAAGGAAGCTACGGCTTCCTTTTTTCTTTGTTTGAATAAAGTCTATGTGATTGATTTTCTTTCTTTAAAGTCTATTTTTTTGAATTGATTTGCGCTAAAATACGCCGATTCTATCAAACGGATTGGCCGTAAACGATAAAAGGTCGTCTGAAAAGTTTGGCAATACCAAACCATACAGGCGGCCTCATTGTTTCAGACGACCCATCATCAACCGACAGACGATAAAGCCACTATGGAAAATGTAAACCGTATCGTTGCAGAAGGCATTGCCGCAGTAGAGGCCGCGCAAGACTTCAACGCTCTAGAACAAATCAAAGCCCGTTATCTTGGTAAAACCGGCGAGTTGACCGGACTTCTGAAAACCTTAGGTCAAATGTTGCCTGAAGAGCGCAAAACCATAGGTGCGCATATCAATGAGTGCAAAAACCAGTTTCAGACGGCCTTTAACAATAAACGCGATGCCCTCAACGAAGCCAAACTTCAAGCCCAGCTTGCCGCCGAAGCACTTGATATTACCCTGCCCGGACGCTCGCAGGAAAATGGCGGCCTGCATCCCGTAACCCTAACCTTGCAGCGCGTGGTCGAACTCTTTCACGGCATGGGTTTTGAAGTGGCAGACGGCCCGGAAATCGAAGACGATTTCCACAACTTCCAAGCACTGAATATCCCTGCAAACCACCCGGCACGCGCCATGCAGGATACGTTCTACGTTGAAAACGGCGATGTTTTGCGCACGCACACTTCCCCGATTCAAATCCGCTATATGCTCGACAAAAAAGAGCCGCCTATCCGCATTATTGCCCCCGGCCGCGTTTATCGTGTGGATAGCGATGCCACGCACTCGCCCATGTTCCACCAAGCTGAAGGTCTGTGGGTAGAAGAAGGCGTAACCTTCGCCGATTTGAAAGCCGTGTTAACCGATTTTATCCGCCGCTTTTTTGAACGCGATGATTTGCAAGTACGTTTCTGTCCGTCTTTCTTCCCGTTCACCGAACCGTCCGCCGAAATCGACATCATGGGCGAAAACGGTAAATGGCTGGAAGTCGGCGGCTGCGGCATGGTGCATCCCAACGTGTTGAAAAACGTGAATATCGACCCCGAAAAATACACCGGTTTCGCCTTCGGCATCGGCCTCGATCGTTTCGCCATGTTGCGTTACAACGTGAATGATTTGCGGCTGTTTTTCGATAACGATTTGAACTTTTTGAAGCAGTTTGCGAAATGATTGTGCAGGCTGCCTAAAAGAAACTGCCCTAACAAAGTTAAAAAGCAGCCTGCACTCCCAAGCAAACAGGTCGTCTGAAAACAAAATCTGATAAAAAGTTAATTAGTTGATTGAGAACATAACATGCAATTCTCCTACTCATGGCTGAAAACCCAAGCCGATACCGAACTTTCCGCCGATAAGCTGGAACACCTGTTAACCATGTCCGGCTTGGAAGTGGAAGAAACCGAGACTGCCGCGCCTGCGTTTACGGGCGTGGTGATTGCCGAAGTGAAATCCGTTGAAAAACATCCGGATGCCGACCGTTTGAACGTTACCCAAGTCGATGCGGGTATGGGCGAGTTGGTGCAGATTGTGTGCGGTGCGCCGAATGTGAAAGCGGGCATCAAAGTGCCGTGTTCATTGCCGGGGGCGGTGTTGCCGGGCAATTTCAAAATCAAGCCGACCAAGATGCGCGGCGTGGTGTCGAACGGGATGTTGTGTTCCACCGACGAACTCGGTCTGCCTGATGACGGCGTGAACGGCTTGCACATTCTGCCGCAAGACGCTCCCGTCGGCGCAAATATCCGCGAATATCTGGATTTGGACGATACGGTGTTCACGCTGAAAATCACGCCAAACCGTGCCGACTGCCTGAGCATCAAAGGCATTGCGCGTGAAGTGTCCGCGCTGACGGGTTGCGCGTTCAAGCAGCCTGCAATCCATGCCGCGCCAATCACGGGCAGCCGCAAACAGCCCGTGCAGATTGATGCGCCTGCCGATTGCGGCCGCTTTATCAGTCGCGTGATTGAAAACGTGAACGCGCGCGCCGCTACGCCGGATTGGATGAAGCAGCGTTTGGATCGCAGCGGTATCCGCAGTATTTCCGCGCTGGTGGACATTGGCAATTATGTGATGCTGGAAATCGGTCAGCCGATGCATGTTTTTGATGCCGACAAACTTTCAGGCAGCCTGCACATCCGCCGCGCGCGCGAAGGTGAAACGCTGGAATGCCTGAACGAGAAAACCGTCTCTCTGTCTGAAAACACGCTGGTAGTGGCCGACGAAAAAGGCGCGTTGAGCTTGGCAGGCCTGATGGGCGGCGAGGCGAGCGCGGTTTCAGACGACACGCAAAATATCGTGCTGGAAGCGGCTTGGTTTGCGCCTGAAATCATCGCCGGAAAATCGCGCCAATATGGTTTTGGTTCGGATTCGTCGTTCCGCTTTGAGCGCGGCGTGGATTACCGTTTGCAGGCTGACGCCATCGAACGCGCCACCGAATTGGTTTTGCAAATCTGCGGCGGCGCAGCAGGAGAAATGGTGGAAGCGCAAGGCGAATTGCCTGAAGCGAAGCAGGTCGAATTGCGTTTAGGTCGTCTGAAAACCGTGTTGGGCGTGGACATTCCTGCCGAACAGGTGGAAACCATTTTGCAGCACTTGGGCCTGCAGCCTGAAAAAACGGCGGAAGGCTTCCGCGTTACCGCGCCGAGCTTCCGTTTCGACATCGAAATCGAAGCTGATTTGATTGAAGAAATCGGTCGCGTTTACGGCTATGAAAATATCCCCGACGATTACACGTCAGGTCGTCTGAAAATGCTGGCGCTGCCCGAAACCCGCCGTCCGCGTTTCGCCGTTTATAACGAAATGGCGGCGCGCGGCTACCGCGAAGTCGTCAGCTATGCCTTCGTTGACGAGCAGTGGGAACTCGATTTTGCCGCCAATGCCAACCCCATCCGCCTGCAAAATCCGCTGGCGGCGCAGTATGCCGTGATGCGTTCCACGCTCATCGGCGGCTTGGTGGAAATTCTGCAAAACAATCTGAACCGCAAGCAAAACCGCGTACGCGTGTTTGAAATCGCCCGCGTGTTCAGCAAAGATTCAGACGGCCTGTTTGTACAAAACGAACGCATCGGCGGCCTGTGGTACGGCGCAGTCATGCCCGAACAATGGGGCGAGAAAACGCGCAACGCGGATTTTTACGACATCAAGGCCGATGTGGAAAATCTGTTGAAAAACAAAGTAGTTGAGTTCGTCAAAATCGAACATCCCGCCCTGCATCCCGGCCGCGCCGCCAATATCGTTTCAGACGGCCAAGTCATCGGCTTTGTCGGCGAATTGCATCCGAAGTGGATGCAAAAATACGACTTGCCGCAAGCACCGCTAGTATTTGAAATCGACATGGCAGCGGTGTTGGAGCGCGAAAAAACGCGTTATCAGGCAGTATCGAAATTTCAGCCGGTGCGCAGGGATTTGGCTTTTGTGATGCCTGAAACCATGACCCATGATGATTTGTTGGCCGCATTGAAAGGCGCGGCAAACAAGTTGGTACAGGAAATCAGCGTGTTTGACGTGTATCGCGGTACAGGTCTGCCTGAAGGGATGAAGAGCATGGCGGTCAAAGTGATTTTGCAGGATATGGAAAACACGCTGACGGATGAAACAGTCGAGCCGGTTATCGGAAAACTGATTGACGCGGCAACTGCTGCGGGAGCGCAACTTCGCAGCTAAAAAATAAATATTCGCTTGAATTTTAAATAGAAATTGGTAATAATCTGCACCTGTTACAACAGAAGGTAATAATATGACATTAACTAAAGCCGAATTGGCCGATATTTTGGTAGATAAAGTCAGCAATGTAACCAAAAACGATGCCAAAGAAATCGTCGAACTCTTTTTTGAAGAAATCCGCAGCACTTTGGCACGCGGCGAAGAAATCAAAATTTCCGGTTTCGGTAATTTTCAGTTGCGCGACAAACCGCAACGTCCCGGCCGTAATCCGAAAACCGGCGAAGAAGTACCGATTACCGCCCGCCGCGTAGTCACTTTCCATGCCAGCCAAAAACTCAAAGGCATGGTGGAGCATTACTATGACAAACAACGCTAATCCCGTTATTCCTGCAAAACGTTATTTCTCGCTAGACGAAATGTGCGAACTGGTGCAAATCAGCCCGGCACAATTTGCTCAGTGGCAACATGAGAACGGTATCGTTGTCGGTTACGGCGGCGATCGTTACACCCGTTCCGATGTGGTGAAACTGCTGAAGCTGAAAGATACCTTTGCGCCTTATGTCGACCGCTTCAGCCGTGATTCTTTGGATGTAAACGGTCATCCTGCTGCAAAGGCAGAAGAGGTTAGGGATAGCCTGAATCAAATTTTGGCAGATTTGGAAGCGCATTCATAATCACCATTTCGTATTTCTGCGAAAAATAAGAAAACCGACCTTTGAGAGGTTGGTTTTTTTATTGATGATGAAAAGATTAACAATATAGTGGATTAACTTTAAACCAGTACGGCAAGGCGAGGCAACGCCGTACTGGTTTAAAGTTAATCCACTATATCATCTTCCGTTTCTTCTGTTGCATGAACAATCAAACAGGACGACTGCCATTAGTAAAAAGGTCGTCTGAAAACTTTCAGACGACCTTTGAGAAAGTTAGGTGTCCAATTCAAACTACGCATGTTATGTAAATAACACAGTGCTTTCTTGAAATATGAACAATACTTTCTTAGAGAAAAGCTGTCTAAACTAAACCTTCAGGTAACCTTAACTTATTCTTTGACTTTTATCTGATAAAATTCTTTCTGATCCATACTTTCAAACCAGCCTACTGCTCCTCTTACATAATAAGATATTTCAATCTTAATATCCTGCTTGGTCTGTGGAGTTCCAGAAATATTCAATTTGTTATACCACATATTGGTAGGCTGTACAGTCAATCCCGAATTCGGAGGATCCATTTTCACCCTGAAATAATCGGGATAAGCAGCATATTTAGTTCTTAATTCTATGAAATATGGCTTATTTAATTCTGCATCCGGTAATACCTGAACTTTATGTTTGCCGGCAAAACAACCGGATAATGCTATTACAGCCGAAAAGATAAATACTTTCCTTATCATACTTAAAATAAGCTCCATAATTTACTGATATTTCACAAAATTCTAAAATCGATTGCTCCAAAGCTGGCTTTGGGAAATTTTTCAGACGACCTTATGAGAAAGTTAGGTTTTCAATTCACGTTTATTTTCTCTAAGTAAACAGATTTTAAATTTACTATTTCTTTTAACTTGTTGTATTGGTTAATTATCCTGCCCATTCGCGGGCTACATAAAAGACTTTCCCATACTATCCAGTGAACCTTAAAGTTTGGTGTCGTTGCCCCAGCAAAATATTTGGCGAACTTATCAGTTGCACGATACGTTAGTCTTATATCGCGTATTTGTTGATTTCCGCCAATTTTTTCAGAGTGCTGCTGCAAAGATAGGGGGAGATTATCTTGCTGAAGTTACGTTTTCAGACGACCTCCTGAGACTAAACTCAATCCGCCACATCGATACACAAATATTTCAATTCCAAATATTCGTCCGCACCGTATTTGCTGCCTTCGCGTCCCAGCCCGCTGCGTTTCACGCCGCCGAACGGTGCCGCTTCATTGCTGATTAGGCCGGTATTGATGCCGACCATGCCGTATTCCAAGGCTTCGCCGATGCGCCATTGTCGGGCAGTTTCGGAAGTGAAGAGGTAGGCCGCCAAGCCGTATTCCGTATCGTTGGCGGCCGCGATGACTTCGGCTTCGGTTTCAAAGCAGAACACGGGACACAACGGCCCGAAGGTTTCTTCGCGCACCACTGCCATTTGCGCCGTTACGCCGCCTAAGACGGTCGGTTCGAAAAACGTTCCGCCCAACGCGCTGCGTTTGCCGCCGGTCAGGCAGACCGCGCCTTTGGAGAGCGCGTCGGCGATGTGCTGCTCGACTTTCTCCACCGCTTTTTCCTCAATCAGCGGCCCTTGGTTCACGCCTTCATCCAAGCCGTTGCCCAATTTGAGCGCGGCTACTTTTTCACTCAATTTGCGGCAAAATTCGTCGTAAATGCCGGCTTGAGCGTAAACGCGGTTGGTGCAGACGCAGGTTTGTCCACTGTTGCGGAACTTGCTCGCCAGCGCGCCTTCGACGGCTTTGTCCAAATCGGCATCGTCAAACACGATAAACGGCGCGTTACCGCCCAGTTCCAAACTGAGTTTTTTAATGTCCGCCGCGCTGTCGGCAAAAATTTTCGCGCCGACTTCGGTCGAGCCGGTGAAGCTGATTTTGCGCACGGTCGGGTTTGTGGCAAATTCATGGCTGATTTCCGAAGCGCGGCCGCTGACGACGGGAAGCAAATCCTGCGGCACGCCCGCTTCGTAAGCCAGTAGCGCCAGCGCATACGCGCTCAGGGGCGTGAGCGACGCAGGTTTGACTATCATCGCGCAGCCCACCGCCAAAGCAGGCGCGGCCTTGCGCGCAATCATCGCGGACGGGAAGTTCCACGGCGTAATCGCAGCGGTAACGCCGACGGGCTGTTTCAACACGACCAGTTTTTGCGACGCCTTCACGCTTGTCAGCACATCGCCGTCAATCCGCCGCGCCTCTTCGGCAAACCAGCGCACAAACGAAGCCGCATAATCGATTTCGCCGCGCGCCTCGGTCAGGCTTTTGCCCTGTTCCATGGTCATGATGCGCGCCAGTTCTTCTTTGTTTTCCTTGATCAAAAAATACCAACGCCACAACACATCGGCGCGTTCCAACGCGGTTTTTGCCGCCCATAATTTTTGCGCGGCTTCCGCCTTTTGAATCAGCAGCTTGAGGTTGTCTGAACGGGTCGTGCGGACAAACGCCAAAGTCTCGCCCGTCGCCGGATTATCGACTTTGATGCTGGCTGGAATCGGGAGAAAAGAAATATCAGGATGGTTTAACAATGATGCAAAAGAATTCATGCCTGCCCTCGTGTGTATAGATGATGGATGGAAGTCATTATTCTCTTCATAGGAGAAAAGCGCAAACTGCTTGAGCAGTTTGAGTCACATGAGAAAAAGAACCAAAAGTAAGTAGCTAAAAAGGTCGTCTGAAAATGCCTTATGGGCTTGGTTAGGACTTTTCGTTTGAATGGTAAGAAAGTGTTTTGACCGACTGATAAGACATATTCAGGCAATTTTTATTTTTGAATTTCTTGTTTGCCTATATGGGTT
>CAUOMQ010000032.1:0-19889 GCA_963456805.1 uncultured Neisseria sp. | reverse complement strand
GATAGTACGGCAAGGCGAGGCAACGCCGTACTGGTTTAAAGTTAATCCACTATACAAACAAAAGCCGGTCTTTCCTCTCAAAGGTCGTCTGAAAACCCATATCTGCATTTCAGACGACCTAACGTCGGCATCCGAAAACCTAACGGAACAAATCCAATGCCTTGACGAACACCATCACCACGCCGTAAGCCAGCGGGACGCCGACCAACGTCCAACGCCACCAAACCGAAAAACCGCCTGCCGCAACTTTTTCCTGCAGCAAGTAGGCATCAGAAACGGCGGTTTCGTCATCGGGATTGCCGCTGTGCGCCGCTGTTTTGATGTCGGTTTCGTGGTGTTTTTCATGAACCGATCTGACGGCAAGGTTGCACAGCAAACCGACAATCAACAATCCCGCCATGATGTACATGGTAACGCCGTATGCCTGCGCGGCGGGAACACCGCTGTCGATTTGGCTTTGGCGGATGTAGTTCACCAAAACCGGACCGATCACGGCAGCGGTTGACCACGCCAGCAAAATACGTCCGTGAATCGCGCCGACCTGATAAGTGCCGAACAAGTCTTTCAAATAAGCCGGAATCGCGGCAAAACCGCCGCCATACATGGAAATGATGACGCAGAATCCAATAATAAACAAAGCCTTGTTTCCACTTTCGCCAATGGACGGAACGGCAAAATACAGCAGCGAACCGAGTACGAAAAAGATGGTGTAGGTATTTTTACGTCCGAGTTTGTCGGAAACGCTGGACCATAAAAACCGCCCGCCCATATTGAACAGGCTCAAAAGGCTGACGAAACCTGCCGCTGCCCCCGCGCCGATTGCCGCTTGTTTGCCGACCGACGCCTCTGAAAACAGCTCCTGAATCATGACCGAAGCCTGCCCCAAAACGCCGATACCGGCAGTCACGTTCAGGCACAACACCCAAAACAACAGCCAAAATTGCGGCGTTTTCATCGCTTGGGAAACATTGACATGATTGCTGCTGACCAGCTTGTTTTTCACTTTCGGCGCGACATAGCCTTCAGGTTTCCAACCCTCCGCCGGCACGCGGATGGTGAATGCACCGAACATCATCAACACAAGGTAAAACAACCCCAGAACGACAAAAGTCGGTGCGACGCCGACCGACACGTCGTCTGAAAACGCATTCATCAACGATACGGACAACGGCGAAGCAAGCATCGCACCGCCGCCGAACCCCATAATCGCCAAACCCGTCGCCATGCCCGGTTTGTCGGGAAACCACTTCATCAAAGTGGACACAGGGCCGATATAACCCAACCCCAAGCCGATGCCGCCGATCACGCCGTTGCCCAAATACAGGAGAAACAGATTATGCGTGCTGACGCCGAGTGCCGACACAAAAAAGCCCAAGCTGAAACAGCACGCCGCGACAAACATCGCCTTGCGCGGGCCGACACGCTCCATCCAAGTGCCGAACAAAGCAGCAGACGCGCCCAACATAGCCAGCGCGATACTGAAAATCCAGCCCACAGTCGTCAGCTTCCAATCCCCGGCAGCCGATTCGGTAATGCCGATAAGCTTGGTCAGCGGCGCGTTAAACACGGAATACGCATAAATCTGCCCGATGGCAAGATGCACCGCCAAAGCGGCAGGCGGCACCAGCCAACGGTTGAAACCCGGCTTGGCGATCGTCGCCTCACGGTCTAAAAATTTCATAAAAGCCTCTTGATGTCTAATGAAAAACAGCGTTCTCCGCGAGGAAAACGCTTTAAATTGTTGACAATATTGTACCACGCTTCCGCATGGGCTTTACTCCGCTTAACATGAGTTTTTTGAGTAAGAAAGAGAAAAATCATTCATAAATGACGATATTTGAAGATGGTTTGATGATATCCGTATCTCAGATAAAAGGTCGTCTGAAAATTGGTTTTCAGACGACCTAAAGAGTTTGAAAATGTATTCAAACTTTATTACTTCTCAATATATTTTTCTATATCTCTACATTGTTCTTGCGTGCAGGAAACTGAAAAAAGCACTTTTCCACTTGTGGTACTTTGTGCAGAAAAGATGCTCTTTTCGTAATGAAATTTTATTTTATCCAATGGAATCAGCCCCTTTCCATTTTCTTTTCCGCAAAGCAGTTTATATTGCAGATTGGTTTTGCTTATATCGATATTTCCGCACACTTTTGTAGTATTGTTTTTAGATATGGATATTTTTAACCATTCATATTGCGAGTCGTAATAATAGTTTGAAATATAAGGCAAACTAGATGATGATACTGCTAGAGATATAACATAATTAAAAAAGGTTTCCATAACTTACTCACTGTTTGTTTTTTTAATTTTAAGTAGAGGGCGATTTTGGAGTATAGCCTTATATTCCCTCTTCCCATGAAATAGAAAATTTAGAAATTTTTACCCCTTTTAAATCAAATGAAAAGACAATAGAAACGCCACCTTCGGTTTTTATTTCACACTCATGTTCCCACTCGTCTCTAGATACAAACTGCCATCCAATATCAGCAAAAAACAAATATTTTATCAATTTCTCAATAGTTAATTTTCTATTAATTTTATATTGCTTTGCAATGGTAACGCCTTTAAAACAAGGGTCTATTGACAATGAATAAACGATATCATCCGTAACCCCAACCTCCAATCCTTTCCAAAAAATGGAAAAACCACCTTCTACGTTACTGTCTTCGTATAACCATTTAGTCAGCTTTTTAAACCGTTTATGTTTGTGAAAGTCACTATACGACATACCAACAAATAAACCTTTAAATCTACCCGTTTTTAAGAAAGATGTTATATCCATCATCATGACCTTATGACCTCATTGCGGTCTATAACTTGAAATATCAATTCCCCATGTTCTACCGACCTTTTACCGTTTACCAAATTTTATTGCTGGATTTCAAATATCGATTGTCGTCAAAAGTATTAATCCATTGCGGTCTGAGTGCGATAAAAATGGCGGTAGTGATGCCGCTGAGGAAGGCCTCCGCCCAGGCGATCAGGATGAAAATAGGAAAGGCGGTGGTCCAAAGTACGGAGGTTGGGAAGGCATGGCTGATATCCAAAACGCTGACCAGTACCAGTCCGGTCAGCATCATGCCTACGGCGGACGCAATGAAGCCGTTGACAAAAATGAAGATAAAAATATTAGCGGGAAGACGGTTGACCAAGCGGCAAGAGAGCTGATTAACAATGAGCGGCGGTAAGAGCAAGGCGAGGGCGTTGACGGGATAGGCGTATCCGTCGCCGCCGTTGAACAATAAAAGATAAGGAAGAAACAAAGCCGAACCCAGCCATAATGCAGCGGGTGCGCCAATCATCAGGGCAACCAAATTCATGGCAAGCAGGTGGTAGCTCATTTGCGCGAGCTGCCCTTCGTCAGTCATTGCATTCAGGCACCATGCGGTCGTCAGTATCAGGGCGGAGAGGATGGAGGCGGAATGGTGTTTCTGCATGGATCGCCATGCCGGACGCGCGCAAGCGAAAAGCAGAATGGACAACAGCAGCCAAGCGGCGATTAAAATCGAACTGGAAAACCATGCGGCTTGAAAATTCATACGAAACCAGACCGAGGGTAAATATTCAGACGACCTGCATTATACCCCGCAGACGAAATTCGCTGCGGACTTGTTTTGTTTAGTGCTGAAACACGCTAAAATAACGACCTTTGCCGTTTATTTCAAGGGAAACAGCGAATGTTTTGGACAGTGCTGATTATCATTTTATTGTGTGCCATTTGCGGCGTATTTTGGCTGCACAGAAAACAAGAACGTGAGTGGCAGCACGAATTGGCGCGCTTAGAGCGCGGCATGCAAGAGGGCAAATATATTCCTAACGGTCAGGATGCTGATTCTCCACATCAATTTTCAGAAGATGCCAAAGCGGCATACGGAAAAACCATCGCACGCCTGCGCCTGATGGCGGCGCGTTACACTCCGCAGCAGGAGCAATTATCCGAGCAACCGGCAAACACTGAAAACGAAGAATCTGAGACCGGTATGGAAGACATAGCGGATTTCTTCGAAAGCCAAGAAGCAAAACACGAATATCATCAAGATGCCGATATTGAAAGGTCGTCTGAAAATCCGTCGGCAGAACAAGTCCCCCAAGCCGAGCCGCCTCAACAACATGCAGCCGAAAGGAAAGATACGCCGTATATCGTTCCTTTTGTCGAAACCGAAGAGCCTGAATATATTCCCCGTATCGTTAAAGACGAAGGCTTTGAAGAAATCACTTTGGAAGAGGCAACCCGTTCGCTCAATGAAGCGGCGTTACAGGAATGGGAAGAGCAGCAGACCGTCAGCCATCCTGCAGGCGACCGGAATAACGATGACGGGGAAATCCAACCCATCCGCGCATCGGTAACACCGATGAAAGGTTTGCAGATTATCGATTTCAACGATCCCGTACTGCGCCGGACCCGCGAGCGCGTCATGGCGGGCGTCAATGGCATCCAAATCCCCAAAGCCAGTGCGCCGCATATCGAAACCGTGCAAACCGCATTGCGCACAGCCGAGCGCGAAGCCATTTTGCCTGTCGTTGACAATCTGGATAGCCGTGCAGAGATTGATGTGACGGATATTCGGAACACATTGGCTCGAAGTACGGCAGCACGCCAGCGCCTTGCCGCCGCTGTTGCGCCTGTGCGCGATTTCCAGCCGCAAATCATTCAAAACGATGAAATTTTGGCAAACCTGATTCCTGCAAGCCGCCGACGGACGGTTCGCCACGCTGAAGCGGCGGCGGAAAAACTGGCGCGCAAGCAGCAATCTGCTGCCGCGCAGGTGAAATTGTCGGAAGAAGCCGATCTGCGGTCTGAGCAAACGGTTGAGCGTTCCGTCACACGCAAACCGCTGTTCCCGCCTAAAACGCTTCGCACCGAACCTGTCGCTCCGCCAAAAGAAAAAGCAGTCTATATTTCAAGACAGCCCGCCCCTACCGCAACCGTAGTCGAGCCGCCCGAAGTACCGACCGTTACCCCGACGCCAATCGATATCCCGACGCCGCCGAGCTTTACGCCGCCACCTGTTGCGCCGGAAATCGTCGATCCTCCGGTAGCGCGCCCCGCTTGGGAAATCCCTGCTTTCCATTCTGAAGTCAATGCGCATGTCAGCGACAATCCTGTCCGCTCGATTCATGATTACTTAATCAGTGAATCCGAAACGGAGGATGAAGTCGCAGGCGGAAATGTACAGAGAAATGCTGAAACTGAATCCGCCCATACGGAAGATACGGAAATTTCTGCCTTTGAACATCATCAGCCGATACATCATGCCGATCTTGCGACGGGTTATGCTGCCGATGATGTTGATGCAGATTCAGAAGAAGAGACCGGGGTGTTTTACAAGTTTTCAGACGACCTGAAGTACCCACTGCCAACCACAGACTTGCTCCTCCCGCCCCAATTCGACCCTGCCGCCACGCAGACCGAAGAAGAATTGTTAAACAACAGCATCACCATCGAAGAAAAGCTGGCGGAATTCAAGGTCAAAGTCAAAGTCGTGGATTCCTATTCCGGTCCGGTGATTACGCGTTACGAAATCGAACCTGATGTCGGCGTGCGCGGCAATTCGGTCATAAACCTCGAAAAAGACCTTGCCCGTTCGCTCGGCGTTGCCTCTATCCGCGTCGTCGAAACCATACCCGGCAAAACCTGCATGGGCTTGGAGCTGCCGAACCCGAAACGCCAAATGATACGCCTGAGCGAAATCTTCAATTCGCCCGCGTTTGCCGAATCCAAATCCAAGCTGACGCTCGCGCTTGGTCAGGACATTACCGGTCAGCCCGTCGTTACCGACTTGGGCAAAGCACCGCATTTGCTGGTTGCCGGTACGACCGGTTCGGGTAAATCGGTCGGCGTTAATGCCATGATTTTATCTATGCTCTTCAAAGCGACGCCTGAAGACGTGCGCATGATTATGATTGACCCGAAAATGCTGGAATTGAGCATTTACGAAGGCATTCCGCACCTGCTCGCGCCTGTCGTTACCGATATGAAGCTGGCGGCCAATGCGCTCAACTGGTGCGTCAACGAAATGGAAAAACGCTATCGTTTGATGAGTCATGTAGGCGTGCGCAACCTTGCGGGCTTCAATCAAAAAATCATGGAAGCTGCCGCGCAAGGCATGAAAATTGCCAACCCGTTCAGCCTGACGCCCGACGATCCCGAACCTTTGGAAAAACTGCCGTTTATCGTAGTCGTGGTTGACGAGTTCGCCGATTTGATGATGACCGCAGGCAAGAAAATCGAAGAACTGATTGCCCGCCTTGCCCAAAAAGCCCGCGCGGCAGGCATCCATTTGATCCTTGCCACGCAACGCCCCAGCGTCGATGTCATCACAGGTCTGATTAAAGCCAACATCCCGACACGCATCGCTTTCCAAGTGTCCAGCAAAATCGACAGCCGCACGATTCTCGATCAAATGGGCGCGGAAAACCTGCTCGGACAAGGCGATATGCTGTTCCTGCCGCCCGGTACAGGTTATCCGCAACGTGTCCACGGCGCATTCGCTTCAGACGACGAAGTACACCGCGTAGTCGAATATCTGAAACAATTCGGCGAGCCGGATTACATCGACGATATTCTGATGAGCGGCACAACCGACGATCTGCCTGGCATCAGCCGCAGCAGCGACAGCGAAGTTGACCCGATGTATGACGAAGCCGTCTCCGTCGTTCTGAAAACGCGCAAAGCCAGCATTTCCGGCATCCAACGCCAATTACGCATCGGCTACAACCGCGCCGCCCGCCTGATTGACCAAATGGAAGCAGACGGCATCGTTTCGCCTGCCGAAACCAACGGCAACCGTACCGTTTTGGCACAAAGCAGCGAACATTTGGACTAAAGCCACACCAGAGCAGGGAAAAAGCCGATTGCCGTTGCAGTTTCCCCTGATTTTGGTACAATACCGCCATTCATTCTTACACAGACAAGCCGCCGAGATTTAGGCGGCTTGTATTTTTATTTTCATTTTGCGGATTATATTCACCGCATTTTTTACTAGGCAAAAGCAGTCCAAACGCTTTTGCGGAGATGACAAACCATGCAAAAAATTCCATTGACCGTACGCGGCGCAGAATTGCTCAAACAAGAATTGCAACGCCTCAAAAGCGTCGCCCGTCCCGAAATCATCGAAGCCATCGCCGAAGCCCGTTCGCACGGTGACTTGTCCGAAAACGCAGAATACGAAGCCGCCAAAGAAAAACAAGGCTTTATCGAAGGACGAATTTCCGAGTTGGAACACAAATTGTCCATGGCACACATCATCAACCCTGCCGAAATCCACGCAGAAGGCAAAATCGTCTTCGGCACGACCGTAACGCTGGAAGATTTGGAAACCGAAGAACACGTTACCTATCAAATCGTCGGCGAAGACGAAGCAGACATCAAAGAAGGCAAAATCTACGTCGGCTCCCCCATTGCCCGCGCCCTAATCGGCAAAGAGGAAGGCGATGTCGCCGAAGTGCAAGCCCCCGGCGGCGTACGCGAATACGACATTATTTCGGTTCAATATATCTGATTGCCACGAATTGCCTTGATATAAAGAGAACAGAGGTCGTCTGAAAACCAAGGAAAATGGTTTTCAGACGACCCTTCTTACAGGGTTCTCCTTGAACTAAGCCATACAAGCAAAAACAGCCGATACTTTCCCGTATCGGCTGTTTCGTTTACTGCTTCATTCATATCAAACTAATTGGTGCTTAGGCAGCTCTTTCAAAGTCAGCGGCTCTATGTACCAAATATCGCGGCAGTAGTCGGCGATGGATCGGTCGGACGAGAAGAAGCCCATATTGGCGATGTTGATCAATGCGGATTTTCGCCATGCGGCAACATTGCGGTAGTGTTCGTCCGCTTTGTATTGCGTGTCGATGTAGCTGCGGAAATCCGCCATCAGTTGATAGAAATCGCCGTAAGGTTGCAGGACGTCATTGTAGCGGTTCGGCTCTTCGGGGGAGAACGTGCCGCTGCTGATTTGGTTGACGACGCGACGCAGGTCGTGATCGCGTTCGATGTAGCCCAGCGGGTCGTAGCCGTTGCGGCGGAGTTCTTCCACTTGTTCAACTGTGTTGCCGAAGATAAAGCAGTTGTCCGCGCCGACTTTTTCCAGAATTTCAACGTTAGCGCCATCCAGCGTACCCATACAGAGCGCGCCGTTGAGGGCGAACTTCATGTTGCTGGTACCCGATGCCTCCGTGCCTGCCAATGAGATTTGTTCGTGCAAATCGGCGGCGGGGATGATGATTTGGGCGAGGCTGACGCTGTAATTCGGGATATAGACGACTTTAATCAGGTCGCGAATGCGTTCGTCGTTGTTGATGGTTTTCGCTACGTCGTTAATCAGGCGGATGATTTTTTTCGCCATGTAGTAGGCGGATGCGGCTTTACCGGCAAAGATGAAGACGCGCGGCTGCCAGTCGAAATCCGGGTTTTCCAGGATTTTGTTGTAGCGGTCGACGATGTGCATCACGTTCAACGCTTGGCGTTTGTATTCGTGGATGCGTTTGATTTGGATGTCAAACAATGCGTCCGTGTTGACCTTGATGCCCAATTCGGTTTCGATGTATTTGGCGAGGCGTTCTTTGGCAGCTTTTTTCACTGCGCCGAACTCTGCCTGCACGCTTGCATCGTCAACTTTTTCGTTGAGCTTGGTCAGATTGTCCAAATGCAGGCGCCAGTCTTGTTCGCCCAAGTGTTTATCGAGGAAGAGGGTCAACTCGGGGTTGGCGATGTTGATCCAGCGGCGCGGGGTTACGCCGTTGGTCACGTTGGTGAAGCGTTCGGGGAACACTTTGGCAAAGTCGGCAAAGATGGAAGTGGTCATCAGGTCGGAGTGGATTTTCGCCACGCCGTTGACTTTGTGCGAACCGATGACCGCCAGCCATGCCATGCGGACGCGGCGGCCATTGTTCTCATCGATGATGGACACGCGGCGGACGAAGTCGTCGTCGAAGTTGCCGATGGCGCGCAGGGCATTCAAGAAGTAGGCGTTGATTTCAAAGATGATGTCCAAATGGCGCGGCAGCAGGCGGCCCATCAAATCGACCGGCCAAGTTTCCAAGGCTTCGCTCATCAGGGTGTGGTTGGTGTAAGAGAAAATCTTGCAGCACATATTCCATGCTTCGGTCCACGCGATGCCTTCTTCGTCAATCAGGATGCGCATCAGCTCGGGAATCGCCAGCACGGGGTGGGTATCGTTCAGGTGGATGGCGACTTTGTCGGCAAGGTTTTTGATGCTGGGGAAACGGCATTTGTGGCGCGCCACGATGTCTTGTACGGATGCGGAAACTAGGAAATATTCCTGTTTCAGGCGCAGTTCGCGGCCGCTGTCGGTGGAGTCGTTCGGATAGAGGACGCGCGAGATGTTTTCATCGCTGTTTTGCGCGCGGACTGCGGAAGCGTAATCGCCGCGGTTGAAGTCTGCCAAGTCGAAGCGGTTGCCGGCGTGAGCCGTCCACAGGCGCAACGGGTTGGCGACGTCGCCGCCGTAGCCGGGAATGATTTCATCGTATGCCATCGCAGAAATTTCTTCGCTCGGATGCCATTCTTTTTTGTCACCCATATTGATGACCTGTCCGCCGAAGCTGACGGCGTATTGTTTGTTCGGGCGGCCGATTTGCCATGCCAAATCTTGGTCGAGCCACAAATCGGGTTTTTCGACCTGCTGGCCGTCCACGATTTCTTGTTTGAACATACCGTATTGATAGCGGATGCCGTAGCCCATGGCGGGAATGCGCAAGGTGGCGAGCGAGTCGAGGAAGCAGGCGGCCAGGCGGCCCAAACCGCCGTTGCCCAAGCCGGGGTCTTGTTCTTGTTCGCAGATGTCGGCGAACTCTTTACCCAGTTGTTTGAACGCCTCTTCAAATTCGGCATACACGCCTTCGTTAATCAAAGCGTTGACGAAGGCGCGTCCCAACAGGAATTCCATGGAAAGGTAGTAAACCATGCGTTTGCCGTTGTCGATGTGGGCGCGGCGTGTTTGCAGGAAGTCTTCGGCAATCAGGTCGCGCGCGGCGAGCATGGCGGCGTTGAGCCATTGGTGTTCGGTCGCCTCTTTCGGATCGACACCCAAAATGAAAATCAATTTATAGACGATGGACTTGCGGATGGTTTCGGCATCCGGTTTCGGCATGACGTAATCAAAACCTGAAATGGGTTGTTTTTTCTTAGCCATGATAGCCTTTCTCTGTTGGGGATGGGATGATGAAGCGGGGAATTTGTATCTTTTGGCGGTCTGAGGTCGTCTGAAAAGCCGTATGCCTTTATGTTCCGTTAAGCAAGTCAAGCAGGTAAATTTATTACTCATCTTCGACATTATAACTGAGGCAGTTTAAATAATAGGGTTTCTTTTAAAAACATCTTATTAATGACATATGTCATATATTCGGCGATGTATTTTTACGTTGCAAAATCCAAATACCCATATGTTCGACTGTCAGCTTGCCGTCTGCATTGTAATTAAACTTCTCGGATGGTACGCAAGAAATCTGCCAACTTCCTTGAGGCAGGTTAAATATTTGTTGACTACGCTTGGCATTGATCAACAGCAGCCATTCATCATCCAAAACGATCTGCATGGCTTTTGCGCCGCGGTTGTGCCAACAAAGCTCGCTCATCGGTTCGCCTTGAATATTGAGCCAGCGGACGCGCTCTTGTTTCCACCAGACATCATCGCCCAATAATTTGATTTCTTGACGCAGGCGGATTAAATCGCGCGTATAGCCTTGCAACGCTTCGTCCGCCTGCTGCCAATCCAGCCAAGTAATCGGGTTGTCCTGACAATAGCTGTTGTTGTTCCCCTGTTGGCTGTTGCCGAACTCGTCACCCGCCAGCAGCATGGGTGTGCCGTTGGCAAGGAACAGCGAGGCAAGCAAAGCTTTGACGGTGTAGGAACGGTCTTCCAAAATCGCCGCATCTTGGGTTTCGCCTTCAATACCGTGGTTGTAGCTGATGTTTTCGTTATGCCCGTCGCGGTTGTCTTCGCCGTTGGCATGGTTGTGTTTTTCGTTGTAGCTGACCAAATCGCGCAGCGTAAAACCATCGTGTGCGGTGATGAAATTGATGCTGGCGGAAGGATGACGGCCGCTGTGGTTGAAAATATCAGACGACCCCGCCAGACGTTCGGCAAACGCGCCCAAATTGCCGCTTTCCCACACCCAAAACGCGCGCATATCGTCGCGGAAACGTCCGTTCCACTCGGCAAAAGGCTGCGGGAAATTGCCCAAGTGATAGCCGCCTTCGCCGATGTCCCACGCCTCGACAATCAGTTTGCAGCGTGCCAACACGGGGTCTTGGTACACCACCTGAAAAAAACGTCCGTAAGCCTGAAAATCGGGTTCCCGCCCCAATACCGTTCCCAAGTCGAAACGGAAACCGTCCACATGAAATGTTTCCGCCCAATAACGCAGGCTGTCCGCCGCCCAACGGGTTACGTCGCGGCGGACGATGTTCAACGTATTGCCGCAGCCCGACCAGTTTTCATAGCTGCCGTCGGGCTTCAGCCAATACCACAAAGCATTGTCTATGCCGCGCTGGCAAAGCATCGGGCCTTTTTCATCCTGCTCAGCGGTATGGTTGTACACGACATCCAATATCACTTCCAAGCCCGCCTGGTGCAAGGCTTTGACCGCCTGCTTCAACTCTTCCGCCGCACGTTCGGCATCGGCGGCATAAGACGGCTCGACGGCAAAATGGGAATAGGTGTTGTAGCCCCAATAATTGCTCAAGCCCATTTTTTGCAGGTGGTATTCGTCCAAATGCTGGTGTACCGGCAGCAGCTCGACGGCGGTAACGCCCAAAGTTTTCAAATAATCAATCACGCGCGGATCGGTCAGCGCTTGATACGTTCCCGCGTGTTCAAAATCGGGGAACTGCTTGGTAAACCCTTTCACATGGGCTTCATACACTATCGTCCTGCCCCACGGATGGTTCGGACGGCGGTCGTCACCCCAATCAAAATCATCGTCGCCCACTACCACGCTTTTGGGTGCCACCGCCGCATTGTCCCGCCCGTCTTCCGGACGGAACCACGCCATTTCCTCATCGTCCTTGTAACTTGGTTTGCCGTCGATTTTTTTGGAGTACGGGTCAATCAACAATTTGTTCGGATTGAAACACGAGCCGACCGGCGTATCAGCGCGTCCGTAAACACGAAAACCATACCGCTGCCCTGCCCTAACCTCCGGCACAAAGCCGTAAAACACCGACCCGCGCCGCGAAAGCATTTCCAAACGGGTTTCCCCTCCCTTGTCAAAGAGGCATAGCTCGACTTTTTCGGCATGGATGGAAAACAGCGCAAAATTCGCCCCTTTCTCAGTCAGCGACACGCCCATCGGATAAGGCGCACCTTCTTCAATGCGCCATGTTTTGGTTTTCATTTTGTTTGTCCTGATTTGATGGAGACGCTTCGGGCTGCGCTTCCGGATAGATGTTCTTTTTATAGTGGATTAACTTTAAACCAGTACGGCGTTGCCTTGCCTTAGCTCAAAGAGAACGATTCTCTAAGGTGCTGAAGCACCAAGTGAATCGGTTCCGTACTATCTGTACTGTCTGCGGCTTCGTCGCCTTGTCCTGATTTAAAGTTAATCCACTATATAGTGGTGATGCTTGAAGGGAAAGAGGTCGTCTGAAAAGCAAAATCCTGTTTTCAGACGACCTCTTTTAGCCATAAACCTTTGTTTTAACTTGAGGCCGTCCGAATTTGAGCGCTATTAATTCGGCAACCTCACCGCCAACTCGGCAGGCCATGCTGCCTTGGCGTCGGTTTTTACGAAACCATTGCCCGTCAGCCCGCCTTTCAGCAGGCGGTTGTATTTCACCGCCGTTTCGCGCGGCACTTGCAATTTCACTTTAAACATCAGCTTCGCGCGTTCATCGACCGTTTCCACCGACTTGGGCGTAAATTGCGCGTCCGTCGCGATAAATTTGATTTTGGCGGGGAACACCGCGTCAATGCCGTCCAAACGGATACGCGCATCGTCATTGACTTTCAGACGACTCATGCTGTCGGTCGGCAGGAAAATATTCATCGAAACATCGGCAGGATCCAGCAGGCTGACCACCTTCGAACCCGCCGCGACCACGTTGCCCGCTTCCGCAATGGTGTATTCCACCCTGCCGGCTATCGGCGCGCGGATATTCATATCATCGTTGGCGGATGTGGCCGATTTGACTGCCGCCCTCGCCTGTTCGACACCGGCGCGCGCTTCCGCTTGTGCGGCGGCACTTTGCGCCACCGTCGCCCGCGCTTCGTCCCGCGCCGCTTCGGCTGCTTTGACTGCTGCGACAGCGCGCTCATAATCCGCCTGACGCTTGGTGACTTCCGATTGCGACACCAGCTGGTCGGCAAGCAATTTGCGCGCATTGTCCAGCTCCATTTTCGCCACACGAAGCTGCTGCCTGTTCGCGTCCACATTTGCCTGCGCGCGCGCAACCGTCTGTTTCATCTGCGCTTCGGCGGCTTTGGCACGCCCAACCGCCTCTTCTTGCCGCAATTCTGCCGCCCGCGCTTCTTCCAAACGGCTGTTGCTGGTTTCAGACGACAGTTCCGCCAGAATATCGCCCTCTTTCACATCTGCGCCCTCTTCCACCAATACCGCCTTCACCCGCCCCGGATACAGGCTGGCGACATCGATGCGGTTCAGTTCCAACCGCCCGTTGGATTGCGCAATCCATGCCGGTAGGGTTTCTTTTTGGTTTTGAAGGACATACCACACGCCGCCCGCAGCCAGCGCGACGGCAAGAGAAGCAATAACAGCTTTTTTCATGTTGCGTTACACCTTAATCGTCAAAACGGACGCGCCTTAGAGCGGTATTGCGGAAACAGCGCGGCAAACGCCCAATCTATCCTTTGGTGGATGGACGAATCGGTCAGCAAATCCTCATGCCGCCCGTTCATCTCATCGGTCAGTATCCCCAACATACGGTAGCGCGTGTTCATAATCATCGGCGAGATGACCGCACCGTTGAGAAACTCAAACTGATTAAACAGAGCCAATTCCGGCACATCCTCCCTGCCGTTGCACGCCTTAATATGCTGAATCATCCCGCAGGCAAGCATCTTATGCTGCTTTTTCAACGCTTTGGTAATCAAATCCACGCCTTCTTCGCTGTCCAGCAGCATCCTGTGTATCCAAGCCAAATGCTCGCGTATCGTCACCGCCAGCCGCCAGACAATCTGATACAGCCGCTCCGTATCTTCGATATTTTGGGCAAAATCGAACGACACCCGCCCCAAAGCCCGATTGCTGTACTCAATCAACATCGCCTTCACAAATTCGTCTTTATCGGCAAACATCCTGTTGAACGTTTCCAAATTCGAATTCAAATGCTCCGCGATCGCCTGCTCGGACAGCCGCTTGTAGCCGCATCTGGGATAAAAATGAATGCCTGCGGAAATAAATTGCGCACTGGTTACACCGTTCATTATCTTCACCTCATCTGCCTGTATTGTTGTCATAGGACAAATATCCAAGACTCAAATGAAACAAAAATCTGCTGAAATATCAGACCGCCTGCGGACGCTACTGTTGCAAACCAACGCCTCATCCCAAGTCGAGCCGATACAAATGCCAACCAACCGTTATTTTATCAAGCACGCAAAACGCCCCGATTCCGTCATCCGGTCTGTTTTTTTATTTCACTATATAACAAACCGCCCCCGCCTTCAATGCAAGCCATCTTCCAATTATCATTAAAATCCGATAGTTAAATTTGTTTTGAGAAGATATGGGGCGTCTGAAAAAACGGTTTCAGACTGTTTAAAGGGAAGCATCAATATAAACCAATACCCTTAAAACCCAGCATCGTTGAACTGCAAGCCTGACGGTTTGCTGCCATTCTTGCCCGAGTAAAAACAGGCGAACAAACATAAATGAAAATATAGTGGATTAACTTTAAACCAGTACGGCGTTGCCTCGCCTTAGCTCAAAGAGAACGATTCTCTAAGGTGCTGAAGCACCAAGTGAATCGGTTCCGTACTATCTGTACTGTCTGCAGCTTCGTCGCCTTGTCCTGATTTAAATTTAATCCACTATATCAGGATGAAACCTTATTCGTTCCCCCAAAAAATTTCAGACGACCCCTTCATCTCAAAAGGTCGTCTGAAACAGGCAAAGCGGTTGGTTTGAACCTGTCTTTCTGTGTTCAAAAAAACAAGTTCAGTTCAAGCTTACGCTTCGCCTTCTTCCTGATCGGCTGCCTCCGTTGCCCTGGGCTCGGCGGCTTTGTAGAGGTAAACCGTTGCCAGCGGCGGTACTTTGACGGCGAGCGAGTTGGGTCTGCCGTGCGACCAGATTTCTTCGGTTTGCAGGGTTTGTCCGGCGGATACGCCGCTGCCGTTGTAGCCGGGGTCGTCTGAATTGAGGATTTCGCGGTATTCGCCGGCTTCGTTCACGCCGAAGCGGTAGCTGTCGTGGACGACGGGCGTGAAGTTGCTGATGACGATGACGCGGTTGCCTTCGCGGTCGCGGCGTTCGAAGACGAAGACGGAATTGTTGCCGTCGTCGGCGACCAGCCATTCGAAGCCTTCCGGCCATTGGTCGAGCTGGTAAAGCGGCGCGGTGTCTTTATAGACGCGGTTCAAATCGCGCACGAAGTTTTGTACGCCTTTGTGCCAGCCGCCTTCTTGGTCGAGCAGGAACCAATCCAGTCCTTCGTTGTAATTCCACTCTCTGCCTTGCGCGAACTCGTTGCCCATAAACAGGAGTTTTTTGCCGGGGAAGCCGTACATGAAGCCGTAGTAGGCGCGCAGGTTGGCGAATTGCTGCCAGCAGTCGCCGGGCATCCGTCCGAGCAGCGAGCGTTTGCCGTGTACGACTTCGTCGTGCGAGAGCGGCAGGACGAAGTTTTCGCTGTATTGGTACATCATGCCGAAGGTCATTTTGTTGTGGTGGTATTTGCGGTTGATGGGGTCTTCCATCATGTAGCGCAAGGTGTCGTTCATCCAGCCCATGTTCCATTTGTAGCTGAAATTCAAGCCTTCTTGGCGGGTTACGTTGGCGAACGAGGTGGATTCTTCAGCGATTTCGGTGGCAGACGGGACGACCTCTTTCAGCATGGTGTTGGTATCGCGCAGGAAGGCGATGGCCTCGAGGTTTTCATGGCCGCCGTATTGGTTGGGTATCCATTCGCCGTCTTTGCGCGAGTAGTTGCGATAAATCATGGAAGCGACGGCGTCCACGCGGATACCGTCGAAACCGAAACGCTCTATCCAATACAAGGCATTGCCTTGCAGGAAGTTTTTGACTTCGTTCCTGCCGAAGTTGTAAATCAGGGTGTTCCAGTCTTGGTGGTAGCCTTCGCGCGGGTCGGCGTGTTCGTACAGCGCGGTGCCGTCAAACTTGGCAAGCCCGTGGTCGTCGGTCGGGAAGTGTCCGACCACCCAGTCGAGGATGACGCCGATGCCTTCGTCGTGGGCGGCTTTAATCAGGGCGCGCAACTCGTCGGGCGAACCGAAACGGCTGGTCGGCGCATACAATCCGGTCGCCTGATAGCCCCACGAGCCGTCAAACGGATATTCGGACACGGGTAGGAATTCGATATGGGTGAAGCCCATGTCTTTGACGTATGCGACCAATTCTTTGGCGAGCTGTTCGTAAGTCAGCCAGAAGTTGTTTTCGGGATTGCGTTTCCACGAACCTAAATGCACTTCATAAATGCTGATGGGCGCGTCAATGGCGTTGGCACGGGCGCGGAAGTCGGGTGTGTCCACTTTTTCCGGCAAACCGCGCACGACAGACGCCGTATTCGGACGCAACTCTGCGCCGAAGGCATACGGGTCGGTTTTTTGCCGTACATTGCCGTTGGCATCGCGGATTTCAAATTTGTAGAGGGCGTTGAGTTTGACGGCGGGGATGAAGATGTCCCAAATGCCGTTGTCGCGGTGGAAACGCATGACGTGGCGGCGGCCGTCCCAGTGGTTGAATTCACCGATGACGGACACGCGCTGCGCGTTTGGCGCCCATACGGCAAAGCTCACACCTTTCACGCCGTCCACTTCGGCAAAATGCGCACCCAAAGTTTCATAAGGGCGAAGGTGTTTGCCTTCCGCCAGCAGCCAAGAATCCATATCTTTCAGGGCGGAGCCGAAGCGGTAAGGGTCTTCTTCGCGCACAGGCTCGGCATCTTCGGCATAACGGACGTTCAACGCATAATCGGGCGCGCCTTCGGGCAGCACGGCAACGAAGAATCCGCGTTCATCGACTTTTTCAGACGACGTAATCACCTCGCCGCTTTCACGGTTGACAATATCCACGCCCCAAGCGTTCGGAATCAGAGTCCGCACGACCTCGTCGCCTTCGACAAGGCGGTGTCGTCCCAAATAGGCGAACAAATCGCTGTGGGTGGCAAGAAACAGGCTTTCGACCGTGTCGCGTTCGACTTGGTCAAGCTCGTGATAAGGCTTCATCCGGCTGTTTTTCTTCATGCGTACCTCTCCAATCATGGCAAGTTGGCCGCCCATCAGGCGGTTGTGGGGAAAATCTTCAAGCGCGACGGGCATTTTGCGCGCCCAGTTGGGATAACCCTCGGAAACGCCCGGCACATTCAGGTTATCGCTCATGCCCAGCAGGTTTTCCAGTTGCACTGCATACAGTTTGCTGCGGCTCATGGCGGCATACCGGTGCAAGGCGGTTAACAGCGTTTCGTCAATTTCAGAGGACATCTCGGCGTCGGCAGGCAGGCAGCCGGCGTGTTTCAACTTATCGAACAAATCCGCCTTGTCGTGTTCGCGCGCTTCCAAGGTCGTCTGAAAAGTTTCCGCATCGGGAATCGTACCCAAGCGGAACATCAAATCCAAATCCTTGCCCGTCCAATAGCCCGCCAAGGGCGCGACATCGTGCGTGCTGACCACCGTAATCGCCTGTTCGGGATATTCTTCGGGCAATTCAAAGCCGTGCCAGCCTTTGCTGAAATACACGACCTTATAAGAAAACACCTGATAGCGGTTCAGCAAATAACGCGCTTGGTCGGGTACTGTCCCCAAATCCTCGCCGATGACCACGCATTGATTCCGCCGGCTTTCCAAAGCCAGGATGGCAAACATCACATCTGCGTCGTAATGCACATACGCGCCAAAGTCCGCCGTCTCGCCCGCAACCCACCACAGACGGCACAAAGCCATCACATGATCAATGCGCAAGATGCCGTAAAGCCGCATATTTTCACGCAAAAGGCGGACGAACTTCTCATAGCCCGTGTGCTTCAACATCATCGGATTGAGCGGCGGCAAATCCCAGTTTTGCCCCGTCGGGCTGAACGGGTCGGGCGGCGCACCGACCGCCATATCCATGCAGTAATCGGCGCGGTTAAGCCAAGTGTCCGCGCTGCCGCGTGCCACGCCGACCGCCAAATCGCCGTAAATCCCCAGCTTCACGCCGCGCGCCGCAGCCGCCTCGTTCACTTCGCGCAACTGCTCCGCGCAAAGCCATTGCAGCCACATATAAAAACGGATTTCGTGCCGATGACCCTGTGCAAATCTTTGAACCGCCTCGCCATGCGGATCATGAAACTCCGACGGCCAAGACAGCCAACCCACTTCGCCGGAGCGGTTGTAATACTGATCCAACGCCTCAAACAAACCGAAGCCTTGCAAAGCCTCTCCGCGTTCTTCGACAAAGGCGTGAAATGCCGCCCGCTCTTGTTCGGCGGCTTCGCATCCGTCGTTTTCAAACGCGTCAAACGCCTTCTGCAAAGCATCGCGCTTGAACGCCCAAACCGCCGTATAAGCGACGGTTTCCGTAATCCGCAACGCCGCAATGCGCTGGCAGACATTCGGCTGCTTGAGCCAGTTTTTTAGCTTTTCGTTGTAGGAGAACGCGCCGACCTTCTCCACATCCAGATAAATCGGATTGAGCCATTCGCGCGAAGACGGGCTGTACGGGCTGGCAAAAGCAGGTTTGGCACTGAAAAGCGCGTGCAGCGGATTGATACCGACGAAATCCAGTTGCTTATCCGCCGCAAACGTCATCAAATCGAGCAAATCGGTAAAATCCCCGATGCCCCAGTTCCGTTGCGAACGCAGGCTGTACAGATGCGTTGTCAGCCCGTTCATGCGCAAACCGTGTTCCAGCATTTTCGGCTGATAAACCGACTGTGGCGCAACCACCAGCCGCACCTTGCGGACGTTGCCTTCCACTTCCGCAGACAAAGTGTAATAGCCGCAAGCCAAAGCCGGCAGCGCAACCCAAAGCACGCCGTCTTCGCCATGGTTCAACGGCAAAACCTGCCGTCCGCCCGCTTCGTCTTCCAAGCAAATTTCAGCCGCGCCATGAAACTCAGCAGGCAGTTGCAAAGATTCCCGACCGTTTTCATGCGCGACCAAAGTATCCGCATAAAGGTCGTCTGAAAAACCGTCCTGCTGCAAAGCCTTAATAATCCCTTCCAAAACCTCGGGCTTGGTCGCATGATAAATTCCACCGATGTCGTGGAAACCCAAATCAATACCCAAGCCTGCAGCCTGCTCTTCCAAATGTTCGCTCATGACACAATTCGCCTGTTTACAATAAACCGAATCTTAATATAAATAAGATTGAATGTTTCCCATAATTCAGAGAAAACAACCCTTCAGACCAGAATTTCCCTGCTTAGTTTGACTTATCCCAAAATTTTGATTGATGACTCTAAAGACATGCTGACAAAACGGCGGGAAAATTTCTATTATCATAATATTCTAAATAGTAGACATCTTTTTCGTTGTTTCAGCAGCAAACCTAAGTATTTCTCATTTAATCTCTGAAATTCTTTTTTCGTAAGATTTAAATAAGTTTTCCAAGTAATAATTTATCGAGGAACTTCCATAAAACCCAATATTGTCATACAGTTCATTGCAAAAAACGATTTGATTTGTTTCTTTCATATATGAAATAAATTCCAAAACATTCGTTAACATACTTTTTTGAATTACGAC
>CAUOMQ010000031.1:0-20398 GCA_963456805.1 uncultured Neisseria sp. | reverse complement strand
TGTACTGTCTGCGGCTTCGTCGCCTTGTCCTGATTTAAATTTAATCCACTATAATATGCTGCCAAACAGTTGAAAAGGTTGGGTAAATGAGCGCAGCTAGAGTGAGCCGCAGGCGTAAACCCCAAAACACCGAAACTTCAAACCAAAGGTCGTCTGAAAACAAGCGTGAAGCATTTTCAGACGACCTTTCTTATGGGAAGCGGTGTGTTTTTAGGGTTTCGTTCGAGGATGGTTTCAGGGGTTGCCGAATTTTATAGTGGATTAAAATAAAAATGAGACAAGGCGGCAACACCCGCCGTGTACGGGTAGTACATAAGGGCGTTGGCAACGCCGTATCATTGCAATTTTAATCCACTATATTGAAACTCAAAGGCTTCGTTTGAATAGGTTTGTCGGCTGTATCGGGTATCCGTATGGATGTTTCGGACCGGATTGTGTTTGGGAACGGGTATGCAGGTTTGTACGGGCGGGTGCTTGATTCGTTCGGGTCAGATTTTGGCTTCCAGCATCGGTTTTAAGGCTTCCCAAGCCTGCGGCAGTTCTGTGAAGCCGTCGGATGCCATCAGGTGTCCGCCTTGGGCGATGTGGGTGACGGGGCTTTTGAGTTTGTCCGCCATGTCCAGGGTCAGTTCGGGCGGGACGTGGGTGTCGTCGTCGGAGACGATGCAGTGTTTGGGCATTTGGATTTTGCGCAGGATGTCGAATTCGGGCGCGGCGCCTTTGATGTAGGCGTCAAGGGCGGGCAGTGGGGGCAGGGGGTCGGCGAATCCCGCCGCCAGTACCAAGCCGCCGATTTTTTCGGGTTGCTGGCGGCTGAGGAAGTGCAGAAGGGTGATGCAGCCTAGGCTGTGTCCGACTAAGAAGGTGTTTTCGTCGGGCTTGCCGATGACTTGGTCGAGGGCGAACTGCCACGAGGAAACCGTCGGCCGTTCGGGATTGGGCATCGCCAGCGAGTCGGCTTGGAAGCCTGCGGCGCGGACTTGTGCCGAGAGCCAGTCAAACCAGTTGCCGTGCGGATTGCCTTCAAAACCGTGTACGATAAAGACGCGTCGGGGCATATCGATTACTCCTTTTCAGACGACCTGTCGGGTGTGTCGGTTTACTTATTATAACACTCATTGTTTGTTTCAGTTTTATCGTTATCCTGCGTATGGCGGGTAAACGGGAATCGGGATGGGTGGTCAAGTTGAAGGTGGAAAGGGCAATGGCGCGGATTTGGTGTCGGAATCAAGCGCTCGCTTTGGCACTTGGGCGCGGGGCATTGTTTGGTTAAAGTTCATGTGTGATGCAAATAGTTTTTTTAGATTTGTATCAATAAAAGGTCGTCTGAAATCGGTTTCAGACGACCTTTTTTAAGGAAACATTCAGATGTAAATATTGTGAATGCCGCGGGTTTGGTCGGATTGCTCCGCTTAAAAATAACCCGCCTTTTTACGCTCTTCCATTGCCGCTTCGGACACGCGGTCGTCCATGCGCGTGGCGCTGCGCTCGGAGATGGTTGCCGCTGCGGTTTCGGCGATGATGTCTTCGGGCGTGGCGGCGGTGCTGGCTACGGGGCAGGTGCAGGAAATGTCGCCGACGGTGCGGAAGCGCACGTCGCGGATTTGGGAAACTTCGCCTTCGCATTTCGGCGTCAGCGGGGTAACGGGGACGAGCAGCCCGCCGCGTTCGACGACTTCGCGTTTGTGGCTGTAATAAATCGGCGGCAGCGCGAGTTTTTCGCGGGCGATGTATTGCCAGATGTCGAGTTCCGTCCAGTTTGAAATGGGGAATACGCGCATGTTTTCGCCGCTAAAGAGCCGCGTATTGTAGAGCGACCAGAGTTCGGGACGCTGGCTTTTCGGGTCCCATTGTCCGAATTCGTCGCGGAACGAGAAAATCCGCTCCTTCGCCCGCGCTTTTTCCTCATCGCGCCGCGCGCCGCCCATCAGCGCGTCAAAGCCTTGTTCTTCAATGGTTTCCACCAGCGTAACCGCCTGCGCGGCGTTGCGCGAATCGGTTTCGCGGCGTAGGATGACCGTGCCTTTTTTGATGGAATCTTCGACGCTGCCGACCACCAGTTGCACGCCCGTGCGCGCCACGGTTTCATCGCGGAACTGAATCACTTCGGGGTAATTGTGCCCCGTATCGACGTGCAGCAGCTTGAACGGCAGCTTGAGCGGGCGGCCTTCGAGTTTGAACGCTTTGACCGCCAGCGCCAGCAAAACGACGGAATCCTTGCCGCCGGAAAACAGCAGGGCGGGATTTTTCGCCTCGGCGACGACTTCGCGGATGATGTAGATGGATTCGGCTTCGAGCCAGTCTAGGTGGTGGTTTTGAATAGACATATTGTTCTCTTTAGCAAAACTCGGATAGGCGGTACTCTAAAGAGGTCGTCTGAAAAACGGAAAGAATGGTTTGTTTGAAGCAAAGATGATTTCGTTATATTGGCGGGATCGTCTGAAAAGGGATTGGCGTTTTCAGACGACCTCTTTGCCGCGCGGTAACGGAAACGGCACATATAGTGGATTAACTTTAAACCAGTACGGCGTTGCCTCGCCTTGCCGTACTATCTGCACTGTCTGCGGCTTCGTCGCCTTGTCCTGATTTAAATTTAATCCACCATATAACCAAATTCGATAAGATAAGCAAAAACCATTCTTTCCTCCGAAGCCTGCGGGATTTTAAGATGGGCGGCACGATAGCTTAATAAGAGAACACGCCATGAACCATTATCCCCTGTTTGCCGATTTGAACGGCCGCCCCGTCCTGCTGGCGGGTGCGGGCAAAGTGGCGGAACGCAAAGCCGAAAGCCTGTTGCAGGCAGGGGCTGCGGTCAGGGTTGTCGCCCGCGAACTCAATCCCGTTTTCCAAAAATGGGTGGAGGAAGGCAAAATCGAATGGCTGGGCAGCGAATTTCACGAGGACGATTTGGACGACGTGTTTTTCGCCGTCGCCGCCACCGACGATTATGCCTTCAACCGCCGCATTTTCCAAGCGGCGGAGCAGCGGGCGAAACTCTGCAACACCGTCGATACCGCGGATTTGTGTTCCTTCACCGTCCCCGCCGTCATCGACCGCAGCCCGCTCAAAATCGCTGTCTCCAGCGGCGCGACCGCCCCCGTTTTGGCGCGCAAGTGGCGGCAGATCATCGAAACGCTCATCCCGCTGCACACCGGTCAAATGGCGGCGCTCGCCGGCAAATGGCGCAACGCGGTCAAAGCCAAAATCAAAGGCACGGCAAACCGCCGCCGTTTTTGGGAAAACCTGTTCGACAGCCGCTTTAACGCGCTCGCCGCACAAGGCAACCTCGATGCCGCCGAAGCAGAGCTTGCCGCGCAGCTTGACGGCTTCGGCGCGGCAAAAGGCGAAGTCGTCCTTGTCGGCGCAGGTCCCGGCGACGCAGGGCTGCTTACCCTGCACGCTTTGCAGGCGATACAGGCGGCGGATGTCGTGTTCCACGATGCCTTGGTTTCAGACGACGTCTTAAGCATGGTGCGCAAAGACGCGGACAAAATCAGCGTCGGCAAACGCGCAGGCTCGCACCACGTCCAACAAGAAGAAACCAACCGCCTCCTGGTCGAATACGCCCGCCAAGGTTTGCGCGTCGTCCGGCTCAAAGGCGGCGACCCCTTCGTTTTCGGGCGCGGCGGCGAAGAAGCCCAAGTCCTGCGGCAGGCAAACATCCCCTACCGCATCATCCCCGGCATCACCGCCGCGCTGGGCGCGACCGCCTACGCAGGCATCCCCCTGACACACCGCGACTGCGCCCAAAGCGCGCTCTTCGTTACCGGACACAGCAAACACGACGGCCACCAACCCGACTGGCGCACGCTCGCCCTGAGCAACCAAACCCTGGTCGTCTATATGGGCACGCTCAAAGCCGCCGAAACCGCCGAAAAACTGATGGCACACGGACGCAGCGGCGACACACCCGTCGCCATCGTCTCCAACGGCACGCTTCCGCATCAGAGCGTCGTGACAGGTCGTCTGAAAAACCTGTCCGAGCTGGCAGAAAACGCCCCGCGCCCCGCGCTGATCGTTATCGGCGAAGTCGTTTCCCTGCGCGACGAATTGAAATGGTTTCAAGAAAACCCCGAGCAAAACCGCCTTCACACGCTGCACGAACAAGCCGCCTGAAGCGTTGTTCAAACCGTTTAAACAAACAAAAGGTCGTCTGAAAACCCCAATCTGGTTTTCAGACGACCTTTCTTGATTATGCTTTCACGGTCGGATGGTGTAAGATGCTGACGCAGCACGCAATCGCGTCAACAAACGCCTCCAACGGAGCGTGCGGCATGCCAAACAGAGATAGGGCAGAGAGCGGCCGAGCCATCAAATGGATGGATGCCGCTTTCCGTTTTTTCAAAAAAGAAAGGATTTTCCTTGTCCAAACGCAACATTTTCCCCGTCGACAAATCTTTGGAGCAACCCGAACGCGTGATGCTGGTCGGGGTGATGTTGAGTGCGGATTATTCGGGTGCGAACGAAGTGCGCGAGCGGACTTTTCAGACGACCTTGGACGAGGCGGCGGAATTGGTCGCGGCGGCGGGCGGCGAGCTGGTGTTGCGGGAAACCGCCAAGCGCGACAAGGCGCATACGGCTTATTTCGTCGGCACGGGCAAGGCGGAGGAGCTGGCGGCGGCGGTGAAGCTGCACGACATCGGCTTGGCGGTGTTCAACCATGAATTGACGCCGACGCAGGAGCGCAATTTGGAAAAAATCCTGCAATGCCGCGTCCTCGACCGTGTGGGTCTGATTTTGGCGATTTTTGCCAAACGCGCCCAATCGCAGGAGGGTAAATTGCAGGTGGAGCTGGCGCAGTTGAACCATTTGAGCGGGCGGCTGGTGCGCGGCTACGGGCATTTGCAGAGTCAGAAGGGCGGTATCGGTTTGAAAGGGCCGGGCGAGACGCAGTTGGAAACCGACCGCCGCTTAATCGGGCAGAAAATCACGGCGTTGAAAAAACAGTTGGCGCAAGTGAAAAAACAACGTGCCACGCGCCGCAAATCGCGGATGGAGGGTCGTCTGAAAACCTTTGCCATCGTCGGCTACACCAACGCGGGCAAGTCCAGCCTGTTCAACCGTCTGACCAAGGCGGACGTGTTGGCGAAAGATCAGCTTTTTGCCACGCTGGATACGACGGCGCGGCGTTTGTTCCTGTCGCACGAGGCGGGCGTGATTCTGACGGATACGGTCGGTTTCGTGCGCGATTTGCCGCACAAGCTGGTGTCGGCGTTTTCGGCGACGCTGGAGGAAACGGCTTTGGCGGATGTGTTGCTGCACGTCGTCGATGCGTCTAATCCCGATTTCGAGCGGCAGATGGACGATGTGAATGTGGTTTTGGAAGAAATCGGCGCGCATGAAGTGCCGCAGCTTGTCGTGTACAACAAAATCGACCTGCTGCCGCAAGGCGTGCGCGATGCGGGCGTGTTGCGGGATAATTCGGGACGCGCCGTCGGCGTGAATATTTCGGTTGCGAAAAGTCTGGGCTTGGACGCTTTGCGCGAGGCGATGATTGAACGGGCATTGGAAAACGGTGGCAAGAGGTCGTCTGAAAACTTTGAGTCCGAATAAAAACAAGGTGTTTTGACTGCCGTTGTTTCTCAATGGGAAGGACGGCGGGCGGATTTCGATTTCCATCCATTGTTTGCATTGTTTGCCGCCGCGTGTTTCAAGAGGTCGTCTGAAAAAAATAAAGGCCGTTTGGAAAACAAAGATAAATCAGGGAGGGTTTATCTTTATTCCAAACGGCCGTTTAAAAGGTTTCCCGCTTAGAGGGGGAGGAGGCGGCGTTTTTTCAAAACGTTTTCGTAAATCATCCATGCCGCCAAGCTCAGGTAGGCGACGCTGGACAGGATGCCGATAACGGCAAAAATAGGTAGCAGGCGGTCAATCATGATGTTTTCCCGAGTAAGTAGTTAATGGAAATTTTTGTGTAAAAGCGTAATGTTTTGTATTTTTTACCGCACTGTTTGTACGGAATATGCGCATAGTATGCAGCTTCAAATCGAGTCGGTCAACAAAAATGTAGTGCGTTTTTTTAAAAAAGTTCCGTTTTTACATTAAAATAATCGGTAAATTCGCACGATATGCGGTATTGGGAAGTAACCGTTCGTCTATTGATAAGCGGATATATTATTGAAAAATATAAATAAATAATAAAAAAATATGCAAATTGTTTTAAAATGAACATTTTGTAAAATTTTTTTAAAAACCTGCTAAAAAGCGACACTTTAATAAAGTTTACATTTTTAAACATTTCAAATCCAAGTTTCAAGCGGCAAACCACCTGCCGGCACACCATCAGGCACACATTATGAATCAAACGGAAAGAACCTGTTTCCATTGCGGTCTGGAAGTCCCCGAACACCTCCATTTGACCGTCCGCTACGAAAATGAAGACCATGAAACCTGCTGCGCGGGTTGTCAGGCGGTGGCGCAGAGCATTATTGATGCAGGTTTGGGCAATTATTACAAACAGCGTACCGCCGACGCGGAAAAATCCGAATTGCCGCCGCCGGAAGTGTTGTCGCAACTGAAATTGTACGATTTGCCCGAAGTGCAGGCGGATTTTGTCGAAGTCGGGGAAGGAAATAAGCGCGAGGCAGTGTTGATGCTGGGCGGTATTACCTGCGCGGCGTGCGTATGGCTGATTGAGCAGCAGCTTTTGCGGACGGCGGGCGTGGTGCGCGTGGATTTGAATTACAGTACGCACCGCTGCCGCGTGGTGTGGGACGAGGGCAAAATCGCGCTATCGGACATTCTTTTGAAAATCCGCAAAACGGGTTATACCGCCGCGCCTTACGATGCGCAAAAAGTCGAGGCGCAGGCGCAAAAAGAGCGCAAACAGTTTATCGTCAGGCTGGCGGTGGCGGGTTTGGGCATGATGCAGACGATGATGTTTGCCGTGCCAACTTATCTTTACGGCGGCGATATCGAGCCGCTGTTTTTGGAAATCCTGCACTGGGGCGGCTTTTTGATGGTGCTGCCCGTCGTGTTTTACAGCGCGTTGCCGTTTTACCGCGGCGCGTGGCGCGATTGGAAAAACCGCCGCGTCGGCATGGATACGCCGATTGCGATTGCCGTCGTGATGACCTTTGTCGCGGGCATTTACAGCCTTGCCGTCAATGCGGGGCAGGGGATGTATTTCGAGTCCATCGCTATGCTGCTGTTTTTCCTGCTGGGCGGGCGGTTTATGGAACAAATCGCAAGGCGCAGGGCAGGGGATGCGGCGGAGCGGCTGGTGAAACTCGTCCCTGCGTTCTGCCACCGCCTTCCGTCTTATCCCGACAGCGAGGAAATCGAAGAAGCGGCGGTTGTACAGCTTCAGGCGGGCGACGTGATCGTCGTCAAACCCGGCGAAGTCATTCCTGTGGACGGCACGGTGTTGTCCGGTGAGAGCGAAGTGGACGAAGCCATGCTGACGGGCGAGAGCTTGCCCGTGGTTAAAAGGTCGTCTGAAAACGTTACCGCAGGCACGCTCAATACGGGCAGCCCGCTTGTTATCCGAACCGACCGCACCGGCAACAACACGCGCCTGTCGCATATCGTCAAACTGCTCGACCGCGCGCTCGCCCAAAAACCGCGCGCCGCCGAGCTTGCCGAGAAATACGCCTCCAGTTTCGTGTTTGGCGAGCTGCTGCTTGCCATCCCCGTTTTCATCGGCTGGACGTGGTATGCCGACGCACAAACCGCCTTGTGGATTACCGTCGCGCTGCTGGTCATTACTTGCCCGTGCGCACTTTCACTTGCCACGCCGACCGCGCTTGCCGCCTCCACAGGCGCGCTTGCCGACGACGGCGTGTTAATCAGCGGCAAACAAAGCCTCGAAACGCTCGCCCAAATCGACGATGTCGTGTTCGACAAAACCGGCACGCTGACCAAAGGACAACTATCCGTCAGCCGAATCATCCCCTTAGGTCGTCTGAAAACAGAAGAAGCACTCGCCGCCGCACAAGCCCTGGAGCAACAATCTGAACACCCCATCGCCCGCGCCATCTTGAACCACACGCTTTCAGACGACCCCGCCCCCGCGCCCGAATACACAGTTTCACAACGCGTCAACCGTATCGGACAAGGCGTCAGCGCGCAAATGACTTATAAAGACGAAACCCAAGTTTGGGCATTGGGACGCGCCGATTTCGTCGCTGGAATAGCCGGCGTGTTGCCTGACGAAGCCGCCAACATCGAACACGCAGGCAGCATGGTGTTCCTCGGTAACCAAAGCGGCTTCCAAGCCGTCTTCCTGCTCGAAGACCAAATCAAAGACAGCGCCGCCGCCATGCTCGACACCCTCAAACAACAAGGCATCCGCACCCACCTGCTCAGCGGCGACCGCACAAATGCCGTCGCACAAGTCGCGCAGACACTCGGTTTAGACACCTACCGCGCCGAAGCCACGCCCGAAGATAAACTCGCCTATGTTGAAGACTTGCAGAAACAGGGCAGAAAAGTCTTGATGGTCGGCGACGGTATCAACGATGCCCCCGTCCTCGCCCAAGCAGACGTGTCCGCCGCCGTTGCAGCAGGCGCCGATGTCGCACGCGACGGCGCCGATCTGGTCTTGCTCAACGACGATTTGAACATCCTGCCCGCCACCATCGCCCAAGCTCGCCGCACACGCGAAATCATCCGCCAAAACCTCGCCTGGGCAAGCGCATACAACATCATCGCCGTCCCACTCGCCGTCTTGGGTTACGTCAAACCCTGGATAGCCGCATTGGGCATGAGCCTCAGTTCCCTGTTTGTAGTGGGCAATGCGTTGAGGCTGCTGAAGAAGAGGAAATAGGTAGTGTAGAGAAGGGAAAGGTCGTCTGAAAAGCTAGAGTGACCGAAGATAACGTTTTACCGATACATCAGGTTTAAACAATTTTCCATTTGATAGAGAACAAAATCTTGGATTCAGCTTTAAAAGCTGTTTGAGTACGTAACTCTCTGATTAACGTTTCATGCTTCTCATCAATCTCGTCTTCTTTATTATCAAGAGTGTTTCTTAAACGACGTTTTTGCTGTTCCAGTTTGCGGATTTTCTCTTCGTATTGTGCCAATTCGGCGGTGTTTTGCACCAAATCGCGTTCCCGTCTAGCGTTTTTAATTTTTGTTTTGACTTCTTCCAATTCGTCGCCCAAGGCGGCTTTTTGGTCTTCCGCCCAGCGGTCGAATTGTAAAACACGCTTGCGGTAATGTTGACTATTTTGTTCTTGGTATTGGGCAAAGAAGCTGTCGCGTTGCAGTTCGGTGCTTTGGGTAATGTCGGACGGGACGGCTTGGGCCCGGCCCGTTTGTTTCGCACTAAGTAGAAGGAGTTTTTGGCAAAAATCGTTGTCCAGCCATTCGCCGTCGTCGGTGCGGGAGGTAAACAGCAGGGTTTCGAAGGTGTCGGCTTGGGAGTGAATTTTGATTTTTTCTACCGAAAGCCAGCCGCTTTTGCCTTGGTTTTGCGCCAAAATACTTATTTTGCCGCCGCTGTAACCGCCGTAGTTGAATGTGATTTCGGCATTCGGCGTGTCAGCGGTTTTACATTGGTCGATGCACCATTGCCCCAAATCGGTATTCGGCCGGTGTAGGGCGGCGGTTTCGTTTTCGCCGCCGTCTTTGAGAAGACTGTATACGCCCAAATGCAAATGCGGCTCGGGGGCAGTCTTCAGGTCGAAGCGGTAGCTTTGTGGATTGAAGGCGGCGTAGTTGTTTAGGGCGAATCGGCTGGCCAGCCAGAACCATCGTTGAAAATCGTCCAAACGCTTTCGGGTCTGTTGCAGGCAGGTTTTGAACCGTTCGTGTACGTCTGTATCAAAATATTGCAGAAGCCTCTCTTCCGCCAGATTGCGTGTGGCGGTGATGCTGTCTTCCATTTCTTTTTGCAGGCGGTCAAAGGCTGCCGTAATCGCTTCGGGCGTGCGGCAGTTGTCGTAAATAGCCAAAATCCGTTTTTCAAAATCCAGGTCGTCTGAAATCCTGCCCAAAATTTCGTCGGACGCACCAAATACGCCGTCAAACAGTTTGAATTTGTCGGTTAAAAGTTCCAATATGCGGCGATCGGCATCGTTGCGAGTGTTCAAAAAATTAATTACCACGACATCCGATTTTTGCCCATAGCGGTGGCAGCGGCCGATACGCTGTTCGATGCGCTGCGGATTCCACGGCAAATCGTAGTTGATGAGCAGCGAACAAAATTGCAGGTTTACACCTTCGGCAGCGGATTCGGTAGCAATCATGATTTTTGTTTGATTTTTAAAGGAATCAATCAACGCAGTGCGTTTGTCCACAGCGGGCGAGCCGGTGTGGTGCGGGCTGCCTGCGTTTTTATCCAGCCAGGCCTTATAACGCCGTTGGCTGTCGGGATGTTTGTTATCGCCGGAAAACAGTACGATTTGCCCTTCGTAACCGTTTTTGCCTAAAAATTCAAACAGGTATTCTTGGGTACGCACCGATTCAGTAAAAATCACCGCCTTGTCCGCCGCACCTGCTTCCTGCATTTTTTGCAAACCGGTTTTCAAGGCTTGCAGCAGTGCTTGAGCCTTGCTGTCATGCGTTAGGGCACGGGCATGTTTGATGAAGCCGTCCATTTCAGCGATTTCTGCCGCCAGCAGTTTGAAGTCTATGGGTTCTGCATCGCTATCGTTTTCCTCATCGTCAAACTCCTCCCAGTCTTCCAAATCTTCGTCCAAGGCGGCAAATAGGCTTTCAGACGGCCTTTGAGCTGTTTTTTGCATTGTATCCAGCCTTTGCCGGATAACGCCCAGCGTCCCAGAGAGGGCGGGTGTGGAAGATGCTAAAAGTTTGCGCAATACCAATCCCGTCAAATGCCTTTGCCGTTTGGGCAGAGCGTAGGATTCACCTTTGGCCAAAAAATCGGAAACCGCCATGTAAAGCGCGTATTCGTCATCGTTCAAGCGGTAATTTTGCGTGATGGTGTGGCGGCGGGTGTATCGGATATATTCCAACACATCCTTGCGGAGCGTGCGTTTCACATAAGGCGATAAGCGCATCCGCAATTCATCCGTATCACCGCGATTGATAAAACACTTTTGAAATTCCTTTTTACTGCCGAACAAATGTTCGTCCAGGAAAAGCGACAAGCCGTAAAATTCCATCAGCGAGTTTTGCAGCGGGGTGGCGGAAAGCAGCAGTTTTTGACTGCCTGCAAACGCATTTAAAAGCGTTTGCGCCTGCTTAGTGCCGCCTTTATAGACATTGCGTAATTTGTGCGCTTCGTCAAATACCGCCAAATCCCAGCCGGCGGTATTGATTTCGGCGGCACATTTGGCGGCAAACTCATAGGAAACCACCAAAACCTGCCTGCCCGCTTGGGAAGACAAAAAATCGGTCAGGCTGCGGTTTTGCTGCTTTAAAACCGCTTTGTCCAACACCAAAGACGGCAGAGAAAACTTTTCCCGCAATTCCGCCTGCCATTGCTTTCTCAACGCGGCGGGACAGACGACCAGCAGGCGGCGTTTGCGTTCCGCCCAAAGCTGGCACAACACCAAACCCGCTTCAATGGTTTTGCCCAAACCCACTTCGTCCGCCAGCAACACGCCCTCGCGCAAAGGGTTTTCCAAAGCAAACAATGCGGCATCGATTTGGTGCGGCTGCAAATCCACCTGCGCTTCAAACAAAGCCTGCGACAGCCGCTCGTCGCCGCTTTTTTGGCACAAAAGCTGGTGCGCGTAATATTTGGCCTGATGCGGCGTGATGTTCATGGCGCGTCTCCGTTTAAAATCATGTCGAACATGGTTTGCAGATAATTTTCGTCTTCCATAAACAGGATATGTTTTTCGCGGAACTCGTCTTCGGTTTTGTCAAACACGGCTGCCGCGCCGTCGTCCAGCAATCCCTTATACGGCGTAACGGACAAAATAAAGCTGTTCAACGTCAAATCTTGCAGCTTCAAAGACTGTTCCAGCTTTTTCACTTCATCCGCCAAACCGAATTTCGGATGTTCCCACGTCATGTGGCGTATGCCTTTGGGGTCGATGAAGGTCAGCCACTGTCTGCCGCTTTCCCTGTCCACCAGCCACAACAAAAAATCGGGATAGAAATTGCCCGCCAGCGCAAAACCCAAGCCCTTGGCTTTGTTTGCTGCGTTTCTCAGGAGATACAAATCCTTGCCCCCCGTCCATTCTTTCAGACGACCTTTTTCCCCCGCCGCCTTTTGCAAATCCTTCACAAACTGAATTTCGCTTTCTTCATTCATGGACAGCGGCTTCATGGTGAAGGGCAAAGCCTCTTTGTTTTCCAGCACCATAATCGGGTAAAACAGATGCGGGTCAAAGCAGATGGCTTTCACATTTGGTGCGGTCCAACCCACCATCTCCGCCAAATCGCCCGATTCCACGCGGCGTTTCAAATCGTTCAATTTGGTTTCGTAGCCGCCGCTGTCTTCTGTTTTGTTAATGGAGAACAGATAGCTGTCGAGCATGGAACCGTTTTTTTCGTCCACGATTTTCTCGCGGTAAAACTGCCCTTCGTAGGCGGCTTTGAGCGACTTGTAAAACGCATCTGCATAGTCCAGCAGCAATTCGATCAAAAGACCTTCCTGTTTTTTCACGTCGGCAAAGGATTGCACTGACAATTCGGATGACGGAATATAGAGTTTGTACCAGCCGGTTGTTTCGGCGAAAGTTTTCAGACGACCTTTGTCCAAACGAAGATTGTTCCAAGACTGCAAAAGCTTGTGCTGCTGCAATTTCAGGTAAATCCTGTCCCAGTCGAACAGTTCAAACAGATTACTGTTCAGCGCAGCCGTCTGTTTCTGCCTGTCTTTGGATTGGGCAATCTGACTGCCCTTGCTGGCAAGTGCCTGAATGCGCGGATAACAGTCCAACACGGCAAAAGGCGGCCTGATTTTGCCCTGCCATTGTTTGGGAATGTCGAACAAATCCACATTCATGCTTCGCTTGAAACTTTTTTGGCGGTTGCCCTTGTATTCGTCGTCCAAAGCCAAAGTCCGCAATTTCACGCCCTGTGGCAGATTGGGCTGAACTTTAAAGTCCAGCGTGATGATGTCTTCGGTATCCACGCCTTCTTCCGCCAAATATTCGCGGAATTTTTCCATATAGTCGGCGTTGATGCCGAAAATATTGAGCGTTTCCAGCTTTTCCAGATGCACGCCGTGCGGACGTTCGCCCGGCAGGCTGCGCTTGAGCGAATAGCCCTGTCCCTTGAGGCGCACGCCGCGACCGAAAAGCTGGATAATCTGGCTGCCTTCGCTTTTGCCCATGTTCAAAAGCCCCATGGTGGAAACGCGCCAGCTCGACCAGCCTTCGGTAAATTTTTTCGAGCCGATTAAAATATTGATATTGCCGGAAGAAGCGTTAATCGTATCAAACAGGCTGCCTGAAAATTCATCGCCCAAAGTATCGAATTCATTGCGATAGTTTTCGCCCGATTTGGCAAAATCTGCCGCATTACCGATATTGATGACGCCGAATGCGGGGAAACCGCCGACCGACAGCGACAATTCGCCGTCCGCCTTTTTAAGCTGTTTCAGTTGCAAACGCCCGCCGTTTTCGGCATTGAACACCAAACGCAGAATATCGTCGTACAAAGCCGCCGAATTGCCCGCAAAATCCATCAAGGGTGCGAAGCGGCGCAGGAAGATATTGTTGTCTTTATCGTCCAAAAGCCTTGCCTTGTCCGCCACCAAATCCGCCAGATAGCCTTCCACTTTTTCCCGCTCGTTCAGGAAAAACGCCAAAAACGACAACACATGGAACACGTCCGATTTTTCCGTTTTCTGTTCGGCGGTTTCGCTGCTACCCGTTTTGTCGGCCACGCTTTTCCCGACAAAAATCATCAAAGGCTTTTCGATATTCCAAACGTGCAGGCTGCTTTCGTGTTGCCGGTACAGATACATCTGCTGGTAAAACGACAACAAACAGGCAGTAAAATACAGCTTTTCATGTTCGGCGAAATACGCGCCTTTTTTCAGGTTTAGAATCAGGCTTTCCTTGCCGTAGCCGTCGGCGTAGAAATATTTGTAGGAATAGTCGAACAAGATGGATTTAGCGTATTTTTCGCGCAGGGCGTTCTTTTTACCCGCCACCGCCTGCCCCAAAGTGGCCGAATATTCAAAGGAAAAGCCGCCTTTGGTTAAGGCTTCGCGCCGTTTCAGCCATGCGCCGTCCGTTGCACTCGAGCCGCTGTGTCCTTCATCCACCAAGACCAGATTACTGCCTGCAAAGGCTTTTACCGCCACGGTTTTTTCACCCGATTTGTCGCCCAGCTTGTTGATGTCGATGACTTCCACTTTGATACCCAAACTGTTGGTATCAAAATCCAAAGAAGGCTGGTGCAATGTACTGTTTTTATCGAACAGGGCCGCGCCGAAACCCGACAAAGCCAAATCCGCGACGTGTTGCCTGCTCAAGCCTTCTCGCGGGGTCAAGACGATGATTTTGTCCGGTTTTTTGTCCGCATATTCCAAATACTGCAAGATATTGACGTGCATTAACAGTGTTTTGCCGCTGCCCGTAGCGTTCCAAAAGGCGGTCATATTCAAATCTTCCACCTGATAGGGTGCGAACTTTTCCGCCGCCTTACCCGTTTCGTTTTGATATTGTTCAAGCTGTTCGTTCAACGCCTCCAGCAGCGCATCGCGGCGGTTGAAATACCAATCCAGATAAATCTCGCTAAAAATCAGCGACAGATATTGGAAATATTTGAGTTTCAATTCCTGATGGTAGATTTTATTGCGCTTTTGCGTGATTTGCCGCCAATGGCGCAACACGTTCAAATCGTAGCGGCGCAAATCGTTTTCCGACAAGGCAGAGCCTTCGCCGAAAAATAAAACGCCCGTCAGTTGATGGAAGAAGCCGCTTTGGCCGTCATTCGCTTCGCCTTCGTATTCGTCGCCGCCCATCTGCGCTTTGAGCGTTGCCAAATCTTTTTTGTGGAACAGCGAGAGCAGCCAGCGGTTTAAAATCAGATGGTCGTGGAAAGTCGGTTTTTTCGCCATTATTGCGCCTCCCCAAACATCAACGCCATAAACTCGCTTTCAATCTGGCGGATTTTCAGACGACCCGAAACGCCGTTTTCGTTTTCCCACACCGTAGCAATGTTGTGATCGCCGTTGATATACACCGTGTCGTATTCCGAATCTTGCGGGTTGATTTTCAGACGGCCTAACAGCGCATCCAAACTTTCGTATCCTACCTTTTCGCAATCGCGCCAAAGCACCAGCGAGGTTTCCCCGTCCGGCAGCGTGCCTTCCACGGCCAAATAACCGTCTTTTTCAATGCGGTCTTTGACGGCATGGACGCGCAGGCCCAGCAGGTAATTAAACGTTTCCACCAAGTCGATGTCCATCCGTTCGGTTGCGCCTGCCGAATTCGTGGCGATGTCCATTTGGTAATTGAAAGGCCGTCTGAAAACATCGGTATTGAGCAGCGAATCGCGGCTTTGGTCGGCCAGCATATAGCGCAAGAGATAATCTTCCTTCGCGCCGTCATTCAATTTGGCAAACAAATCGCCGTTGTCTTTTAACACCAGGTTGTTCAGCGTGTCTTCGTAGCTTTCCAGCTTTAAGACTTTGACGATTTGCGGCACACCGTGCAGGCTACTTTCTTTATCGGCTTGCGGCTTGCCGTCTTTCCAATTTTCGGCATAAACCACTTTTTGCACACGCGGTTTGAGCACAGTGTCGAAATATTCGCCCTGTTCGACCAGGATATATTTGCGTTTGCCGTCGTCTTCGCGGTTCAGGTTGATGACGGCGTGGGCGGTTGAACCTGAACCGGCGAAATAATCCAAAATCAGGCTATCGTTAGCTTTTGCGCCAATCATCAAAATGCGGTTTAGTAAACGAATGGGCTTAGGTGTTGCCTTGCTAAGTAATTCTGTTGAAACTTCTTGCCCAACATTAAAACAGGCAACCATTTCTTTTTTAGCTTCCTGATTGTGTCCGACTTCTTCGTAAGTCCATAAGGTTAATGGCGTTACGCCGTCTTTAACTTCGGAAAGGAAGCGTTTAATACGTGGAACGCCTGCCCCATTTTTACTGAAATAGATACGGTTATCTGCAACCATTTCTTCAAATTTTTCTTTTGATACACGCCAACACGCACCTGCTGGAGGATAAATGATATTTCCTGTTGGTGTTGTGATTGGATAATCATTAACGACAGAATAGGTTTTTACGGATAAATCTCCACTAGTCCATGCTCCACGGGGATCATTATCATGATTTTTGTATGAAGCAGTTGCTTTGTCAGAACGTGGTAATAAATCAGGTCTCCAAATTTCTTTATTTTTGGTAAAAGTAATAATGAAATCGTGATTGTCGGAAAGCCATTTTGCATCATTAGATGGGGAAAATTTCTTTTGCCAAATCACGTTATTGATGAAATTCTGTTTACCGTAAGTCAGTTCGGTAATTTGTCGTAACAAAACCTGTTCATCGTCATCAATACTGGCAAAGAAAATACCGTTGTCAGGTTGTAGATAATGTGCAAGGGGAACAGTATTTGAAATCAGACTAGCCCAGCTAGAATGCTGGTAATTGTCCTTATAAACAAACCCGTCGCCGCCCGTGTTATACGGCGGATCAATATAAATACATTTCACCTGTCCGCGATAACGCGCCTGCAACAGGTTCAGAGCTTGGAAATTGTCGGAATGGATGAGCAGGCCGTCTGTGGCTTCATCTAAATCGTGGTCGTTGGAGAGTGCGGCAAGGAGCGCGGTTTGAAAGGCGGCAGGGAAAAGGGATGTATCAACCGTCAGATAAGGGTTTGATTCGGCAAAGGAAGCCGGATTTTCATCGGGGGGGGTAAATCGTTGATTGTAAACAGGTTTTTCCATGCTTCACGCTGTTTGGCGTTGGCAAACACGGTTTTTAGCATTTCTTGGGGAATGTAGTTCAGCGTGATGAGCCAGTGGCTTTTGGCGACGAATTTCTTTTTCAGCCACAGCTTTTTCTGAAAATCTTCCAGTTGGGCGAGAAAATCGATGATTTCGCGGGCGATGGCGCGCAGGGTTTGGATTTGGTGCAGGCTGCCTTCGATGTTGGCGAAGGTGGGCGCGTCTTGGATGTTGTCCAAGTCCATCACTTCGTTTTTGATGTAAAAATCCAATTCGCGGCGCAAAAAGCCGCCCAAGTCTTTGTGGATGAAATAATCGGCGGTGTTTTTTGCTGTGTAGTCGGCAAGGTGCTTTTCCAACAGCGTGCGGTTTGGGTTTTTCTCGGTCGGTGCAGGCTGCCAAACGGCCTGCCAATCTTCGCCGATGAGTTTTTTAAGCGCGGCGATGGTATTTTCGTTGGCTTTTTCCTGTGGCTTCTTCTCGCCTTTGGGCGCAATGATGTATTCGAAGCGGATTTCCAGTGTTTTGCCGCCCGAAGCGTCTGAAATTTCGCGGATGGGATAAACCGCTTCTTCGTAAATGTCGCCGTTGTCGTCTTCTTTTTCAATCACGCGCTCTTGTGCCAGCGCAAATACGCGGGCGGAGTCGTTGTCTTTGCGGTTGTCTTTGGCGGTGTCGGCTGCGGTCAGGCGGAAAAACACTTCGCGGCCGTCTGAAAGTTTGAAGCGGTAGTTGCTGAAGTTCTCGCCCGATTTGGTGTAATACTGGTCTTTGTTCGCCCAGTGCAGCAGCACTTCTTCGCCGCTGTACGGCACGGCGTAGGTATCGCCCTTGTAGCGGCGTTGGCTGATGAAGTCGCCTTCTTCGTAGTAGCGCGAAAAGAAGGTGAGCAGATGGTTGTAAACCGCCGCTTCGCTCGCCGCCCCGCTTTTTTGCGCAGCAGAAATTTTATTTTCCAATTCTTGGACTTTAGACGAATCGTTAGGGTTTTCGCCCGAGTCTGTGGCGGCCTTTTTGACTTCAGCCAATTCCCGTTTCCAGCCGTCAATCTGCGTTTGGCCGGACGCGGAAAACGCAGCCTGGATTTTGGCGGGCAATTTGTTTTGCAAATAATCGCCGATTTCCTGCGAACGGCTGTTTAAAATACGGTAAATACCGAAATCAAGGTCGGCGCGGTCGATTTGGAAGATTTCCTGAAGTTTCTTAATCAGCTCGGTTTGGTGGGACATGGGGTTTCCTGAGAATAAAGTTAAGGATGGTAAATGGAAATATTCTAGCAAATAGATAATATTCAGGGAATGTAGATAAACTATGAAGTTGTGTGGAGATTCTTTGTAGGTTATGAATTTAACAGTGGGCTTATCCCTGTTGATGTGTATTGGTATTTAATACTCGGATGGTATTGACCATTTACATGTATGTGGGTGTGGTGACGAAACCATCCCTCATATTGGGATTTACGACCTTTATTTTTCACCAACTTTATTGTCCGCGTAAAAACAGTGCGTCCAGTTCTTTTAGCGTCAGTTTCACCCAGGTCGGGCGGCCGTGGTTGCATTGGTTGCTGCGCGGGGTGCTTTCCATGTCGCGCAGGAGGGCGTTCATTTCGGGCAGGGTGAGCTGGCGGCCGGCGCGGACGGAGCCGTGGCAGGACATGGTGGCGAGGATGTGGTTTTCGTGTTCTTCGATGGTTTGGCTGCTGCCGACTTGGGCGAGTTCGCCCAATACGTCTTTGGCAAGCGAGACGACATCGGCTTTGCCGAGCATGGCGGGGACGGCGCGGACGGCGAGGGTGTTGCCGCCCATGTCGGACAGTTCCAGACCAAAGCCTGCCAGTGCGTCGGCGTGGTCGGCGAGGGCGGCGCATTCTTCGTGGGACGCGGCGAAGGTAACGGGGATGAGCAGGCGTTGGCTTTGCAGGTTGCCGTTTTCTTGCCGCTGGCGTTTCATTTTTTCGTAGTTGACACGCTCGGCGGCAGCGTGCATGTCGATGAGCAGCAGGCTGTCTTCGGCTTGGGCGAGGATGTAGATGCCTAATAATTGGGCGATGGCGAAGCCGAGCGGCGGCAGTTCGGGTTTGGGGTCGTCTGAAAAGGTGTGTGCGGGGTTTTCAGACGACGTGGCGGATGTGGTGCCGAAGCGGGCTTGTTCGAATTGTGCCAACTCTATGTCTGCTTCATCGGCTGCGCTGTTTTTGAAGAGTTCGGCGTAGGTGTTGAGGGCGGCGCGGCTTTCGCGCAGGGACAGGCTGCGTTGCTGCGGCGCGCGTGCCGCCTGATAGGGCATGGGGGCGGTTTTGCCGGAACTGAAGGTGCTGCGCGGTTCGGAAGCGTGTGCGCTGGGTGCGGCGGCGAAAATGTTTTCAGACGACGCGGTCGGGTTTGGGCGAAACTCGCTAGGCTCGTTTTCAGACGACGTTGCCGCCGGACGGATGCCTGTGATTTCGTGCAACACTTCGCCTGCGTTGCCGACGCTTTCGGTCAAGTCGGCGCGGGTGTCGGCGAGGGCTTTGTTGAGGGTGTGGAACACGAGTTGGTGCACCTGCTGGCTGTCGCGGAAGCGGATTTCGGTTTTGGTGGGGTGGACGTTGACGTCCACGGCTTCGGGCGGCAGGTCGAGGAAGAGGACGAAGGCGGGGGTGAGGGCGTTGTGCAATACGTCGCGGTATGCCTGTTTAACGGCGTGGAGCATGACTTTGTCGCGCACGAAGCGGTGGTTGACGAAGCAGTATTGTTTGTCGGTTTTGCCTTTGGCGAAGGTGGGTTTGGCGATGGCGCCGTAGAGCCGCAGCGCGCCGTTACCGCTGTCGATTTCTAGGGATGCCGCCTGAAAGTCTTCGCCGACGATGGCGGCTATGCGTTCGTGCAGGCTTTGGGCGGGGAATTTGAACACTTGTTTGCCGTCGCGTTTGAGCGAGAAGGCGATGTGCGGATGCGCCAGTGCGAGGCGTTCGAGCATGGTGGCGCAGTGGGCGTATTCGGTGTTTTCGGATTTGAGGAACTTGCGCCGCGCGGGGGTGTTGAAGAAGAGTTCGGCGGCTTCGATGGTGGTGCCGACGGGATGGGCGGCGGCGGTGGGGCTGCTGAGTTTGCCGTCTTCGGCTTTGACTTGGGTCGCGTGAGCGCTGCCGTCTTGGCGGCTGGTCAGGGTCAGGCGGCTGACGGAGGCGATGCTTGCTAAGCCTTCGCCGCGAAAGCCCATGCTGGCGACGTGTTCCAAGTCGTTTAAGGTTTTGATTTTGCTGGTGGCGTGGCGGTGGAGCGCGAGTTCGATGTCGTCGGGGTGGATGCCGCCGCCGTTGTCGCTGACGCGGATGAGGCGGATGCCGCCGCCCGCCAACTCGACTTCAATCGCCGTTGCGCCTGCGTCTATGCTGTTTTCGACGATTTCTTTCAGGGCGTTGGCGGGGCGTTCGACCACTTCGCCGGCGGCGATTTGGTTGACGAGGTGGTCGGGCAGGGCGGCGATTCGGGACATGGGTTTCTTCCGTTTTCAAACTGGCGGGTATTATAGCAAAAGGTCGTCTGAAAACCGGAATCGGGATTTCAGACGACCTTTTGAAATTTATAGTGGATTAAATTTAAATCAGGACAAGGCGACGAAGCCGCAGACAGTA
>CAUOMQ010000030.1:0-21139 GCA_963456805.1 uncultured Neisseria sp. | reverse complement strand
TGGTTAAACCTTCAAAGTTGAGTATTGTACTATTTTATTTTTAATTGACTATATAAATCTTACTACTACTATGCTTGGGTATGCTGACAACCACTACTTTGCCTATTACTCTCTAACTACGTCCACTTTCACACCTAACCCCAGCATAACACTAATTTTATTGAGACCTTTGCAAAATTCCCCAAAATCCCCTAAATGTCTTGGTGGGAATTTTGGGGATTTTGGGGAATTTTGCAAAGGTCTTAACCCTTTAAAATTTGGGTTCTTTCTGTAAATAAAGTAGTAAATCGGGATCCTGATAGCTCTCATCGATTTTATACCCCTTACTAACCAACATGGCTTCCTCTTTTTTGCGTTTTGCCAATTCGATGGCTCGGTAGCGTGGCCAGTACTTGGTCAGGTTATTTGCAATATCCTCCCACTTGGCTGATAACAGTTTTTCATCATTAATACCGTCAAGAAACATAAGATTCATTTGTTCCCGCATACTCATTCTAAGATTGTTAAATTCAATCCGCATCATATACTGCCCCCATTCGTTAAAACTTAATGTTTTATTGATGCGGTCTAAATCTTCTTGGTCTGTGACGGTTGAGTTAAATGAAAGACTCATTTCAATGCCATCTAAATAAAAGTTTGCGTTAATGGCTCGTTGTATTATCACGCTATACCATGTATTGAAATCGGGAACTGCATCGGGATCGGTAATATCGCCCAAGCCAAAATTTTCTTTATCTTGGAAATATCTGATTGCATCTTTACCTGTCAGCCGAGGACTGGATAAATAAATATAGCGTTGCCAACCACTGTCCTGTATCCGCTTCATCAGCTTAACCCATAAATCATAGGCTTCACGATGGCGGATAAGTTCGCCGGCACTGATGCCGCTGTTTAAATCGATACCGACTATCCCCCCGTAGGGCTCTGCCGTACCCATGGCGGTAAACGTATGTGGGATCATCAGGTCATGATCGCCGTGGCGGATAGTGACGGCTCCCAATTGTTTCGACGGCCATTTTAAATCTAAAAAGCCGACCAGTTCTCCTGCGGTATGGTGATCTGCAACCGCCCCTGCCTGTTTGAAGCTTTCCGGCCCTTTTTTGCCCAATTGTAAAGTTACTTCCTGCGGCATGATTTTCTCCTTGTCGTCTGAAGCATGAACTGTTAATGAGATCAGAGCGAGCAAAAGAGTAGCGAGCAAAGCTGCTACAACCCGCTCACTGATTGCCTTGTGGGTAGTTCCAAGATTCATGGTTTTCTCCTTTTTTGGTGTTGCCTATCCAGCCTGCTATGGTTTGCAGGTGTCTTTCGATATATTCCTACTTTTCGGATTCGGACAATACGGCTTCCTGCGGACGAATTTCAAACGCTGCACGTTGGTTGAGGTAGGAAGACAGCGGCAGTGAGGAATCGGTGGAGGTGGCGGTGATTTCGACGCAGTAGGCGGTGTTGGCGGCTTCAGAGGTGATGAAAGAACGAACGGAGAGGGACGGGGAGAAACGGGCGAAGGTGAGATGGTAGGATTGGCAGGCAGTCATGGCGTTGAATTTAAAGATGACAATGAGGTTCGTATGGTAACTTGAACGTCATCAACGGTAAAGCAAATGGGATAAACGGTAGAAAGGTCGTCTGAATGGAGGTTTCAGACGACCTTTATAAATTCAATCTGTACTTGCTTGAAACTTAGTCAAGGATTCAAATAATGAAGGATTTAACTTAATAATCGCCCCAAGCAAAATCCTTTAACTGCTTCATCTTTAATTATCTCTCCACTGCTCCCAAGATAAATATGCCTCTCACAGAAATCGCCCGAGTCGCGATGAATTTCCATGAACTTCTGCTTTGGAGTTGGTACAGATTCATCTGTATAGAATAGATCATCATTATCTGGCTGGAAAAAAGAAAAACCAAGATAGAGGGTTTCATTAATATTTTTTTTATTATATGAGAAGTAGATCGGGGAAGATTCATTCTTCTCTAAATTGAAACCCCAGTAATTTTTCATTGCTTCATCCTCAGTCTGATTGTCATACGTTCTAGAAACATTGACTTGCAGCCAATAAGGAGATGAATTATGGATGACGATTTGTCGTTTTTGTTCAGTAATGAAGTCATGTATCACAAAGGGAAACACACAAAGCAATATTAGGAAAATTATTTTTTTCATGATAGGTTAGAAAACAAAAGGTTCAAAGAGGACTCTTTCCGTTCAATAAAACAATTCAACCAGCCACTGGATAATTTTTGCATCTATCCGTTGGAGGAGGTTGGGGTGCAGTGGCGCAACAGGACCGCCGTCAGGTCCGCCACTCCAGCCGATATATTCATCATCGATAGAGGGTCTTGCAAAATTTTCAGGAACCCATTCGGTGCCAAATGGGGATGTATCTCGATAATAGTAGAGCAAATTATCTTTTTCATCGGCAATAAAGATTGCTGTCCTAAAGCCGTTCCATCCTGTACAGGCAAAAGTTTTTCTATTCTTTAAAATTCTGCGATTATCTGCCAAAATCTTTTTTTCCAATTCTATTTGTTCTAAACGTTCTACTTTATGTTGATATAAATACTCACATTCGGGGTTATCTTTGTAGCGTAATTCTCGGTAAATTGCTTCAGGATTTTGCATAAAATATAGTCCACAAGAACCTTCTTGATAGTTCACTAAATATTTATTTTGGTAACAATCACTGCTCACGGAAAGATTTTTTATCTCTTCTCCCATCCCCGTTATTCGCCAATACTCAACTAATCCAAATATCAATATAAAGAAACCAAACCATTTCACTATTTTTTTCTTTTTCATAAACTTTGCCTATTATTTCAAAACCACTTCAATTGGAGGGTTACAACGATATTCTTTCAAAGATGAAAATATCAGCAGATCCCCGCCTAGTCTGTTTAAATCTCGCCATTTGTTGAAATGGCTGTTCCTAACTGGGTAGAAACGGTCTTCCGGCTTAGAATCGAAAAGATAAGGGGGGCTGCTATATAGGCTGAGGCTGCTATAATCTCATTTTTCTTATCTGAAAGCTGATGGCTATAAAACACATCAAATCCTGTATGATTCCAATGCCCTAGGTATTGATTTCCGCCATTATCGTTAAGAAAATCAAATGTATCTCGGATATAGAGATAAACGCTTTCTACAATTAATTTATTTCCAGGCATGCGGTATTTTCCGATGGCAGCTGCCAAAGTACAGCCTGCGACAGTGGCGAAAAATTCGTCTTTCAATACACTTTACAAATATTGAATATCTACGGTTTAATACAAAGTCCATCATATTGTTTAACATCGGAAATTTTCTGATTTTTATCCAGGTAAATTTCCATGGTACAAAAGGTTATATCTTCTTTTAAAAAGATAGTTGTTTCATGTTTTGATATTAAAATAATACCATCTGGCTCAGATGACCAATCGAATGGAAAATAAAAAGTTACATTATTAGTAAAAAAAGGACGCAAGTATTCCTTACTACCATCACTCCTAATTAAGGTGATACTAGTGCGCTTACCTTCATTATAGTAAAAATATGTTACCTTAGGGTGGAGATTTTTATAAAAAAAACATAATAAAAAGATACATAAAACCATTAAAATTTTTTTATTCATAATCTATAACTTATTTTTACTTTCTAAACAAGTATGCCTTTTTCTTGCATCTGGCAATTTATTATCAGGAAGTTTATTCAGCTCATCCAATACATCATTTTTTTTCTTTTTCATAAACTTTACCTATTATTTCAAAACCACTTCAATTGGGGATTGAAACAATATTATTTAAGGATAAAAATACAGGCATATTTCTGCCCCCTTTTAAGTAATTGAATTATATAAAATAATATAGATTAAAATTTTATTTATGGCATAAATTATCAATAAATTTTGCTTCTATCCTATGGAGAATAGATGGGTTTATAGAAAAGGATTCTGCTTGAGCATATAGGCCTAAATCGAATATACCTTCTTCATCTAAGTTCAAGTCTAATGGCATGCCTAGCCAAACTTCATTATAGAGATAATAAAAAGACAGCAATTTACCTTGGTCATCATATAAATAGATACCGGAGTTGAGGCCGTCTATGCTTAAAAAATTTCCTATACTATCCAGGCAAACAACAATTTTTTTATTTTCACTTACGCTAAACCTTTCACATTGGTCTCCATCACTAGGAACTTGATAACTAGGTAAAGTCTTTTCTTTATAATGGCAATATGCGCTATATCTAAAATAAAAATAAGAAAAAATTATAGTTAACAAAATGGTTATTAGGGCAAATTTTTTAAACATGATTCCACTTGTCTATTTTAATTCCAATTCAAAAGAAGGTCGTCTGAAAAGTCTCAGACGACCTTTATAAATTCCGGGTTTCAACTCAATCTGTACTTGCTCAATGGATTAATTAAGAAGAGCTTTCTTCTTATTTAAATATTTTTTTATTTCTCTGATATTTTTTAATTTAAATTCTATTTTATGATCAGATATACCATTAAATCCTGATGCGTTCTCACCTAAGATATGATTTGAAGGTATTAGTTTTAACTCACCATTTTCTTTGTTTTGATAAATTTTATATAAATAAATCGTATAATCTTTGCCATCCAGTTGAGGATAGCAACAAAATTCCTCTGAAAATAGAATAATAAGCAATGGGGGATGGCGATTATCCTTATATACGCTCACTGCTTCCAAGTTGATTTTCCTACTTGGACTATTCTCTTTTCTAAAACTTTTTAATTCATATTTTTTCCCATTAACCAATATACTGTTATGGATTATTTCTTCTATTCCATCTATTCCGTTGATTTCGTCTATTTCTTCATTATGAATGGTGATACAGTGTGATGCCGAAAATAAAGCATCATTTGTTTTGAAAAGGCTTAATTTGTAATTCTGATCATCACATGATCCATCATTTTTAATGGGATGAATTTCCTGGGCGATGCAAAAGCCGGATGAACAAAACAGGATTATAGATATGATCAAAGATCTCATGATGTAACCTTTAGCAAAGAGGGTAAGTAGATTGGTAAGTAGGTTGGGCGTAGCGCAATAACACCTTCAAATCGCTAAAAATATTGGATTCAGCCCACTCTAGGATTACAGTTCTTTTTTAAGCGTTCGTGTATCAAAGTCGATGACAAAAGGCTTGGATCGATAGCCACGCTCCATTCCTTCATAGAACACAGCTATACATTTAAATGTATATCTTTTTTGTTCAAATTTATCCTGTACACAATTAAATCGGTCATCGTTGCTGCATAATCGTACACTTCCTGTCAACCTATCACTCTGGCTATTTTTTATATCACTAGATTCCGAATCAACAAAACCTAATAACTCTATAACATATGTTTTTTCGCTACTTTCACAATGAACAGGTTTTGTATTGGTTTGCTTTAATTTATTTATCATTTCCTGTTTTGTATTGATAAAATCCATATCAAATACAACTTCATCAAATTCTTTGTTGATCACATAATTTTTAGGTTGTAGTTCATAATCATTAAAAGAAACGATACATGAGGTCAGGAATAAAACTGCGATAAAAATTAAATATTTACCTTTCGACACTTTTTAATTCCTCTCGATAAGGCAGCAAAAGCAGGTTTTGCCTGTTTTCGAATAGCTTTTGGGTAAACATGGCAGAGAAAGAACGGGGTAGGACTAGCGGTCAGCCATGACGGTTTGGATGGGTTTATGATGAAAGTCTGAATATAAGTCAAAATGACAGGTAGGATAAACAACGGAGGATAAGAGGTAAAGATGTTGTATGGGTGGTTTTGTAAGGGAGGGAGATGAATGGATTGGGGATGAAAGAAGGTCGTCTGAAAGTGGGTTTTCAGACGACCTTTTGACGTTAGGCGGGTTTGTGGGCGAAACCCACGCTATTTTTGATTTCAGACGACCTTGGGTCTCAGAGGTCGAAGGCGGCGTTGATGAGACGTTTGGTGTAGTCTTTCTGCGGGTGGTGGAAGATTTGGTCTGCGCTGCCGTATTCGACGAGTTCTCCGTGCTGCATGACGGCGACGTTGTCGCTGACGGCGCGGACGACGGAGAGGTCGTGGCTGATAAAGATGTAGGTCAGTCCGTATTTGGTTTGGAGTCCGCGCAGCAGTTCGACGACTTTGATTTGGACGGAGCGGTCGAGGGCGGAGGTGGGTTCGTCGAGGAGGATGAACTTGGGCCGCAGGATGAGGGCGCGGGCGATGGCGATGCGTTGGCGTTGTCCGCCTGAGAATTCGTGCGGGTAGCGGTTGAGGGCGTCGGCGGGCAGGGAGACTTCGTCCAGGACTTTGAGGACGAGTTCGGTGCGTTGGGCTTTGGTCATTTCGGGGCGGTGAACGGTGAGGCCTTCGCCTATGATTTCGCCGACGGTGAGGCGGGGGGAGAGTGAGCCGTAGGGGTCTTGGAAGACGATTTGGCGTTCGGCTTTGAGTTGGCGCGCGCGCTCGGGGCTGAGGGCGGCGAGGTCGCTGCCGTCGAAGTGTATGCTGCCTTGGTAGGGGAGCATTTGCATGATGGCTTTGCCGAGTGTGGATTTGCCGGAACCGGATTCGCCGACGATGCCGAGGGTTTCGCCTTGGCGGATGGCGAGGCTGATGTTTTTGACGGCGTGGAAGGTTTTGAGGGGTTTGCCGAAGAAGTTGTGTTTGAGGGTGAAGTGGACGTTGATGCCGTCGGCGCGGATGAGCTCGGGCGGGTTGCCTTCTACGGGGTCTTTCATGCCTTTGGGGACGGAGTGGATGAGTTGTGCGGTGTAGGGGTGGGTGGGGTTGGCGAAAACTTGTTTGATTTTGCCGCGCTCGACGATTTCGCCGTCTTTCATGACGCAGACGGTTTCGGAGTAGTGTTCGGCGAGTCCGAGGTCGTGGGTGATGAAGATAATCGCCATGCCCATTTGTTTTTGGAGGTCGTGCAGGAGGTCGAGGATTTCTGCTTGAATGGTTACGTCAAGGGCGGTGGTGGGTTCGTCGGCGATGAGCAGGGCGGGGTCGTTGAGCAGCGCCATGGCGATCATGATGCGCTGGAGCTGGCCACCTGAGAATTCGTGGGGGTATTGTTTCAGACGACGTTCTGCTTCGCGGATGCCGACGCGGTTGAGGAGGTCGAGAATGCGTTCGCGGGCGGCTTTGCGGGTGATGGTTTTGTTGTGGACGCGCAGGGCTTCTGTGAGCTGGGTGCCGATTTTCATGAAGGGATTCAGCGAGGTCATGGGCTCTTGGAAGATGAAGCTGATGCGTCCGCCGCGCCGGCTGCGGAGGGTTTTTTCGTCTGCATCGAGGATGGATGTGCCGTCGAAGGTGATGCGCGAGTCTTGTCCGTAACGGGTACTATTTTCGGGCAGGAGGCGCATGAGGGACATGGCGGTAACGGATTTGCCGGAACCGGATTCGCCGACGAGGGCGAGGGTTTCGCCTTTGGCGACTTTGAAGCTGATGTTGCGCACGGCGTGGACGGTTTTTTCGTGGAGTTGGAAGCGGATGTCGAGGTTTTCGACGGTGAGTAACGGGGTGTTCATGGGTGTGTCCTCGTGGTGTGTGTCAGCGGTCTTTGGGGTCGAGTGCGTCGCGCAGGCCGTCGCCGATAAAGTTGAAGCAGAAGAGGGTGGCGACGAGGAAGAAGCAGGGGACGAGGAGCTGCCACGGGGCGGCTTCCATGGAGGCTGCGCCCTCTTGGAGCATGGAACCCCAACTGGTCTGGGGTTCTTGTACGCCCAATCCGAGGAAGCTGAGGAAGGATTCGAACATGATCATGCCGGGTACGAGCAGGGAGGCGTAAACCATGACGACGCCGAGTACGTTGGGGATGATGTGGCGAGTAACGATGCGGCGGCGGGATACGCCTGTGATGCGGGCGGCTTCGACGAATTCTTTGTGTTTGAGGCTGAGGGTTTGTCCGCGGACGATGCGGGCGACGTCCAGCCATGAGACGAGTCCGATGGCGACGAAGATGAGTAAGAGGTTGCGCCCGAAGAAGGTGGTGAGGAGGATGACGAAGAACATGAAGGGGAAGGCGTTGAGGATTTCGAGCAGGCGCATCATGACGGAGTCGAGTTTGCCGCCGAAAAAGCCTGCGAGCGCGCCGTAGAGCGTGCCGATGACGACGGCGACGAGTGCGCCTGCGATGCCGATGAGCAGGGAAATGCGCCCGCCTGCGGCGGCACGGGTGAGGAGGTCGCGTCCGAGCAGGTCGGTGCCGAAGTAGTGGCGGGTGGCGAAGGAAGGCGGGATTTGCATGTTGTCCCAGTCGGTGTAGTCGTAGGTGTAGGCGCTGATCCAGGGGGCGGCGACAACGAAGAGGGTGATGGCGGCAAGGATGAAGATGCTGCACAGGGCGGCTTTGTTGTTGCTGAAACGCCGCCATGCGTCCTGCCACAGGCTGCGTCCGTGTACTTGTGCCTGTTCGGCTGCGTCTGCTATGGCGCGGGAATTTTTCTTGTTGAATAGCATGGTGTTCTCCGTTGTTTTGTTCGGGGTCGTCTGAAAACGGCAAAACCGGTTTTCAGACGACCTTTTTTGCTTTTAATAGCGGATTTTGGGGTCGATCAGGGCGTAGAGGATGTCGAGTATGGCGTTGAAGACGATGGTCAGTACGCCGACGAGGATGGTCAGCCCCAAGATCATGCCGTAGTCGCGGTTGAGCGCGCCGTTGACGAAGAGTTGTCCGATGCCGGGCAGACCGAAGACGCTTTCGATGACGATGGCGCCGGTGATGATGCCGACGAAGGCAGGAACGAGATAGGAGAGGATGGGCAGCATGGCGGGACGCAGGGCGTGGCGCAGGACGATGCTGTTCATCGACAGCCCTTTGGCGCGGGCGGTGCGGATGTAGGGGCTGTTCAACACTTCTATCATCGCGCCGCGCGTAATGCGGGCGAGGCCTGCGACATAGCCGATGGAGAGGGCGGCGACGGGCAGGATGAGGCTGGTCAACGAGCCGTCATTCCAGCCGCCGGCGGGCAGCCATTTGAGGGTGATGGCGAAGATGAAAATCATGATGGGGGCTTTGACGAAGCTGGGGACGACGATGCCGGTCATGGCTGCGGTCATGATGGTGTAGTCTGCCCAGGTGTTGCGCCTGAGCGCGGCGATGGTGCCCATGAGTACGCCCAAAACGGTGGAGACGATGAAGGCGTACACGCCCAGTTCGACGGAGACGGGCAGGGCTTGGGCGAGCAGCTCGTTGACGTTGTAGTCTTTGTATTTGAACGAGGGGCCGAGGTCGCCGTGGGCGAGTTGTTTGAGATAGTTGAAGTATTGCAGGTACATCGGGTCGTTCAGGTGGTATTTGGCCTCGATGTTGGCCAGTACGGCGGGCGGTACGTTTTTGTCGCCGGTGAAGGGGCTGCCGGGTGCGAGCCGCATCATGAAGAATGAGACGGTAATCAGGACCAGCATGGTGGGGATGGCGGAAAGTATGCGGCGGATGATGAATTTCAGCATATCGTACCTGCTCGGGGCTTGGTGGGTCGGAATATGCCTGAATACGGGAAGGTCGTCTGAATGGGGTTCGGACGCTTGGGGTGGTTTTCTCTTCTTTGTAGTCAGGCCCTTGGTTTTTGGGTGTGCGGGCTTTTGCTTTTATGGTTGTCTGAAACGGGATTTTGGGTTTCAGACGACCTTTTTGCTGATGTTTTTCGTGGGCAAAGCCCACGCTACGGCTTTTATGGTTGTCTGAACACTTTGGATGGGGTTTCGGACGGTTTTTTATTGCGGCGGTTGCGGGTGGCAGCCTGCGGTATGGGTTTGTTTCGGAGGTCGTCTGAAACGGGATTTTCGGTTTCAGACGACCTTTTTGCTGGTGTTTTTCGTGGGCAAAGCCCACGCTACGGTTGTTTTTCAGACGACCTTTGGGGTTGGTGCGGGTTCGTGGTGAGAACCCGCGCCATGGTCGTTTCAGACGACCTTTGCCGTCAGCGCGCCAGCGGTTCGGTGCGTTTGATCAGCCATGCTTTTGCTGCGCCTTCGGTCAGCGGCTCGAGGCGGCGGCGGACTTCGGCGTGGTAGCGGTTGACCCAGTCGATTTCGCCGTCGGTCATGAGGGCGGTGTCCATCAGGCGGGTGTCGATGGGGCAGAGGGTCAGGGTTTCGAAGTAGAGGAAGCTGCCGAACTCGGTTTCCTGCGGGTTGGCGACGGCTTGGTTGGCGGCGAGGTTCTCAATGCGGATGCCCCATTTGCCGGGACGGTAGAGTCCGGGTTCGATGGAGGTTACCATGCCTTTTTTCATGGCGTGCTGCGGGCCGGGAACGGCAGCGCAGGCGATGACTTGCGGTCCTTCGTGGACGTTGAGGAAATAGCCTACACCGTGTCCTGTACCATGACCGTAGTCGCATTGCGCCTGCCACAAGGGTTTGCGGCAGATGGCGTCTATCATCGGCGAGAGGATGTTTTCGGGGAACACGGCTTCGGCAAGCGCGATATGGGCTTTGAGAACGAGGGTGTTGTCGCGTTTTTGTTCGGCGGTCGGTGTACCGACGGGGACGACGCGGGTGATGTCGGTCGTGCCGCCTTTGTATTGCGCGCCGGAGTCGATGAGCAGCAGACCGTTGCCGCTGATGGTGCTGTGGCTTTCGGGCGTCGCGCTGTAATGCGGCAGGGCGGCGTTGGCGTTGAAGCCTGCGATGGTGTCGAAACTCAATGAGATGAAGCCCAGACGTGCGCTGCGGTGGCGGTGGAGCATGGTGTCCACGTCGATTTCGGTCAGGCTGCCGCCGTTGTCGATGATGTCTTCAAACTCGGCGAAGAAGCCGCACAACGCCGCGCCGTCTTGTTCCATCGCTTCGCGGATGTGGGCGATGTCGGCTTCGGATTTGACGGATTTGAAGAAGGTGGACGGGTTGATGCCCTCGATAAGGCGCACGCTTTCGGGCAGGCGTACGAGGGTGCTGACGGCGGTTTTGTTCGGCTCGATGAGCAGCGCGCCGCCGATTTGCGCGAGTTTGTCGGCAACTTGGGCATAAGGTTCGACCGTGATGCTGGCGGTTTGCAGCGCGGCGGCGGCTTCGGCGTTCAGACGACCTTGGTCGGTAAACAGGACGGCGTTGTCTTTGCCGATCAGCAGGAAGGACACGAAAACGGGGTTGAAAGGCACGTCGCTGCCGCGCAGGTTGGTCAGCCAAGCGATGTCGTCAAGCGAGGAAACCAAGTGGTAATCCGCGCCTTTTTCTGCCATGACGGCGCGCACGCGGGCGAGTTTTTCGGCGGCGGTCTCGGAGACGTAGGCGGGGTCGTGGATGAACACTGTTTCGGCGGGGATGGCGGGACGGCTTGTCCATACGCGGTCAAGCAGGTCGTCGGGGTGTTCGATGCGGATGTTTTTTGCGATCAGGGATTGCGCCAAAGTGCGTTTGCCGGTGAGCGACACCATATCGGAAGGGATGCCGACGGCGGCGTTTTCGGGCAGGTTTGCCGCGAGCCATTCGTTATATGGCGGAACTTGCCCGCTTTTTTGCAGCTCGATGCCGCTGCCTGCAAGCTGTTTGGTGGCTTGTTCCCAATAGCGGCTGTCCACCCACACGCCCGCTTCATCGGCGGTAACGACGAAAGTGCCGACCGAGCCGGTAAAGCCCGACAACTCGCGACGCGCCTGCCAGTGTGCGGGCAGGTATTCGGAAAGATGGGGGTCGGCGGAGGGGATGACGAGTGCGTCCAAGCCTTGCGCCTTCATGGCTTCGCGCAATGCGGACAGGTAATTCGATACGGTATTCATGAACGGGATTCTCCAATAGGGTTTCGCGGTTTCAGACGACCTCTTCAATTTAGTGTACAGGGAGGTCGTCTGAAAAACGTGTCTATGTTATCAAATCACTTCTTGGGTGCAAACGACCAATTCTTGACGGTGTAGTTTTTCAGCGGGTCGCGGTCGGAGTAGCCTTGGATGTCGGGTTTCACCAGATTGATGCTGACTTGGTGATACAGCGGGATAAAGGCGTCGTCGCGTTGCAGCATCGCCTCGGCGCTGACGTAGCGGCGGGCGCGCTCTTCGGCGGAAATGCCCGCTTCGAGCGTGCTGTTCATCAGCTTGTCGAATTCGGGATTCTTGTAATGGAAGGCGTTGTTCGGATTGTTGGATTTGAAAATATTGAGCATGCCCGCAGGGTCGTTGTAGTCGGAACACCAGCCTGCAAACGCCATGCTGAAATTACCTTGCATACGCTTGTCCAAGAAGGTTTTCCATTCTTCGTTCATCAACGTGGGGCGAACGAACGGCACGGTCGCCTTCCAAATGGATTGCAGCGCGGTGATTTGTTTTTTGGCGGCCTCGCTGGTGGTATAGACGATTTGGAACTCGAACGGTTTCTCTTCGCTATAACCCGCTTCGCGCAAGAGTTTTTCTGCTTCGGCAATACGCGCTTCGCGTTTCAGCGGCTTCCACGCAGGCGCAGACTCGCCGCCGCCCTGCATATTCGGCGGGGTAAGCTGGAACGCTTCCTTGTCGCCGCGTGCGGCAACCTTGGTAATGATGGCGCGGTCGGTCAGCAGGTTGAGCGCGCGGCGGACTTTGGGATTTTTAAATTCGGCGGATTCCAAGTTCGGCTCTAAAAACCAAGAACACAGCAAAGTCGCGCGCCGGACCTGCCCGGGAAATTCTTTCTCGGCAATCTTAATTTGATCGGAAGGGATGCCGTAGGTAACGTCCACTTCGTCGGCACGGTAGCGGTCGTATTCTTTGCCGATGGCGAGGAACACCGCCTGCGGGATGGATACTTTTTTGCTGTCGTAATAAGTAGGGTTTTTATCCATGGTGATGTGGCTGTTGACACGCCATTCTTTGAGGATGTATGCGCCGCTGGAAACATAATTGCCCGGCTGCGTCCATTTTTCGCCGAATTTCTCGACCGTGGCGCGGTGGACGGGGTAGGTGAACTGCTGAATCAGCATATCGGGGAAATACGGCACGGGCGCGGTGAGCGTGAATTGCAGCGTTTTCTTGTCCAAAGCCTTGACGCCCAAAGTATCCGGCTTCGCCTTGCCTTGCAGGATTTCCGCCGCACCCTGTATTTTCGCGTCTTCCAAATAGCTGCTGTTAGGCGCGGCGGTTGCGGGATCGGCGAGGCGGCGGAAGCTGTAAACGAAATCTTCGGCGGTAATCGGGTCGCCGTTGCTCCACTTCGCATCGCGCAGGTGGAACGTCCAAACGCGCCCTTCGTCTGACGGCTCCCATTTCAACGCCAAGGCGGGAATGGTTTTGCCTTCGGCATCCGTACTGACCAAGCCGTCCATCATCTGACGGATAATCGCGCCCGCCGCCATATCCGAGCTTTTCTGCGGGTCGAGCGTACTCGGTTCGACCGCATTGCTGATGACGATTTTATTGTATTCGCTGCGCTTGAATTCGGGCGCGGGCTTGACTTCGCGATGACACGCCGACAGCGCAAGCACTATGGCAAGCGATAAAGCCGATATGGAATAAGGTTTGTTCGGCAGCACGTTTTTTCTCCTCTTCTCGCTATCTCTCCCTCCATCCTGCGTTTTGCAAAAAATAAAAAACTACATATGACTACATGGTAGGGAAATATTCTGATTTTTAGCGGATAAAAAGATTTATTCTCTATGGGTATTTGAAAAAATCCGCCTGTTTTGGGAATCGGTTTGCAAGATAACACAAAAAAACGCCGTAAAAAACATTTTTTGAAATAAAAGTTACAAGTGATTACAAAAATATTGATTTTTTTGCACGCCTCAAATAGTATAAAACCCTGTTTAAACGCAGCCTCAGAAGAATCAAGCAAAAGGAGAAGAAAATGAAGAAGTTATTAATGATTGCGGTTGCCGTCCCGCTTGCCGCCCCCGCATTGGCATCCGATAACGAAGCCAAAATCGGCGGACGGATATTTACTTCTATCGAACACGAACGCAACGGCAAAGGGCAATCCGCTACCGATATATCCGACAACAACAGCCGCATCTGGATTATGGGCAGTGAAAAACTCGACAAAGACCTCAAGCTCATCTACGGCGTCAATTCATTCGTCGCCTTCGACTACAACGGCTGGAGTACGGACGACTCCTACATCGGTCTGCGCGGCGATTTCGGTACCGTCCGCGCCGGCTGGCTCAGTACCCCCATGCACTACCTGACCGGCGAACAAGACGCGTTCAACGGCAACAACCACACCCAAACCATGGGGCGCATGACCCGTTTCGGCGGCCGTGAAATCGCCCTGAACTACGAATCCAAAACCTTTGACAACGGCTTCAATTACCGCGTCCAAATCGCGCCCGGTGCCAACAAATACAAAGACAGGAAGCGCAACGGCGACTGGATGGCGGGCTTAGGCTTGCACTACAAACACCCGACCAACGGCTTCAACGCTCACTACGCCCTCGAATACGCCCGCAACGGCTCGCCTGACGATACGAAAGACAGACAGGTTCATTCCATGAAAGTCGGCTACGACAAAGACAATCTCTACCTCGCCGCCGGCATGATGTACGCCCGCAATGTCGCCGACAAATTCCACTGGGAAGACGAAACCAAAACCAATACCAACACCCGCGATTTCCAAGTGACCGCCGGCTACACCATGGGCAACATCACTCCCAAACTCGGCGTCGCCTACGGCCGCTCCGACACCGGCAAGAATTACAAACAGCTCGCGTTCAACACCGAATACAAATTCTCCAAACGCACGACCCTCTCGTTCAACTCAGGCGTAGTCAAAGAAAGCAAAGACCCCAAAACCGGCTGGGCGGCAGGCGTGTCATTGGAACACAGCCTGCAATAACACGGGATTTGAAGCATAATTTGCGGCATAAAGGGTCGTCTGAAAATCTGAATATGGGTTTTCAGACGACCTTTGTGTTTATAGTGGATCAACTTTAAACCAGTACGGCGTTGCCTCGCCTTGTCGTACTATCTGTACTGTCTGCGGCTTCGTCGCCTTGTCCTGATTTTTGTTAATCCACTATATCAAACGCCTGTCAGACGCATTCTTGCAAACAATGTTTCCGATACTCAAATCTTCATGAAAAAACGTCGTCTGAAACCGATCTTCAGACGACGTTTGCCATTCACGCCCCTAGCGGATTCATTCCGCTTTCTCCAACAGGGCGAAGCCTTCCACTTTGTTTCTCGGGCGCGCGCCCTGCCAGATTTTCGTCCAGCCCGGCGGCGCGTCGGTATTTTTAGGCTGCTGCACCAGACGATAGCGGCAGGCAGCGTCGTCGATATGGAGTATCAAGTCGCTGTATTGCGCCCAAGCGATGCGGGCGCGGTGGTCTTCGTTGGCGATGCTGATGCATTCGAGGTCGTCTGAAAGCCGTTGTTTCAGTTCGGGAGAGAGGGCTGCTTCCATTTGGAGGACGACGGGCGCGTGGCTTTTGGCGGCGTCGAGCCACGGCAGGAACAGGGTCATCAGCAATGCCCACGCCAGCGTAACGCCTGCCGCCCAGTTGGTCACTGCCTGTCTGCCGCGGATGTTTTTGCGGGTAATCGCCCACAGCCACAGCGGGGTAAACAGTAGGGCGACCGCCATCGGTATCGGGTCGATGTCGGGCGTGTAATACGGGCTGAAATAGGCGGCGCGTTCGGCGAGTTTGGCAGGCCAGCCGTAGTTCATGGCGAAGAAGCCTGTCCACAGGAAAATGGCGAACAATCCGAACGCCATAACGCCGAACCAGTTGATAAACGCCGCCGCGCCGCGCCGCAGTCCGTCCAGTTGCGCCGCGCCGAGCAGGGCAAGCGGGGGCAGCAGCCAAACGAGGTTGTCTTGCAGGCGTTGCGGGCTGACGGCAAGAATGCTGAGGACGATGAGGAACCACGAAATGCACAATACGCTCCAGTTTTTTTCGCGTATGCGGGGGCGGCTCAACGTCCATGCGGCGAGTGGCCATGCGGGCAGGGTAAACCAGAGCAGGTTTTTCAGGTAATAGAACAGGCTGAAGGTCGTCTGAAAACCACCCAAGCCGCCGAATGCACCGAGCGAATGATGTTGCAGCCAAATGGAAAACAGTTCGGGCTGGGTTCTGGAGAAAATGAGCGGATAAACCGTCAGCAGCGGCAGTCCGATGGCGAACGCGCCGACCAGCGTCAGGTAATAGCGTTTGACGCGCCATTTCTCATCGAGCAGCAGAGCGGGGGCTAAAAACATCAGTGCGGCGGTCATCAGATAGCCCGATGAGAGAGACAGCAACGCCCAGCCGCCGCCCAGCAGCAGGGAGGCGGTAATGACGCGGCGTTGCGCCAACGAAAAGCCGCACAATATCATACCCGATGCGGCAAAGGCGACCGAAGCGGGGTTGAGGAAGTGCGCGACCGAGAGCAGCCCGATGCTGCCGATCAGAATGAGGACGACGCTGCGCCCGTGGTGCCTGCCCAAGAAGTTGAATCCGGCAAAACCGCAGGCGGTCAGCCCGATAATCGTGAAGAAAACGCCCGCAAAACGCGCAGCATCATAAGCGTCCGCCGCCCAAGGCGACAACAGGTGTTTGAACGCCGCCGCCACCCACAAATAGACGGGCGGAATCTGAAAATCCGGCTGTCCCAACACATGGGCGACCAACGGCGTCGCGCCTGCGTCTAAGGCTTCGACGGCGGTAAAGACAGTGGGTTCGGCGGGATTCCACAAGTCGTGCGAAAACACGCCCGGCCACAGCCAGGCAAATGCCATCAGCAGCAAGAGCCAGGGTTTTTCATGGGTTTTGGCAGGTTGTCGCGGATCGGGCGGGGTGTAAGTGAGCATAGCTTTGAGGATGTTGAACGTATTCTCGTGTAGTTTAGCAAAGATTCGGCGGGAGGTCGTCTGAAAGGAAGGATTTGGTTTTTTGCTTCATTCAAACCACGTTTTCAGACAACCTTATATCGACCCTACCGCTGACGCAAATCAAGTGCAGGCAAATCCCGCCTTTACCGATGCGCCCCGTTCGCGGATAATTGAGAACATTCCCATTTCCGTTTCCAACCTTCACAAAGGATACATCATGGCATTTCTGAAACTGACCGAACAAAATGTTCAAGGTAAAACCGTCCTCATCCGCGCCGATATGAACGTGCCGTTCAAAGACGGCAAAATCAGCGACGACACCCGTATCCGCGCCTCGCTCGCGTCCATCAAATACTGCTTGGACAACGGCGCGTCCGTTATCGTGATGACCCACTTGGGCCGTCCGACCGAAGGCGAGTTCCACCCCGAAGACGACGTTGCGCCCGTTGCCGCGCACTTGGGCAGCCTGTTGGGTAAAGACGTGACAGTATTGAACGACTGGCGTGAAAACAAACCCGCCCTGAACGCGGGCGATGTGGTGATGCTGCAAAACGTGCGCATCAACAAAGGCGAGAAGAAAAACGATTTGGAACTGGGCAAAGCCTATGCCGCCTTGTGCGACGTGTTCGTTAACGACGCGTTCGGCACCGCCCACCGCGCCCAAGCCTCGACCGAAGCCGTCGCCCAAGCTGCGCCCGTTGCCTGCGCCGGCGTATTGATGGCGGGCGAACTCGACGCTTTGGGCAAAGCCTTGAAACAGCCCGCGCGCCCGATGGTGGCGATTGTCGCCGGCAGCAAAGTGTCCACCAAATTGACCATCCTCGAATCGCTGGCGGATAAAGTCGATCAACTCATCGTCGGCGGCGGCATCGCCAACACCTTCCTGTTGGCGGAAGGCAAAGCCATCGGCAAATCGCTGGCGGAACACGATTTGGTGGAAGAATCCAAAAAAATCATGGCGAAAATGGCGGCCAAAGGCGGCTCCGTACCGCTGCCGACCGATGTCGTCGTTGCCAAAGCCTTTGCCGCCGATGCCGAAGCGGTCGTAAAAGATATTGCCGATGTTGCCGAAGACGACATGATTTTGGACATCGGTCCGAAATCCGCCGCCGCGCTTGCCGAACTGCTCAAAGCCGCAGGCACCATCGTTTGGAACGGCCCGGTCGGCGTGTTCGAGTTTGACCAGTTCGCAGGCGGCACGAAAGCCCTTGCCGAAGCCATCGCCCAAAGCAAAGCGTTCTCGATTGCGGGCGGCGGCGACACGCTGGCGGCAATTGCCAAATTCGGCGTTACCGACCAAATCGGCTACATCTCCACCGGCGGCGGCGCGTTCCTCGAATTCTTGGAAGGCAAAGAGTTGCCCGCCGTAGCCGCTTTGGAAAAACGCGGCGCGTAAGCGGTTTGACGTAAAAAAGAGGTCGTCTGAAAATTCTAAAATAGGTTTTCAGACGACCTCTTTGTATGGTTGCCGCGTTTTGACGGCAAGGTAGGATATGTTTTATTTCAACAGGTTTTTCAAAGCCAAGCGAACGCCTTCGCCGACTTCCGTGCCTTTGGGGATGCCTTTGATGGCGGCTTTTGCCTCGCGTTCGTTGTAACCCAGCGCAATCAGGGTGTTGACGATGTCGTCCGTTTCGTCGGCGGCAGGCGCGGCGGCGAAAAGCCCGTCGGCAGCGGCATGGGAAACCAGTTTGCCGCGCAGTTCCAAAACCATGCGTTCGGCGGTTTTTTTGCCGATGCCCGGGGCGGAAGAGAGGCGTTTGATGTCTTCGTCGGCAACCGCGCGGGCAAGTTCGTCGGCGGACATGGCGGAGAGTATGCCCAGCGCGGTTTTTGCGCCGATGCCGCTGACTTTGACCAACTGGCGGAACGTCGCCCGCTCGTCGGCAGTCGCAAAACCGAACAATAAATGCGCGTCTTCACGGACGACAAGCTGGGTGTAAAGCTGTACGGTTTCGCCCAAGGCGGGCAGGTTGTAGAAAGTCTGCATGGATACGTCGGCTTCGTAGCCGACGCCGTTGACGTCGATGACGATTTGCGGCGGGTTTTTCTCGATGAGCTTGCCGGTCAGTCTGCTGATCATGTGGATTCCGAGTGGCGTTGGCGGGGTCGTCTGAAAACGCGGTTTTGTATGATTGTGGCGTTTCAGATAACCTTGATGGTTTGGCGGGTTAAGTTTAAACCGATACGGCGTTTCCGTATGGTTTGGTCTGCGTGTATCTGAAAGATAATAAAAAAGCTGAGTTTTTCAACTCAGCTTTTTAAATTTGGTGGGTCGTGAGCGATTCGAACGCTCGACCAACGGATTAAAAGTCCGCTGCTCTACCGACTGAGCTAACGACCCGATAAGCCGTGCATTATATGGATGCGTCGGGAAGGTGTCAACTTATTTTTGCCGGTATTGCATAATTTTTTGTTTTCAATGGATTTTATCTTTCATTGTTCGGCGTGTCCGATGAAAAGTGAAGCGTTTACAGCAACCAGCCGCCGTCGAAACGGTTTAAAAATTCGCTAAATTGCTGTTGCGCCCTATGGATGACGATCGGGTCCTGCGTTTCCAATACGGCTTCAAAACGCGCCACTTCTGCGGCGATGATGTGCCGGTTGTCGCCGAGGAACTCTTCATACAGGCGTTTGGCTTTTTCCAACAGATAGATATTGTGCTGCTGATCGCGCGGATGGATTTTCAAGGCAGCGAGTTTGATCAGGGAAGCCTTGATTTCTTCAGGCGTCAGGCTTTGGCTGTTTTGACGGAAAACCTGATTGATGTGCAGATTCAGGTTTTTGTTGCTGATATCGACTTCCAAAAGCCCGTTGACGTCGTAGCTGAAGCGGACGTCTATCGATACCTGACCTTTCGGCTTGGGTGGGACGTTGACCGACAGTTCGCCCAGCTTCAGGTTTTCTTTGGCAAGCATGGACTCGCCTTGCAAAACATCGACCAAAATCACTTTCTGCCCGTCGTGGGAAGTGATGAAAGTTTCGACGCGCGAAACGGGAACGGGCATATTGCGCTCAATAATCGGGAAAAACCGTCCGGTAACGTATTGGTCGCCAATGTCCATGCCGGCTTCCGTGCCGAGCGAGAAGGGCATCACGTCGGTAAGGACGACTTCTTCCACGCTTTCGTTGCGCGCAATCAGCGCCGCCTGCACCGCCGCGCCGCGTGCAATGGCTTCGTCGGGATTGACCGAAACAAGCGGGATACGGCGGAACAGTTGGGCAATGGAATGCCGAATCATCGGCATCCGCGTCGCGCCGCCGACCAAGATGATGCCGTCGATTTGCGAAGGATGCAGCTTGGCATCGCGCAATGCGCGTTCCAGCGGTTGGCGCAGGCGGCCCATTAATGGCGTGGCGGCTTCTTGGAATTCTTCGCGGCTGATGACGGCGGAGTGAACCGTGTCGCCGTAATGGAAACGGATTTCCGCCTGCATTTCTTCGCCCAGTTTGCGTTTGGCGGTTTCCAATACCTGCCACAATTCGCTGTTTTGCGCCAGTTTGTCGCTTTCAGACGACGTCAGCGTCGTGCATTTTTTCAGGAAACACTGGCGCAGCACGTTGACGAAATCTTCGCCGCCCAAATGGTTGTCGCCCGCGCTGGCGGATACTTGGACGACGCCGTCGAAATAATCGAGTACGGATACGTCAAACGTCCCGCCGCCCAAGTCGTAAATCAAAAAGCGCGTGTCGTCGGGTTTTTCCTGCAAACCGTAAGCAAGGCCGGCGGCAGTCGGTTCGTTGAGTAAACGCAAGACGTTCAAACCTGCCATCTGTGCCGCGTTTTTCGTTGCCTGACGTTGGATGGCGTTGAAATAGGCGGGAACGGTCAGAACGACATCGCATACCGGTTCCCCCAAAAAGGCTTCCGCATCTTCTTTCAGGCTTTTTAAAATCAGCGCGGACAATTCTTCGGCGCGGAACGTTCGCTTGCCCAAATGGAAAGTTTTATCCGTTCCCATAAATCGCTTGAACGCCGAGGCGGTCAGCGTCGGGGCGGTGGAGAGGCGTTCGCGTGCGGCGATGCCGGTCAGGATGCTGCCGTCTTCGGCGACGCTGATGACCGACGGTGTCAGAAAATGGCCGTGTTGGTTGGGAATCAGGCGGGTTTCGCCGTTGTGGAACTGGGCAATCAGGCTGTTGGTCGTGCCTAAGTCGATACCGATTTGCAGGGTCATGAATGTCTCGTTTCGGAGGGGTTTGAATGTGTTTCAGACGACCTTTCACATCATTCGCATGGGGTCGTCTGAAAGAGGGAAGATTGCAAAATCATAACATTTCTTCCATTTATATGGAAAATCCGGCGGCGTTTCAGACTGGCGGATGGCGGGCTGCGTTGCCGTTTGGAGGAAGGGAAAAGGGGTTGGAATGGTTTTTATAGTGGATTAACTTTAAACCATTACGGCGTTGCCTCGCCTTAGCTCAAAGAG
>CAUOMQ010000029.1:0-21658 GCA_963456805.1 uncultured Neisseria sp. | reverse complement strand
CTTGGTGCTTCAGCACCTTAGAGAATCGTTCTCTTTGAGCTAAGGCGAGGCAATGTCGTACTGGTTTAAAGTGAATCCACTATAAAACAAAATAAAAAGGCTACAATGTCATCCTTGCCGTATTTCGGCTGCTTGGAATATATGAGGTCGTCTGAAAAATCGCCGCACTGGTTTTCAGACGACCTTTTTGCCCAACCCCTTCATTGCCAAAACCTCACAACTCCTTAAAAATCAGCTATAATTGCCGACTATTTTGATTCCGGTATCCCTATTTGAAATGGCACAAAAAATCCAATCCGTCAAAGGCATGAACGACCTTTTGCCCGTCGAACAAAAAGATTTCAAGCTGACCGCTGCGTTTTGGCAGGCGTTTGAAGATGTGGTCGGCTGCTGGACGCGTGCTTATGGTTATCAGCAAATCCGTACGCCGATTGTCGAGCAGACGGGTTTGTTTGTCCGCTCCATCGGCGAAGAAACCGATGTGGTCGGTAAGGAAATGTACACTTTTTCCGATTCCAACGATTCTTTGAGCCTGAGCCTGCGGCCGGAAGGTACGGCATCCTGCCTGCGTGCGGTGGTCGAACACAATCTGTTGTACAACAGCCCGCAAAAGCTGTGGTACATGGGGCCGATGTTTCGTCGCGAGCGTCCGCAAAAAGGACGCTACCGCCAGTTTCATCAAGTCGGCATCGAGGCGTTGGGTTTTGAAGGTCCGGACATCGACGCGGAAATCATCGCGATGTCGGCGGATTTGTGGGACAAGCTGGGTATCCGCGATTACCTGACTTTGGAAATCAACAGCTTGGGCAACCGAGAAGAACGTGCGGCGCACCGTGCGGCTTTGGTCGAATATCTGACCCGTTATGAAGACAAATTGGACGAAGACAGCAAACGTCGTCTGAAAACCAATCCGTTGCGCGTTTTGGATTCCAAAAATCCCGATTTGCAGGAAATCTGCAATGCCGCGCCGCATTTGACCGATTATCTGGGCGAGGAATCGCGCAATCATTACAGCCGTTTCAAAGCCATGCTGGAAGGCTTGGGCATTCAATATGTTGAAAATCCGCGACTGGTGCGCGGCTTGGATTATTACAACCAAACCGTTTTTGAATGGACGACCGACAAACTCGGCGCGCAGGCGACGGTGTGCGGCGGCGGCCGTTACGACGGTTTGATTGAAGAACTCGGCGGCAAGCCTGCGCCGTCCATCGGTTTTGCAATGGGCATCGAGCGTTTGCTGCTGCTGGTTAGCGAATACGGTTCGCTGGAAGTCAATGCCGCGCCTGACGTGTATGCCATGCATCAGGGCGAGGGTGCGGATTTGCAAGTGATGAAATACGCGCAAGCCTTACGCGCACAAGGTTTCAACGTGATGCAGCATTCCGGCTATCAAAGTCTGAAAGCGCAAATGAAAAAAGCCGACAACAGCGGCGCGCGCTTTGCTCTGATTGTTGCGCAAGACGAATTGGCGAACGGTATGGTTACGCTTAAAGACATGAACGGCGCACACGGTCAGCAAACCGTCGCCGCCGACGATTTAATCTACACTTTACAACAATGGAAGAACGCATAAATGGCAGCCCATCTCGAAGAACAACAAGAATTAGACAATTTTAAATACTTTTGGAAAAGTACCGGCCGATGGCTGTTTGCCCTGCTGATCGCGGCGGCGTTGGGCTATTTGGGCTATACCATGTATAAGAGCCATAAAGCCTCGCAAAGTCAGGAAGCTGCCGAAGTGTTGGCGAAAATCGTCGATAAAATGCAGGCAAAAGCCTCGCAAGCCGAAGTGAATGCCGATTTGACCAACCTCCAGCAAAATTATCCGGACTCCATTGCCGCCGCACAAGCGACGCTGATGGCGGCTGCGACCGAGTATGATGCCCGCCGTTACGACGTGGCGGAAGGTCATCTGAACTGGGTGTTGAAAAACCAAAAAGCCCCGCTGATTCAAGCATTAGCGGCGCAGCGTTTGGGCATCGTCCTATTGCAACAGAAAAAATATGATGCCGCGATTGCAGCCTTGAATACGAAAGTTGAAGCAGATTTCGAGCCGCTGCTTTTGGAAGCGAAAGGCGATGTTTACGCTGCACAAAACAAAACCAAAGAGGCCGCGCAAAGCTATCAGCAGGCTTTGGAAAAGCTGCCTAAAGACGCCATCGAACGCGAATTGCTGCAAATGAAGCTGGATTCGCAAAAATAAGGTCGTCTGAAAAATTGAAAGGCGTATGCGGCTTGTCGGAATCTTTCCGGCAAGCCTTGTCTGTTTTAATTGTGTTCCACTTTATATAGCGGATTAAAATAAAAATGAGACAAGGCGGCAACGCATACCGTACAGATCGTACATAAGGGCGTTGGCAACGCCGTATCATTGCAATTTCCATCCACTATATTTTCAGACGACCTTTTGTTTGAAGACGTATCATGCAGGGACAAGATTCGCCGAACAGGTCGTCTGAAAAGGCAGATTATTTGGCTTTGCGTTTGAGTAGAAAATACATAGGTACGATATAAAAGAGCGTGCTGATAATTAATGAGACTATGATTTTGAGTGGTCGGTCTGTTTGATACACGCCGAGCAATAAGCCAATGCCGAAATTCACAGGGAGAAAAATGCATAGTGATGTTAAGATGATCTTTTTCATTGCGTAAAATCCATTAACTATGGCCGGATGAAACTTGCCATACCGTATTTGAAGTTGATAAGCGCAGGCAAGTTCCCCAAGTCGAAGATGGCTGTATGGGACGGAAATTCCAGCTCAAGCCATTGTTCTGTTGAATCTATTTTCAGACGACCCCTTATCCTTTTTAACCTACCGTGTTTTGAAAAACACCTGCTCGTGTTGCAGGTTCGCTTCCGAACCGACACTTGATACAGAAAGAACTCATCATGAAACCCACCATCGCCCTTGTCGGCCGCCCGAACGTCGGCAAATCTACCTTGTTCAACCGCCTGACGCGCACCAAAGACGCGCTTGTGCACGACCTGCCCGGTCTGACCCGCGACCGCCATTACGGACACGGCAAAATCGGCAGCAAACCTTATCTCGTCATCGATACCGGCGGTTTCGAGCCGGTTGTGGACAGCGGCATTTTGCACGAAATGGCGAAGCAGACTTTGCAGGCTGTCGATGAAGCCGACGCCGTCGTGTTCTTGGTGGACGGCCGCACCGGCTTGACCCCGCAAGACAAAATCATCGCCGACCGTCTGCGCCAAAGCCCGCGCCCCGTTTATCTGGCGGTAAACAAAGGCGAGGGCGGCAACAGAGCCGTGCTTGCCGCCGAGTTTTACGAGCTGGCATTGGGCGAGCCGCACGTTATTTCCGGCGCACACGGCGACGGCGTGTATTACCTGATTGAAGAAATTTTAGAAAACTTCCCTGAGTCTGAGGCCGAAGAAGCCGATGTAAAACATCCCGTTTTTGCCGTTATCGGCCGTCCGAACGTCGGCAAATCCACGCTGGTTAACGCCATTCTCGGCGAAGAGCGCGTGATTGCCTTCGATATGGCAGGCACAACGCGCGACAGTATCCACATCGATTTCGAACGCGAAGGCAAACCGTTTACCATCATCGATACCGCGGGTGTGCGCCGTCGCGGCAAAGTCGATGAGGCGGTGGAAAAGTTCTCCGTTATCAAAGCCATGCAGGCGGTTGAGGCGGCAAACGTTGCCGTTTTGGTGTTGGATGCGCAGCAGGATATCGCCGATCAAGATGCCACGATTGCTGGTTTCGCCTTGGAAGCAGGGCGCGCGCTGGTAGTTGCCGTCAATAAATGGGACGGCATCAGCGAAGAGCGGCGCGAGCAAATCAAACGCGACATTTCCCGCAAACTGTATTTCCTCGATTTTGCCAAGTTCCACTTCATTTCCGCATTGAAAGAACGCGGTATCGACGGATTGTTCGACAGCATTCAGGCAGCCTACAACGCCGCAATGATTAAGATGCCGACGCCGAAAATTACCCGCGTCCTGCAAAGCGCCGTCGAACGCCAACAGCCGCCGCGCGCAGGTTTGGTACGTCCGAAAATGCGTTATGCCCACCAAGGTGGCATGAACCCGCCTGTGATTGTCGTACACGGCAATTCGCTGCACGCGATTTCAGACAGCTATACGCGCTACCTGACCCAGACGTTCCGCAAAGCCTTCAACCTGCAAGGCACGCCGCTGCGGATTCAATACAATGTTTCGGAAAACCCGTATGAAAATGCGGAAGACAAACCGAAGAAAAAACCGCTGCGCCGCGTCAGCCTGAGCAACCGCATCGAGAAACGCGAAGGCCGCAAGGAAGAGAAAAACCGTTTTAAAAAGAAAACCAAAGTCAGCGTGAAGAAACAGTACAGCAAATAAATCTGATGGAACAAGGGGCGTGCCGCGAGGCTTGCCCCTTTTAGATTGCTGTCGGGACGAATAGGGCGGTTGGAGGTGAATCCTCTTAAAGATTTTAGCTAAGGTATTGTAATAAAAATGTTTTATCTGATGATAAGGTCGTCTGAAAATCCAAATCTGCCGACCTGTTCCCTATGGTAAAAATCGTTTGTATTAAAATGATTTGTATAACACATTCGGGTAAAAAATCGTTGGAAAGCCCGTCGTTTGATAGAGGTTTGCATATTCTTACGGAAAAATAGTTGGTAATTTTTCTCGTTCGGGTCTACAATCCGACTCATGTTCGTTTTCAAAACGATTTCAAAATCATAATAATGGAGCTTATGAATATGACAGCTAAAGGACAAATGTTACAAGATCCTTTTTTGAATGCGTTGCGTAAAGAGCACGTTCCGGTTTCGATTTATCTGGTCAACGGTATCAAACTGCAAGGCCAAGTCGAGTCGTTTGACCAATACGTCGTTCTGCTGCGTAATACTTCCGTTACCCAAATGGTTTATAAACACGCCATCTCAACGATCGTTCCTGCCCGTGCCGTGAGCCTGCAACACGAGAACAAACCCCAAGCCGCCGCGGCTGCCCCGGTTCAAGTTGAGACCGTGCAACAACCTGCCGAATAATGTATGTAACGCATTAATCGATTCTGATACCTTACCGCTTGGTCGGTAAGGTATTTTTATTTTCAGACGACCTCTGTACGGTTTCATCTTATGCGGCTCGAAAACATCCTCCCTTTTGCACACATGCTTCTCAAACAAGCCTTAAAACCCGATGCCCGCGCTTTGGACGGTACGGCGGGAAACGGCAACGATACGCTGATGCTGGCGCGTTCGATCGGCAGCGGCGGGAAAGTGTGGGCGTTTGACGTTCAAGAGCAGGCATTGGCAAACACCCGAATGCGCTTGGAAGAAGCCGGCATGGCGGATAGGGTGGAACTGATATTGGACGGACATGAAAATCTAGCCACCCACATCCGCGAACCGTTGGACGCGGCGGTATTCAATTTCGGCTGGCTGCCCGGCGGCGATAAAAGCTGTACGACAGAAGCGGCAACCAGCATCCGCGCGTTGACATCCGCCTTATCGCTGCTGAAAACGGGCGGGCTGGCGGTTGCCGTCCTGTATCCCGGGCATGAGGCGGGGCGGCATGAAGCGCAGGCAATCGAAGATTGGGCGCAGCGGTTGCCGCAGGATGAATTTGCCGTTTTGCGTTATGGTTTTATCAACCGCCGCAACCGCCCGCCGTATTTGTTGGCGTTTGAAAAGTTACGTCAAGAATGAATGTTTGGGGTAGAATAGGCGCTTCTTTCAAAAACAATAACGTGCGACCGCTATGCAATATCTGTTTGTAAAATACAGCCATCAGATTTTCGTCACTATCACCATTTTGGTGTTCAATATCCGCTTTTTCCTGCTTTGGCGGCATCCCGATAAACCTTTGGCGGGTATCTGGAAAGCCCTTCCCCATCTCAACGACACCATGCTGCTCTTTACCGGCTTGTGGCTGATGAAGATTACCCACTTTTCGCCCTTCAATTCGCCGTGGCTCGGCAGCAAAATTCTGCTGCTGCTGGTTTACATCGGGCTGGGCATGGTCATGATGCGCTCCCGTCCGCGTTCGCCGAAGTTTTACGCCATTTATGTGTTGTCGATGGCTTGCGTCGGCTGCATCGTCTATCTTGCCAAAACCAAAACGCTGCCGTTTTAAATAGGTCGTCTGAACATGCCGCAAACCCATTTTGCCGTCATCGCCTTGGGCAGCAACCTTGCCGAACCCGCCCGCCAGGTCCGCGCCGCCTTGTCTGCGCTGGAGGCGCATCCGCAGATTCAAATCGAAAAAACTTCCTCGCTGTATGTGACCGCGCCGGTCGGCTACGACAATCAGCCTGATTTCGTCAACGCCGTCTGTTCCGTCCGCACTTCATTGGACGGCGTTTCGCTGCTTGCCGTGTTGAACCGTATCGAAGCGGATTTCGGGCGGGAACGCACGTTCCGAAACGCCCCGCGCACATTAGACTTGGACATCATCGATTTTGACGGCATCTCCAGCAGCGACCCGCATCTGACCCTACCGCATCCGCGCGCGCATGAACGCAGCTTTGTGATGAAGCCGTTGGCTGAAATCCTGCCCAATTTTGTTTTGGGCGGACACGGACGGGCGGCGGATTTGGCGGCCGCTTTGGGCGATGAAGGAATACGCCTGTTTGAAGCCGTTTGAGGCAGGACGGGTTTACCGTTTTCAGCCTGTCGGTAAAATGAACATACTTGCTTGCCGTCAATCCCGTATTGAACGCAAGCTATATTCAAGAGGTCGTCTGAAAAAGGAAATTGCTAAAGCGTTTGCTTTTTCAGACGACCTTTCAAGAAGGACGGCGGCAGGTTTGGGCAAACTCCGTTGGTCTGATAAAATGCCACCTTTCCAAAATATCAAAACAAAATCATTAATCAAACCATGAACTACCGTTATATTGTCGTAGAAGGCTCCATCGGCAGCGGGAAAAACTCCTTGAGCCGCCGCCTTGCAGAACATTTCAGCGCGCTGTCGCTGGCGGAAAACCCCGAACACAACCCCTTCCTCATGAAGTTTTACGCCAACGCCTCACATCACGGCTTGGCAACCGAGCTTTTTTTCCTGATGCGCCGCGCCGAAAGCGTGGACATCATCAAAAACGAATATGCACAAGGCGGCATGGTGGTCGCCGATTTCCTGTTGGAAAAAGACCGGATTTTCACGCCGGTCGTGTTGAATGAAGACGAGCAGCAGCTCTTCGCCGATTTGAAACAAAAAATCCTGCCGCAGTATCCCGCGCCCGATTTGGTGATCTACCTGCAAACCGCCGTGGACGGCAACCGCAAACGTTTGCAAAAACGCGGCGACGGCATCATCAATCTTTTCCCCGAAGGCTATTTGGGGCGGATACACGAGGGATACAGCCAGTTTTTCCACCTTTATCAAAATTCCCCGCTGCTGACCGTCAATGCCGACGAGTTGGACTTGCAAGGCAATGGCGAACATTTCCAACTGTTGCTCAATGCGCTGAACGATTTGCAGGGAACGCGCAATTATCTGAATTTGAGCGAACGCTGACGCAGTTTGCGAGATTGTGGTGAAACGCCGAAGCGGCTATGTTGGGGGATTCATTTTATTTCCTTGCCCGCTTCTACGTTTCCGTCTTAGGTCGTCTGAAAGGAGACATCATGACCCAATACCGATTCACTTTGCCCTCAAGCAGCGGCAACGACTTCGATTCTGCCGAACATCTGCCGCTGATTGTTTATTTCTACCCCAAAGACAGCACGCCCGGCTGCACCACCGAAGGCTTGGATTTCAACGCCCGTTTGCCGCAATTCAAAGAACTCGGCTATACCGTCGTCGGCATCTCGCGCGACGGCGTGAAATCGCATCAGAATTTCTGTGCCAAACAAGGTTTCAATTTTGAATTGTTGAGCGACAAAGACGAAACCGTGTGTAAAATGTTTGACGTGATCAAGCTGAAAAAGCTCTACGGCAAAGAGTCTTTGGGTATTGAACGCAGCACATTCGTATTGGACGCAAACGGCGAAATCATCCACGAATGGCGCAAAGTCAAAGTCGCCGGACACGCGCAGGAAGTGTTGGAAACGCTGTCCCGATAAACCGTAATGCAGCAAAAGGTCGTCTGAAAACGAACAGAGCGGGCTCTGCCCAAGCAGGTTTTCATTTTCGGACGACCTTTTATAGTGGATGTCAATCAGGGCAGGGTTGGCTTGTCCTGATTCATATTCGATCTACGATACCCCATCTTCGGACTGCCCGTAAAACCCCATGACCGACGAACTCATAGACAAACTGCTCGAATCGCTATGGCTGCAAGACCGTCTCAGTCACAACACCTTGCAAGGCTACCGCCGCGATTTGGAAAAAATCGCCGCGCGCTTGGAAGCGGGCGGGCATAACTGGCTGGATGCCGAAGCCGCCGATTTGGCGGATGCCGTCTATGCGGCGGACGAAAAACACAGCTCGCAGGCGCGCGCCCTGTCCGCCTGCAAACGCCTATACGCCTGGCTGGAAGAAACCGAGCGTCGGACGGACAACCCGACCCGTTTCCTCAAAGCCCCAAAACAGACGCAAAAGCTGCCCACCCTGATTACCGAAGCGCAAATCGAAAACCTGCTTGCCGCACCCGATACCGACACGCCGCACGGCCTGCGCGACAAAGCCCTGCTCGAAGTCATGTACGCTACAGGTTTGCGCGTAACCGAAGCCGTCAAGCTCCAACTGGGCGATCTCGACCTCAACCGCGGCTGCATCCGCACCATAGGCAAAGGCGACAAACTGCGTATCGTGCCTATGGGCGAAGAAGCTGTTTACTGGGTCGAACGCTATTGCGCCGAATCGCGCCCGCTGCTGCTCAAAAACAAAATCTGCGACGAAGTCTTCGTCAGCCAAAAACGCAGCGGCATCTCCCGCCAACTTGCGTGGATGATTGTCAAAAATTATGCGGACGCCGCCGGCATCACTTCGCTCAGCCCGCACGGCCTGCGCCACGCCTTCGCCACCCACCTCGTCAACCACGGCGTCGATTTGCGTGCCGTACAACTCATGCTCGGACACGCCAACATCAACACCACCCAAATCTACACCCACGTCGCCAACATCCGCCTGAAAAACATCGTTGACGAACATCATTCGCGGAATTAAACGATTCCATTGAAAAAGGTCGTCTGAAAACAGAAATCTCGTTTTCAGACGACCTTTTGCCTTTATCCGTCAAACCGCTGCTGCTTCAGGTTTGGCTTTGTTTTTCTTGAATTTCAACACGGCTTCTTCTTTCGCTGCATCCCAGTCTATCCGCACGAAGCCGCCGTCGGCGAGTTTGCCGAACAGGAGTTCGTCGGCGAGCGGTTTGCGGATTTTTTCCTGAATCAGGCGGTGCATCGGGCGCGCGCCCATTTGCGGGTCGAAACCTTTTTCCGCCAGATACTTGCGCAATGCCGGCGTGAATTCGGCTTCGACTTTTTTGTCGAGGAGCTGGTGTTCGAGCTGGAGCAGGAATTTGTCCACGACTTTGGCGATGACGGGTTCTGACAAGGGCGCAAACGGGATAATCGCGTCCAAGCGGTTGCGGAACTCGGGCGTGAAGAGTTTGTTGATTGCCTGCATTTCGTCGCCGCGTTCGCGCTTGGCGGTAAAGCCGAGGCTGGGGCGGCTGAGGCTTTCCGCGCCTGCGTTGGTGGTCATAATCAGGATGACGTTGCGGAAATCGGCACTCTTGCCGTTGTTGTCAGTCAGTTTGCCTGCATCCATGACTTGCAGGAGGACGTTGAAAATGTCGGGATGGGCTTTTTCGATTTCGTCCAAGAGCAATACGCAGTGCGGATGTTTGTTGGCGGCTTCGGTCAAAAGGCCGCCCTGGTCGAAGCCGACGTAGCCCGGCGGCGCACCGATAAGGCGCGATACGGCGTGGGGCTCCATGTATTCGGACATGTCGAAACGTTGCAGCGGTACGCCCATCGAGTAGGCAAGCTGTTTGGCGACTTCGGTTTTGCCGACGCCGGTCGGGCCGGAGAAGAGGAAGCTGCCTATGGGTTTGTCGGGCAGGGCGAGGCCGGAGCGCGACATTTTGACGGCGGCAACCAACGCGTCAATGGCGTTTTCCTGACCGTAAACCATGTTTTTCAAATCGCGGCCGAGGAATTGCAGCACTTGTTTGTCGTCGTGCGACACGGTTTTTTCGGGAATCCGCGCGACTTTGGCGATGACGGTTTCGATTTGCGCTTTGCCGATGACTTTTTTCTGTTTGGATTTGGGCAGAATCCGTTGCGCCGCGCCTGCTTCGTCCATTACGTCGATGGCTTTGTCGGGCAGGAAACGCTCGTTGATGTAGCGGGCGGAGAGTTCGGCGGCGGCTTCGAGTGCGCCTTGCGTGTAGCGGACTTGGTGGAAACCTTCAAACATCGGTTTCAAGCCGCGCAGGATTTGCACGGTTTCGGCGACGGTGGGTTCGACCACGTCGATTTTTTGGAAGCGGCGGCTTAGGGCGTGGTCTTTGTCGAAAATGGTGCGGTATTCGTCGTAGGTGGTCGCGCCGATGCAGCGCAGCGAACCTTTCGCCAGCGCAGGTTTGAGCAGGTTGGACGCGTCCATCGTGCCGCCGCTGGTGCTGCCCGCGCCGATGATGGTGTGGATTTCGTCGATAAACAAAATGGCGTGCGGGATTTTTTCGAGCTGTTTCAAGACGGATTTGACCCGAGCTTCAAAGTCGCCGCGGTATTTTGTACCCGCCAAAAGCGAGCCCATATCCAGCGCGTACACTTCGGCATCTTTGAGCGCGTCGGGAATGTCTCCGTTGACGATTTGATGCGCCAAGCCTTCCGCCAGCGCGGTTTTGCCCACACCTGCTTCGCCGACCAAAAGCGGATTGTTTTTGCGGCGGCGGCACAGGATTTGCACCAGCCGTTCCATTTCGTGTTTTCTGCCGATTAAGGGGTCGATGCGGCCGGCTTTGACTTCGGCGTTGAGGTTGACGGTGTAGTCTGACAATGAGCCGCTTTTCGATTCGACGGGGTCGTCTGAATCATTGTCGGGGTCGTCTGAAAAGCCTTTGTGTTCGTCGTCTTCGGTTGCACCGTGGGCAATGCAGCGCAAAACTTCAAAACGCGTAACCGATTGCAACTTGAGGAAATAGACGGCGTGGCTGTCGGTTTCGCTCATCAGCGCCACCAAAACGTCCAAAGGCTCGACCAAGCCTTTGCCTGCGGATTGGGTATGCACCATCGCCCGCTGGATGACGCGTTGGAAGCCGAGCGTGGGCTGGGTTTCGACCGTATCTAAAAGGTGGTCGGGAATCTGCGGGGTATTTTCGGCAACGCTGGCGGCGAGCTGTTCGGACAACACTTTTAAATCTGCGCCGCAGAGCTTGAGGACGTTGGGGACGGAGGCGTCTTCTTCGATTAACACCAAAAGCAGATGCTCGAGGCTGATAAATTCATAATGAGCCTTACGCGCTTCGCGGTAAAGCTGCTGCAAAATCTGTTCCAATTCGGGTGAAAGCATATTAAATCTCCTCGACAATACATTGCAGCGGATGCCCTTCGGCTTTTGCCCGCTGCATGACCTGCTGCTGCTTGGTTTGGGCAATGTCCCGTGTGTAAGTGCCGCACAAGCCTTTGCCTTCGTGATGAACCAACAGCATCACCGCCACCGCCTGCTCCTGTCCGAGCATGAAGATTTCGGTCAGGATTTCGACGACAAATTCCATCGTGGTGTAATCGTCGTTCAGCAAAAATACGCCGTAACGTTTCGGCGGGGCGGTTTTTTGGTCGCTTAAAAGTGTATCGGATTCGTGATGTGTGTTTGGGTTGTTCATAATTTTTTGGCTTTGTGGAAGAGGGTTTGTTTTCAGACGACCTTGTGAAAGGTTTGATATCAAATGAATCTATAAATATAGTGATTATAAGGTTTATTTCGATTTCTGTTGTATTTTGGTCGGTTTCCGCCATTTTCGCACTTTTTCCCTTGTATGGCTTGACGTTTTGGCTTAACAAATGTAAAAAGACGGTTAAGCAGAAGCTGGCACTCGACCAAGTATATAAAGCTAGGGAGAAACGCTGAACGTTTAAGTTTGCTGTATGCCTTATTTTGCTGATTTTGTTAATTTTTAAGTATAGGAAGTTTCTAATGGCAACCGGTATCGTAAAATGGTTTAACGACGCTAAAGGTTTTGGTTTCATCACTCCTGACGAAGGCGGCGAAGATCTGTTCGCTCACTTCTCAGCGATCAACATGGAAGGTTTCAAAACCCTGAAAGAAGGCCAACGCGTGTCTTTCGACGTAACCACCGGCCCTAAAGGCAAACAAGCTGCTAACATTCAGGCTGCTTAATTAAACGTGCGGCTTATGCCGTAGAATAATGGCGGGATTGATTCCCCGCCATTTTTTATTGTCTATGAGAAACGGAATCCATATGGCAGAAGACAGACAAAACGCCGCCTACGAAAACGCCCTGCGGCAGTTGGACGAACTCATCGCGCATCTGCGCAGCAGCGGGGAAGTCAGCTGCGCAGTGGCGGAACAAGGAGACCTGATGCTGATACGGCTTGCCGATTTGAAAATCGATTTGAGGCCGAATGATGAAAAGGCGATAGCGGATATCGACCGGTTTTACCGCCGCCATTTGGGCGATGGTAAATGAAGACGGATAATGCGCAAATGCGTGATGAAGGTCGTCTGAAATCTCTATTTTGCTCCTGCCTGTTTTTTGGGCAGCCTTACTTTTTCTTTTAGTATCAAACGTTAATCCGATATATCCACAACTGGATTCACATAAAGCAAGGATAACTATATTTTTGCTGCATAGAGACTTTGGGGTCGTCTGAAAAGCCAATTTTTCCATACAGCAAACGCATTTACTCAAACGGCTTTTTCTGCCAATAAAACTTATCCTTTTTCAGACGACCTTTAAAGACTTCATCACCGCCCAGCTCAAATACCAATGCACCCGACAAATCCGTCCGCAACAAAGTCGCGCCGTGTGCGCGGACTCGGTTTTGGACGGCGGGGGTAGGGTGTTTGTAAGCATTGGCGTAGCCGCTGGAAGCGACGGCGTATTTGGGGGCGACCGTGTTCAGGAAACCGCCGGATGAAGCCGTATTGCTGCCGTGGTGTCCCAATATCAAAACCTGGCTGTACAGCGAGCTGCCGTAGCGTTCTACCAGCCCCGCTTCGCCTTTGACGCCCAAATCGCCCGTAACCAGCAATGCCTGCCCGTCGGAAACGACGCGCAAGACGCAGCTTCGGTCATTGTCTTCGCCGACCGGGTTTTCAGACGACCTCAATAACTCGAAATCCACGCCGTCCCATTGCCATTGCGCTTCGGCGCAAAATTTTGCGTTCGGATAAAACTCAGGCTGTCCCGCCAGCGTTTCGCCGATTTCAATATCGGAAACGGCATCCAACCCGCCGTCGTGGTCGCTGTCGTGATGCGACAGAATCAGCTTGTCCAAACGGCGCACGCCCATGGCGTTCAGGCTTGGCACGATGCCTGTTTGCGCCGCCTGCGCCGTCCCTGTGTCAAACAGCAGGTTGCGGCTGCGCGTTTGTACCAACACCGACAAACCCTGTCCCGCATCCATCACGGTAATTCGCGCCAACCCGTCGTCCAAACGGTCGGGGCGGTAAAACACAAATCCAGCCAACACCAAACACGCCCAAGGCCGCAAACCCAGACCGCGCGGCAACAGCCACAGCAAGGCTGCCGCAAAAGCCAAAATCAACAGCGGCACAGGCGCGGCGGCTACGGCAAATTCAGGCGACACCTCCGCCAGCCAAACCAAGCCGCGCAAAGTGTATTCCGCCAAACCTGCCGCTGCCCATTGCAAAGGTGCAAACGGCAATACCGACCCCAGCAGCGCCAAAGGCGTCAATACCCAAGAAAACCAAGGAATCATCGCCGCATTGACCAAAGGGCTGATGATGGGCAACGATGCAAAAATATAGCCCAGCAATACCACCGACAACACCGTCGCCGCCCATTGTCCGCGTACAGCCAAACGCCAGCCGCGCTCTTTCAGACGACCTGCCGAAGCCCAAATCAAGGCGGCAACCAAGCCGAACGACAGCCAAGTGCCGACACCTAAAACCGCTAGCGGATCAAGCAGCAACACCACCGCCAAAGCCTGCCACCACGCCGTCCAGCCCGAAGACAGACTGCCGCGCCACCAAGCCCAGGCAAACGCCGCCAACATCAAAACGCTGCGCTGCGTCGGTACGGAAAAGCCCGCCAGCAGTGCATAAAACAAAGCCCCTGCCGCGCCGCCCGCCAAAATCCACATGCGCGGTTTTGCCGGTATCCAAGGCAGTCGTCTGAAAATCAGTTTGACCAGCCAACCCGCCAACACCGCCACCATCGTAACGTGCAGCCCCGAAATGCTGACCAAGTGCGTCAAACCCAAAGGTCGGAACGCCTGCCACAATTCGGGCCTCAACGCCGATTGTTCGCCTATGCTCAAAGCCCGCATCAGACCGATACCGTCCGAAAAATCCGGACTGTCCGCCCCGACAGCCTGCCAACGGCGGCTGACCGCATCACGCCACACCGCCAAGCCGACACCGCCGCCCTCGCGAACCAAGCTCCTGCCCTTGCCCAGCGTACCCGCGCCATCCAAACCGTTTACCAACGCCCAAGCCTCGCGGTTCAGCCCGCGCAGGTTCACTTCGCCGATAATCGGCTTGAGCCGTGCCGACACTTTCCAGCGGCTGCCCACCGCCCAATCGCGTTTCTGATAATCCGACAGTAATAAATCAAACTGCCGCCCATCCTCCGTCCACGCCTTCGCCGCAAACTGCACCCGCTGCCCGTCGCCGCGCGGCATATCCGCGACTTCAACCGTCAACGCCGACTCCGAAGCCCCGTTCAGCGGCCATTGCGCCGACAAAGCCGCTTCCGTCCGAAACACACCGTAAGCTGCGCCGAATAGGACGCACAGCATCATTCCCGCCACCGCAAACCGCCGCGAAGCCGCCAGCAAAATTAATGCCGCCGCCAGCCACACAGCCCAATGCGGTACGGACGGCAAAGCAAACGAGGCGATGACGCCGACTGCCCAAAACGGCAATCCATAATATTTCAGCAAAACTGTTTCCCTTTTTATTATTAGTTTTGAAATCAGATGAGGATAATAATTGAATTTCCTACAAACGTCATGAAAAAGGTCGTCTGAAAACCTGAATCTCAAGTTTTCAGACGACCTTTCGTCTTAGGGCTTCAATATTTCACATCGGCAACGCGGTTTTACAAATCCTGCAAACGCTCGACCGAAGGGGCGTAGTAATATGCGCCGGAAATAGCAGTCGAGAGATGCTTGAGCAGCAGGTCGGTTTTGCCGTCGGCATCGCCGAACATGTGCAAAAGCTGTACTTCGATGTTGTGCAGGGTGTGGCAGTAGGCAGTGAACATCAGACCGTGTTCGCCGCTGATTTTGCCGAAGGGCAGGCTGCGGCGGACGATTTTCAGACCCACGCCGTTTTCTTTCAGGTTGACGCGGCCCAAATGTGAATCGGGCAGGCGCACGTCTTTGCTGAATTCTTCGTTGGCTTCTTTGCTGCGGCCGACACTGGCTTCTTGTTCGGCAACGGGGACGGCATCCCATTTTTTCAGGTCGTGCAGGTATTTTTGCAGCAGGACGTAGCTGCCGCCGGCATCGGGTCGGCCTTCGGGAATAATGGCGACATTGCGGACGTTTTCATCGCCTTGCGGGTTTTCAGTTCCATCGACAAAGCCGTCCAGTCCGCGGTCTTCATAAAGGCGCAGGCCGTGTTCTTCGGTGGCGATGCTGATGCTGTCGCCGAACGCGGCAAAGACGGATTGTGCGAGTGCGAAGGCGGCTTTTTGGCGGTAGGCTTGGATGTGGATGTAGATATCGTGTTGGGTTGAGGGGGCAAGACCGTTGCCCATGACGGGGAAGGGTTTGATTTCGCTGCCTTCTTCTGCGTGTCCGAATGCTTTCCATGCGTCGCTGCCGAAGGCGATGGTCATGCCTAAAATATCTTCGGGAAAGCGGGTTTTCAGCTTCGCCAAAGCTTCAAGCGAGCTTCGGCAGGCGGTTTTGATGTCATCGTAGCGACCGTCGCGGATGTCGGCTTCGATAAATATGCCGGCTTGGGCGTGATCGGGGATGATGGCGGGTTGCGGGCGGGGCATTGTGTTTCCTTTTCGGTTTATTGGATTTTTCAGGCGGTATTATAGCACTTAAGGTTTTCAGACGACCTCGTCTGAAAGGGCGGATATGATAGAATCCGCCGTTTGTTTTTTGATTTTCAACAGGTTCGCTTTATGTTCGGCACGATGTTTTTGATGATGATTGTATTGCTCCAGCTTTTCACGTTCGGACTGGGGCGTTCGTTGCAATGGCTGTTCGCGCCGGTGGTCGGCAAGGCAGGCAGGCGTTGGCTGATGGGGGTGTCGTATTTCGTGACCAACGGCCTGCTGGCGGGGCTTTTGTTGGAATTGGGACATTTTATGTTCCGCATCATGGCGTTTTGGATGGTGTTGCTGCTGTTTGTGATGTATGCGGCACTGGCGACGTTTGTCCTGTTCCTGCTGCTGCGCAAATTCGTGGCCAGTCGGTCGCTGTCGCGCAGCCTGCGCTTGTTTGCGCCGCTGTTCGTATTAGGTTTGGTCGGCTTGGGGATGTACAACGCCTATACGCCCGTTGTCCGTCATCAGACCGTCGTGATCGATAAGAAAATGGATAAGCCGCTGCGTATCGGCATGGCAAGCGACCTGCACTTGGGAATTTTGTTCGGCGCGCGGCAACTGGATAAGCTGGTGGACATCATGAACCGCGAAAAAGTCGATTTAATCCTATTGCCGGGCGATTTGATGGACGACAACGTCGATGCCTACCGCAAAGAGAATATGCAGCCGCATCTGGGTCGTCTGAAAGCGCCGCTGGGCGTTTACGCGACTTTGGGCAATCACGATATGTTCGGCGACAGCGCGCGCATCCGCCATGACCTTGAGGCGGCGGGCATTACCGTACTCGGCAACCAAGTGTTGCAACAAGATGCTTTCTTGCTCGTCGGCCGCAACGATGACTTGGATCACGAACGTCCGTCTGTCGCGCAGTTGCTGGAAAACCACAATACCGACCAGCCTGTTTTGCTGATGGACCACCGCCCGACCGAAGTCGAGACACACGCCACGCTGCCTATTGATGTTCAAGTTTCCGGCCATGTACACAACGGTCAAATCGCGCCGGCAAACCTGATTGTGCGCACGCTCTACCGCCTTGCCTACGGCTACGAGGAAATCGGCGGCAGACACTTTTTTGTTACGTCCGGCTACGGTTTCTGGGGGATTCCGCTGCGCTTGGGTTCGCAGTCGGAAGTGTGGGTGATTGATGTGAAGGGGAAATAGCGGGTATTGCAAAATGAAAAGATAAAAAATACAGGCTTGCCGTTGCGCAGCCTGTATTTTTTTATTTGTTGTGAAATGTTATGACGTGCGCGGCTTTGTTGTTTTTAGAATATGGTTCCAATCTATCGAATCAATCGGAAAAGGAAAATCAATAGAAAATTACCAAATAAAACTGTTCGAACCGATCTTGCAATGCAAACTGTTTTTATTTATATTTACGTTTAAGAATAAAACACACTATCAATACTGAGCGAAAGAAAACACGGAGCACATCATGTTTGTTTGCATTTGCAACGCCATTACCGACCACGACATCAAAGAAACCATCGCTGCAGGCGCGAGTACTATGAGCGATTTGCAGGCTCAATTGGGCGTTGCCACTTGTTGCGGCTGCTGCGGCGAGCTGGCGGCTTCCTTCCTGAATGCCAATAGTGCGCAAACGACAGTTACCGCCGGTATCAATGTGCAATCCTAATCTTGTCTAAAGCATTATCAAAGGTCGTCTGAAACCGCAATCCAAGGTTTCAGACGACCTTTGCATTGACAGCAGCCTTTATCTTACAATCCGTTTTTCGTTTACCACACCGCAAAGCATCCGCCATGAAGCTAACCCTGATGTTTCGAGAATATTGCAGTCTCTGTCACAAAATGCGTGAACAGCTCAAGCCGTATCAAGAGGCATTCGGTTTTGAGTTGGAAATCTTCGATGTCGATGAAGACCCTGTTTTAGAAGAAAAGTATAACGAGCTTGTCCCCGTGTTATTGGATGGGGACGAAGAAATCTGCCATTGGTTTTTGGATGAGGAAAAACTGAAGGTATGGTTGGAAGGGAAGAAGAAACCGATCGCCCGAGCATAGTTTGTTGTTCCATCCTGATGTGCAGTGAATCCCTTATCAATAAAAAGGTCGTCTGAAAAAACAAACGGAGTTTTTTCAGACGACCTTTTTGCCATGTCAAAACCGGATTATTCCGCCTTCAAATCTGCCACACACTGCTTGTCGCGATCTTCAAATGCTTGCGCGCCGCCAAGCAGGTCGAGCTGTTCTTGCGGGCTGAGTTTGCCCAATGAACGGATCTGCTCTTCGGAAAGTTTGTCCAAAGGCTTGTCCCACATGCAGGTGCAGTAATCGGTGGCGAGTTTGCTGTTGTTTGAATCCAAGCCCCTTTCTTTCAAATCGTTTTGCCATTTTTCGGCAAAGGGGATGTTTTTCACGCAAGACTCAAAGATGTTCTGCTTTGCCTGCGGTTTGGACATGGCACACTGCGAGAGCAGGGCGGTGGCGGCGAGCAATGCCAAAATGACCCACGCCCAAATGCGGATGGTGCGGATTTTGGCTTTCGCTTTTTTACGCGCCGCGGCCTGCTCTTCGGCGGACATTTCGTTTTTCGGCTCAGTCATGCAGGCTTTCCATGCGGATCATGGTGATCGGTTTCTCCACGCAGCTTAATGCTTCGATGGCGGCAATGGCGCGCTTGATGTTTTTCTCGACTGTGCTGTGGGTCAGAATCACGATTTCGGCGGTGGTTTGGTCGATGACGCCTTTTTGGATTAAGGCTTCGATGGACACGTTTTCTTTTGCCAAAAGCGCGGCGATTTGTCCCAGCGTACCCGGTTCGTCTTTGGCTTGGACGCGCAGGTAGTAGCTGCTGGTGATTTCGTCCATAGGCAGGATGGTTTGCGCTTGGACTTGGGCGGGTTGGAACGCCAGATGCGGTACGCGGTGGTCGGTATCGGCTTCAATCAGGCGGGCGATGTCGATGATGTCGGCGACCACGGCGGAAGCGGTCGGCAATGCGCCCGCGCCCGCGCCGTAATATAAGGTTTCGCCGACCATATCGGCGTTGACGCGCACGGCATTCATCACGCCGTTGACGTTTGCCAAGAGACGGCTTTCGGGAATCAGGGTCGGGTGGACGCGCAATTCGATGCCTTTGTCGGTTTTACGGGTGATGCCCAAAAGTTTGATGCGGTAGCCGAGTTCTTCGGCGTATTTGATGTCGCGGCTGTCGAGTTTGCTGATGCCTTCGAGGTAGCAGGCGGGGAAGTTCATCGGCGTGCCGAATGCCAGCGCGCTCATGATGGTAATTTTGTGGCCTGCATCGTTGCCTTCGATGTCAAAGGTCGGGTCGGCTTCAGCATAGCCCAATGCCTGCGCTTCTTTCAATACGTCGGCAAACGCGCTGCCTTTTTCGCGCATTTCGGAGAGGATGAAGTTGCTGGTGCCGTTGATGATGCCGGCGATGCTGCGGATGCGGTTGGCGGCGAGGCCTTCGCGCAGGGCTTTGATAATCGGGATGCCGCCCGCCACAGCCGCTTCAAATTGCACCATGACATTTTTTTCTTCTGCCAACGGGAAGATTTCGTTGCCGTATTCGGCGAGCAGTTTTTTGTTGGCGGTAACGATGTGTTTGCCGTTTTCAATGGCTTTCAACACCGCATCTTTGGCGATGCCGGTACCGCCGAACAATTCGACGACGACATCGACGTCTTCACGCGCGACCAGTTCGAACGGGTCTTTGACAAAGGCTGCGGACGGACAGGTTTGGCGGGCTTTTTCTTCGCTCAAGTCGCATACGGCACTGATGCGCACTTCGCGTCCCAAACGGCGGCTGATTTCCGCCGCATTGTCCTGCAACACGGCAGCCGTACCGCCGCCGACCGTACCTAAACCTAAAAGACCGATGTTTACTGGCTTCATTGTGCCTCCTTGTGAGCCGATTCTCTTAAATCAAAAAGTAAAAACAGAAATTCAGAAAGCCCGAAACGCACCGCCGCCGCAGATTGATATAATGCTGATTTTGCAAGGGCGGAAGGCGCAGGCTAAAGTCGCCCATCCTACCTGAAATTGCCTGATTTTGCACCTTTTTTACGGAACGCGGCGAAAGGGCGGCAAGCCTGTTTGCAATAGATGGATGAAGCCGAGAAGGAAACGGAAGAAAATGCTGATTGAAGAAAACAAAACCGATGAAACCCTAAGCCTGACCGCTTATCGGGCGGGCGCAATCGAAGCGGGCGGCAAAACCTACACCGCGCCCATCATCTGGCGCAATGGCAAAATCGAAGCAATGAACGTGCAAACGCCGTCCGAGCTGACTGCCGCCGACCTGTTTCAGACGACCTCCGATTTAGATGATTTGCCCGAAGTCATCATCATCGGCACAGGGGAGAAGCAGCAGTTCCTCCATCCGAAAATCGCCGCCGAACTTGCCGCACACGGCATCGGGCTGGAATGTATGAACACAGCCTCCGCCTGCCGAACGCTGGTGTTGCTGCAAGGTGAAGGACGCAGCGTTTGGGCTTGGCTGTGGGTGTGAACAGATATCCGCTGTATATAAAAAGGTCGTCTGAAAAGTTCAGACGACCTTTGTCTATGAAACAGCTGATACCTTATCCCAATACGACAAATCGTCCGTCAAAGACGGCAGCCAATTCGTTTTCCGAATAGATTTCGGTTTGCAGGGTGATTTTTCCTTTTTTATGGCGCTCAAACATGGTTTTGAGTTTTTGCCACTCTTCAGCCGGCGGACTGCGCGTGATGATGGTCAGATCGCCTCGTGCAGGGCGCAGATAGCGGGTAGTGCCTTCTTGAATGACGATATTGCCATCCGATTCGGGGCAATGGAGATAGACAGTTGCCCAGCCGCCGACGGTTGCCGCCAACGCGATACTGCCGCCGAAGGCAGTATTTTTATGATTGCAGTTGGGGGCGTGGGGTGCGAAAAGTACGGTCTGATCCGCTGTGGTTTCCAAGACGCTCAGGTTGAGCAGGGCGGTCGCAGGGATGTGGGCATGTAGGAAATCTTGCAGGGTTTCGGGGTTCATGGTCGGTATCGGAATGGGTCGTCTGAAAATCAGGAGCAGGCAGCAAAGCCTTATCAATTATAGCGATAAGGCGTCGCAGAGGGCTTATTTTGATTGCTTGTGTTGTCCTGCCAGCCGCACATAATGCGCGGCCGAATATTTCAAAAACTCTTTTTCCTTGTCCGTCAGCGGGCGGACTTGTTTGACGGGCGAGCCGACATAAAGATAGCCGCTTTCCAAACGTTTGCGCGGCGGCACCAAGCTGCCTGCGCCTATCATCACGTCGCTTTCGACGACAGTATCGTCCAGAATAATTGTTCCCATACCGATTAAAACGCGGTCGCCGATACGGCAGCCGTGCAGCATGACTTTGTGTCCGACGGTAACGTCTTCACCGATGACAAGGGGCGAACCTTCAGGCTTTTCCGCGTTTTTGTGCGAAACGTGCAAGACGCTGCCGTCCTGCACATTGCTGCGCGCGCCGATGTTGATGCTGTTCACATCGCCGCGCAAAACGGCATACGGCCAGACGGATACGTCTTCGGCAAGTGACACTTCGCCGATGATGAC
>CAUOMQ010000028.1:0-22423 GCA_963456805.1 uncultured Neisseria sp. | reverse complement strand
TTTGAGCTAAGGCGAGGCAACGCCGTACTGGTTTAAAGTTAATCCACTATACAAACAACCATCCCAAAAGGTCGTCTGAAAACCCGATACTCTTTGACAAGGCATCCTAACAAGCGTACGGATGCCTGAATATTCTGACGTAGGCAGGAGGCGGCTGATCAATACATTTGATAATCAAGCCGGTAAGACGGCCCCACCATAGCCCTTTCACAACGTTTTTACTATAATCCCCCATTTCCTCCCCTGCCCCGTGCATCATGCCCAAAGCCACTTTCTACACCCACGCCGCCGACCCCGCCGCCTTCGCCTGCCGCCTGATTGCGCGCGCCATACGCGACGGCGGGCAGATATTGGTGTGGTCGGATTCCGATGAAACCATCCGCCGCCTCGACCGCGACCTTTGGCAGCAAATTCCCGAAAGCTTCATTCCGCATGAAATTTGGCAACCTGACCAACCCATGTCGTCTGAAACACCCGTATGGCTCGCGTTCGGCGATACTTTACCCACCGTCCCTGAAAACGCCACCGTCCTCAACCTCTCGCCCGACTTTTGGAACGAAGCCCCCGTCATCCCCGCCCGCGTGCTTGAAATTGTAGGCAGCAGCTTGGAAGAGCTCGCCGACGCCCGCGAACGCTTCAGCGCATACAGAAAAAGCGGCTTTACCATCGAACACCACGATATGACGGGCAAAGCCTAAAATCGAAGGTCGTCTGAAAACGGCTTTACACGATAAGCCGAAAATTTAAACAGCCTTGATTCCTTTTGATTCAAACTGGGCTATAATCCCGACTTTCTTTTACTGACCCCTTTTAAAAGACGAAAACATCATGAACAAAACTTTCAAATTCAGCGCATTGGCAATCGCCGCCGCATTGGCACTGACCGCCTGCGACAAAAAAGACGCCAATACACCTGCTTCAGCCTCTGCGCCCGCATCGGCATCCGCAGCTTCCGGCGCATCTGCCGCAAAAGACGCATCCTCTATCGGCACACCGGTCCAACAAGCCAGCTACGCAATGGGTATGGACATCGGCAGCTCCCTGAAACAAATGAAAGATCAGGGCGCGGAAATCGACATGAAAGTCTTCATCGAAGCCTTGCAAGCCTCTTATGACGGCAAAGAAAGCAAAATGACTGAAGTCCAAGCACAAGAAGTCATGATGAAATTCCTGAAAGAACAACAAGTCAAAGCAGCGGAAAAACTTCAGGCTGACGCCAAAGCCAACTTGGAAAAAGGCGAAGCGTTCCTCAAAGAAAACGCCACTAAAGAAGGCGTGAAAACCACTGCTTCCGGCCTGCAATACAAAATCACCAAAGAAGGTGACGGCAAACAGCCTAAAAAAGACGACATCGTCGTTGTCGAATACGAAGGCCGCCTGATTGACGGTACCGTCTTCGACAGCAGCAAAGCCAACGGAGGTCCTGTTACCTTCCCCGTCAGCCAAGTTATCCCCGGCTGGGCCGAAGGCATCCAACTCTTGAAAGAAGGCAGCGAAGCCACCTTCTACATCCCGTCCAAACTCGCCTACCGCGACCAAGTCATGCCGGGCGGAAAAATCGGTCCGAATTCCACTTTGGTATTCGACGTGAAGCTGGTTAAAATCGGCAAACCCGAAGATTTCCAACCCGCTCCCGGTCAAGTTGACATTCAAAAAGTCCAATAAGCCTGTGCTTTAACCCGATGCCCGAACCGAATCCGTTTCGGGCATTTCTGTTCTGTATATTCGCAAAACATGGTTTACCCCGTTTCAGACGACCTCCTATCCCATCAAACCCCCAATAAACCCGCGCCATAACATTGCGATTTTGTTTTGCTATACAATAAAACCTACCAACCTCCTACAACCGACGCCATGAAAAACATCGTTATCCTCATCTCCGGCCGCGGCAGCAATATGCAGGCCATCGTCAATGCCGCCATTCCAAACGCCCGCATCGCCGCCGTCCTCAGCAACAGCGCAACCGCCGCCGGACTGGCTTGGGCAGCCGAGCGCGGCATCGCCACCGACAGCCTCAACCACAAAGACTTCCCCAGCCGCCTCGCTTTCGACCAAGCCATGATGGAGAAAATCGATGCCTATCAACCTGATTTGGTTGTCCTTGCAGGCTTTATGCGCATCCTCACGCCTGAATTCTGCGCCCATTACCCAAACCGCCTGATCAACATCCACCCGTCCATCCTCCCCGCCTTCACCGGCCTGCACACCCACGAACGCGCTCTTGAAGCCGGCTGCCGCGTCGCAGGCTGCACCATCCACTTCGTAACCCCCGAGCTGGACTGCGGTCCGATTATCTCGCAAGGCATCGTCCCGATCCTCGACGGTGACACGCCCGACGACGTTGCCGCACGCGTCCTGACCGTCGAACACCGCCTTTTCCCGCAAGCCGTTGCCGATTTCGTTGCAGGTCGTCTGAAAATCGAAGGCAACCGCGTATTCAATTCAGAACGTAACGCCGAAGGACAAACCTTACTCGCGTAATCCTGCCCAATGCGCAGCACCCCACAAGGAAACACCATGAGCCAAAACCGGTTGACCCTTTCGGATATCATTTCCGAATCCGACTACCGTAAACGCCAAAGCAAAGCCATCGATTTATTCAACCAAAGCCTCAAAAACAACCCCGAAACAACGCGGGCGGTATGCGATTTTGTTGTCGGAGACCCGCTCAATAACCGCTCTTTTTCTCCCGGTTTCAAGCTGCACTGCCTAAACTGGCTGATCGACCATCACTTGGACCGCTGTGACGAAAGCTACGAGCAGCATCCTGAAGACGACGGCTTTCCCGAAGGCTTCGACGATTTAATCGATTGCCAGTGGAAATTCAAATGGATCATTCCCATGCTTGCCCGCGACCTCTTTCTCGACAAAAAGGAAATCGAGGAAGCGAACGAAACAATGCGTTACCACTATGAAAACATGCGGTTCAGTCTTTCATCATTTTATAAAACCCTGATGCTGCAAAACATCCTGACCGGAGACCACGCCGCCGCCAAAGAAAATTTCCAAAAATGGCAGCAAACCGCCGCAGATGAATTTTCCGACTGCCCCGCGTGCGAACAGTCCGAGCAGGTCAATTTCTACCATTTTATCGGGCAGTACCAAAAAGCCATCGATACCGCCCAGCCCATCTTAACGGGCGAAATGACCTGCGCCGAAGTGCCGCACCTTACCTACTACCCCGTCATCGACAGCATGATAAGGCTGGGCAAATACGAGGAGGCGGAACGCCTTTTGGACGAAGCCATAGACAAAATCAACGTCGAAGAAGACGAAGAGTTCGTCCGCCTGATCCCCCTCTTTTCCCAACTGGCGTACAAACTCGGACAGTCGCAACGCGCCCTCGATTTGATGAACCGGCACGGCGACACCATCATTCGACATGCCCCAAACGACAATATGCTCTATTTAGACTACCTCATCGCGCTTTCTCCTTTTGACGAAAAAGCGGCGCAACATGCCCGCGAGTTTGCCGCAGACTTCGACAAACGCAACGGCAACAGCCATTACCAAAGCCAGATAGAATTTATGTTCGGTTCGGGCAATCTCCAATAACCCAAGCTCGTCTGAAATCCTTTCAGACGACCCAAACAGGAGGAATGACATCATGAAAACACCCACCCTGCTAATCGCCGCCGCCCTCTCCCTAAGCGCCGCAAACGCCTATGCCGCAGGACTGCCCCAATCAGCCACCCTGAAATACTCCGGCAGCTACGGCATACCCGCCACCATGACCTTCACACGCAGCGGCAACCAATACACCATCGTATCCAGAATCAAAGTCCCGATGTACAGCATCCGCTTCGAATCCGGCGGCACCATCAGCGGCAACACCCTCCGTCCCAAATACTATAAAGACGTCCGCGGCGGCAAACTCTATGCCGAAGCCAAATTCAGCGGCAACAGCATCACTTACGGCAAAGTCGGCTCCAGCGAAACCGCCAAAACCGGCGGCACGACACTCGACCTCTTTACGCTGGCTTGGCAGCTTGCCGCCAACGATGCCCGCCTGCCGTCCGGCCTGAACATCACCAACGGCAAAAAACTCTACCCCGTCAGCGGCATGACCAAAGTCGGCAGCGAAAACTACAAAATCGGCGGCGGTACCACCACAGTCAACAAATACCGCGTCAAACGCGGCGACGACACCGTAACCTATTCGTTCGCCCCCGCCTTCAACAACATCCCCGCCGAAATCAATTACACCGACGACGGCAAAACTTACGACCTCAAACTCACATCCGTCACCATCAACGGAAAAGCCGTCAAACCATAACGGCGTCAAATCCTTCCCGACAAACGGCCGTTTCCCAAAGGTCGTCTGAAACCGAACTGCACCCCAAAAGTTGGACATCCCCTCCAAACTATTAAGGTGCAGTTTTTTATCGCCAAACCATACCGATGCGCCTTTGGCGTATTTCCATCTCAAAAGCGTCCGCCGTTTTTTTTCAGACGACCTCGGTTTTTCAGTTGAACCGTATGCGTTTACAGGTTGGCAATCTCAATCCACTATATTTTTCAGATTGTAAACAATATGTTTAGCCTGATTTGGCACACGCTTGAGGCGTAACGGCGAAAAACTTTTAAAAAAGAAAGATATTGTGTTCTTGAATATTCTGTGCTGAAATTACATGACACTACAAAAATAGTGGTGCGTAAAAAATATAAAACAGACAAAGGAGAAACTCATGCAATGGTTTTTAGACAACCTCAAAGCCTTTTTTGAAACCATCAGCGGCTGGGTCTGGGGGCCTGTCATGCTGGTGCTGCTGGTCGGTACGGGTATTTTGCTGACCGTCATGTTGAAGGGCTTGCAATTCACCATGTTGGGCTATGCGCTGAAGCAGGCTTTCGTGCCGTCAAAGAAGCATGAAGACGGCGAAGACCATGAAGGCGATATTTCCCATTTCGCCGCTTTGATGACCGCCCTGTCCGCCACCATCGGCACGGGCAATATCGCCGGCGTGGCGACTGCCGTAGTGACCGGCGGCCCGGGCGCGGTATTTTGGATGTGGATGACCGCCGTTTTCGGCATGGCGACCAAATACGGAGAAGGCGTGTTGGCGGTGAAATACCGCGTGACCAACTCCAAAGGCGAAATGTCCGGCGGGCCCATGTATTACATCGAAAACGGTTTGGGTAAAAACTGGAAATGGATGGCGTTGGCGTTCGCTTTATTCGGCACATTCGCTTCGTTCGGCATCGGCAGCTCCGTACAGTCCAACTCGGTCGCTCAAGCGGTTCAGACGAGCTTCGGCGTCGAACCTGTCTATACCGGCATTACGTTGACGGTTCTGACTGCCATCGTTGTTTTGGGCGGTATCAAAGGCATCGCCAAAGCCGCTTCTTTCATCGTACCCGCTATGGCGGTGTTTTATGTGGTGGGCGGTATTTCCATTATCGTCATCAATTCCGATGCGCTGGTGCCTGCCGTCAAGCTGATTTTCTCCGATGCGTTCAGCGCGCAGGCAGTGGCGGGCGGCGCTATCGGCACGGTAATCCGCTACGGCGTGGCGCGCGGCGTGTTCTCCAACGAAGCAGGCATGGGTTCTGCACCGATTGCCGCCGCAGCCGCAAAAACCGACCATCCCGTCCGTCAGGCATTGGTTTCCATGACCGGTACGTTTTTGGACACCATCGTCGTTTGTTCGATTACCGGCATCATTTTGGTCATGGGCCTGCTCGGCGCGGGCGGCGAGTTTGTCAAACCTGAATTGAGCGGCGCGGCACTGACGACCGTCACGTTCCAAAAAATGCTGCCCGGCATCGGCGGCTGGATTGTCACCATCGGTCTGATTTTCTTCGCCTACTCAACCATTTTGGGCTGGTGCTATTACGGCGAGAAATGCGCGGTTTATGTATTCGGCGAGAAATTTGCCGGTTTGTACCGCGTGGGTTACGTCTCTTCCGTCATGCTGGGTACAGTCTTGAGCCTTGATTTGGTATGGCTGGCTTCGGATACGTTCAACGGCCTGATGGCATTGCCCAACCTGATCGCACTCCTTTTGATGATTAAAGTCATCGTCAATGAAACGCGCGACTTCAAACAAAAAGTCAAAGACGGAGCGTTGCCGCATTGATGCCTGAGGTCGTCTGAAAGGTGTTTCAGACGACCCGATATCTGTATTTATAGTGGATTAACTTTAAACCAGTACGGCGTTGCCTCGCCTTGCCGTACTATCTGTACTGTCTGCGGCTTCGTCGCCTTGTCCTGATTTAAATTTAATCCACTATATCAAACCAGTCGGCGGAGGAACAAAATGAAAGTGCTTGTTTTAGGTGCCGGAGTTGCCGGCGTATCTTGCGCGTGGTATTTGGCGGAAGCCGGACATGAGGTAACGGTAATCGACCGCGCCAAAGGCGTGGCAATGGAAACCAGTTTCGCTAATGCGGGCCAGCTCTCTTACGGCTATACCACGCCTTGGGCGGCACCCGGCATTCCGACCAAAGCACTGAAATGGCTGTTTAAAAGCCATCCTCCCCTGCTGTTCCGCCCCGACGGCAGTCTGTATCAAGTCGAATGGCTGTGGCAAATGCTGCAAAACTGCACGGCATCCCGCTATCAAATCAACAAAGAGCGCATGGTCAGGATTTCCGAATACAGCCGTGAAATGTTCCGCCGTTTTGAAGCGCAAACCGGCATGAATTTCGAAGGACGCAAAAAAGGGACTTTGCAGATTTTCCGCCAAGCCAAAGAAGTCGAAGCAGCAGAACAAGACATTACCGTTTTGGAACGATACGGCGTGCCCTACCGTCGTCTGAAACCCGAAGAATGCGCAGAATTCGAGCCTGCACTTGCACGCGTTACCGCCAAAATTGCCGGCGGCCTGCACCTGCCTGCGGATGCGACCGGTGACTGCCACCTCTTCACCCAAAACTTGTACAAACTGTGTCTGGAAAAAGGCGTACAGTTCCATTTCAACCGAACCATCCGCCGCATCGAACACAACGGTCAGCGCATCAGCGCAGTCAAAACCGAAACAGAACGGTTTGAAGCAGATGCCTTCGTCTGCGCGCTCGGCTGCTTCAGCAGGACGGTTTTGGCGCAGTTGGACCTCGATCTGCCCATTTATCCCGTCAAAGGCTATTCCTTGACCCTTCCCGTCACAAACTCAGACGGCGCGCCGGTTTCCACCGTTTTGGACGAAAGCTACAAAGTCGCCATCACACGATTCGATAACAGAATCCGCGTCGGCGGTATGGCGGAATTGTCCGGCTACGAAATCAAACTGTCCGAAAAACGCCGCGAAACGCTGGCTTTGGTCGTCAACGATTTGTTCCCCGAAGGCGGCGACTTGAATCAGGCATTGTTCTGGAGCGGCCTCAGACCGATGACGCCCGACAGCACGCCGTTAATCGGCCGCACCCGCTTTGACAACCTGTTCCTGAACACAGGTCACGGCACTTTGGGCTGGACCATGTCGCTGGGCTCAGCAAAATTGACCGCCGATATCGTGTGCGGCAAAGACACCGAAATCCGCAGCGACGACTTGAGCCTGTCGCGCTATCCTTCTTGAGCTTTAAACCGACAAGGTTTGAGCGGCACTACAAACTCAAAGGTCGTCTGAAAACGCAATATGGTTTTCAGACGACCTTTCTCACATTTCCGCGAAACCCGACATCCTCAAAAGCAGACCTGACGGCTGCCTCTGAACACATTTAAGGTTTCGCCAGAAATCCGTCTCGTTTAAAACTTAAAGTTCACGCCGCCGGTGAAGCTGCGTCCCATTTGCGGGGTGTCGGACAGGAAGCTGCTGTGGGCGTAAACGGACTGGTTGAACAGGTTGTCGGCTTTGACGTACCAATTCCACTCGCCGTAGCCGGTGCGGCGGCGGTAGTTTGCGCCGAGGTTGAGCATATGGTGTCCGGGCGTGCGCGTTTCGTAGCGGGCGAGTTTGTTTTGGGCAAACACGCGGTAGTAGTCGAGATGGGCATCGATGCGGTCGGTCAGCGCGGCATTCAGGTGGAAGCCGAGCCGTGCGGCGGGAACGCGCGGGGCGTTTTGGTCGGCTTGGGTGATGTAGGGACGGTTGCCGTAGGCGTCTTCCCTGCCGGGCAGCGACGGGAGGTTTTTCAGACGACCTCTGACGTAGTCGCCGGAAAGTCCGATGCGGTAGCGCGGTGTGGGCTTGAAGTAGATTTCGCCTTCCGCGCCGTAGAAGTCGGCGCCGGATTGGTTGTAGCGCACGAGCTTCATTTCACTGTCGTCTTCGATGGATTTGGGACCGCGTCCGTCGTTGAGGGTTTGGGCGTAGATGTAGTTGCCGAAGCGGTTGCGGTAGAGTGCCAGATTGTATTGCCAGCGGTCGCCTTCGTAGCCCAGCGCGAGTTCGATGTTGTTGGAACGCTCTTTGTTGAGGTGTTTGTTGCCGACTTCAAAGGTGTTGGTGGCGACGTGTTTGCCGTGTGCGTACAGCTCTTGCGTTGACGGCAGGCGTTCCTGATGGGAGGCGGTCAAGCTGAGTTTGTGTCGGGGTGTGAAATACCAATTGCCCGAAAGCGCGAACGAGCGGGCGGTTTGGCGGTGCGCGCCGAGGTCGGGCAAGGGTTGGTTGTAGTAGTTTTCGCGATCGATCAATTCCTTGTCGTACTGAATGGCGGCTTTTTGTTTTTCCACGCGCACGCCGCCTTCAAGCGAGAAGTTGTCCCAATTTGCCTGTTCTACGCCGAAAAAGCTGTAATGATGCACATCGTTGTCGATCAGCATCGGTTGTTGGACGGTTTCGGGAATGGCGGAAAGCGCGCTGGATTTTTGGGTGAGGTATTGCACGCCCCAACTGCCTTTCAGACGACCTATGGGCAGGTGGCGAAATTCGATGCGGGCATTTTGCGTTTTGTTTTTAAAGAAGTTTTCCACCGCATCGCCCGCTTTTTCGTCGTGGCGGTAGTCGTTGCGGTTCAGGTGTACGCGCAGGGCTTCGAAACCGGGGAGCGGCTGCTTCCATTCGGCGCGGATTTCATAGCGTTTGTTGCGCAGGTCTATCCACGGTCTGCCGCTGTGGGTATGCGCGTGTGCATTATCGTCGTCGTGGAAGCCGCAGCTCAAGCCCGGATTGTCGTAATCGATGTCTTCTTCGGTCAGCAGGTGCGGATAAAGCTGCAAATAGCGTTTGTTAATCAAACTCTTCTGCCAGATGATGTCGGCGTGGCAGTCGTCGTAGAGATGGCTGTGGGCAGGCAGGCCGTAGCGGTCGCGACGGTCGCTGTACGCTGCGCCGATAAAGCCTTTCTCGCCCACCCAAGACAGTCCGATGCTGCCTGTTTGCGAATCGGCGTGGCTGTCAGGCAGGCGTTTCAGACGACCTTCTTCCTTGCGGTAACGCGGTACGGCATAGTCGCCTGATTTGCGGTACAGCCCTTCCGTGTGCAACACGAAGTTTTTGCCCAGTCCGACATTGATGCCGCCGGACGTGAGTTTTTCCAGATTGCCGCTGCTCAAACGCAGCCCCAGTTCACCCGATACGCCGTTTTCAGGCATTTTTTCGGGGATTTTTCCGTCGGCAACATCTACCAAACCCGCCACATTGCCCGAGCTGTACAACAGCGTTACCGGCCCGCGCAGGATTTCGACCTGTTGCGACAAAGCGGTATCCACCATCAGGGCATGGTCGGGCGAGAAATCCGCCATGTCGCCCGTTTCACCGTGATGGTTCAACACTTTAATCCGTCTGCCCGTCTGCCCGCGTATCACAGGCGCGGACGCGCCGCCGCCGTATTGCGAAGCATGGACGCCCGGCACGCCGTTGAGCGCGTCGCCGAGATTGACGGCTTTTTGCCGCAAAGTATCGCCGGCAATGATTTTGTCGGAGGCGGTTGAACTGTGCAGCAGCCCCGAAGTGGCGCGCGGATGGCTTTTACCGACGACGTTGACCGTTTCCAAGTCCACCGTCTGCTCGGTTTCATGCGCTTGGGCGAGAATGGGGGAACTGATTAAAAGAATAGATAAAACAATAGGTTTAAGCGTGGTTTGTGTCATTTTAGGTTTCCCGTCATATTTCAAATAGATTGTTATTATATAACATCACATCATTAATATGACAAGAATTCAAGAAGCGAATCGCATTTGGTGCGGCAAAACAGCCAAACCAAAACCCATACAAATAGCGAAAAACCAAAGGTCGTCTGAAACCCAATATCTTGAAAATGATAAAAAAGACGGAAACAGCGGCAGCGCGCCATCCCCTCGTTTGCTTGGAACGAATCATGTTGCCTAAACAACAAAAAAGGTCGTCTGAAAACGCAATATGGTTTTCAGACGACCTTGTCGGTTTGATGACTGCTATTTGGCAGCTTGGGCGGCGGCGGTTTCGGCAATCAAGTCAAGGAAGACCAGCGGCTCTTTGCCGGTGTTCTTCAGCGCATGGGACTGGCCGGGGCGGGCGATGGTAATGTCGCCGGCGCCGACTTGGGTCTGTTTGCCCGTGCTGTCGGTAAACACGCCTTTACCCGATACGATGATGTAAACGTCTTCGTTGTCGGTGTGTTTGTGTTCGCCGATGGATGCGCCCGGCGGCAGGGTCAGCCAGCCGATTTCCCTGAACGCGTCTTGGGCGGCGGTTTGGTGGCGGTTGAAGGCGAAGCGGTCGAGCAGCGGGCCTTTGCCTCCGGCTGCGTTTTCGCGGTTCCACTCCGCCAAGTCGGCTTTTTTGTACACTTGGACGCTGCGGTCGGTAGGTTTGGCCTGTTCCGCGGCGTGAACGCTGACGGTCGTGCCGAGCAGAAAGGCGACGGACAATGCGGCAAATAGCGGTTTCATCATGGTTCTCCGTTTGTTTTTTTTGGGGCAGATAAAGCGCAGGCTGCATTCAGGTAGCGTTTGTATCAATATTGACGACAGGTAAGATTACATAGCATCATTTCCCAGCTTTTCAGCACAGGATTTTCCTTATTACCCAACATCGTTAAGAGACAAAAGCATGACCGAAACACAAAAAATCTATACTGCATGGACACAGATGTGGAATGGCAATCTCAACATTGCCGATGAACTGCTGTCAAACAACTTCAAAGCACATCTGACCGCTGATTCCACTCCACCACCCGCACCCGTAACTGACATAGCCAGTGCAAAGGCTTGGATAGCTACCATTCGTGCTAAAGCAGATTTGCATTATGAAATCGTACTCGGTCCGTTCCGCGACGGCGACACAATTTCTGCATATTGGCGTGTAACCGCTACGCTCGGTAACCAAACCGCCGTCAAAGTCGGTACGGATTTTCTGAAAATCAAAGACGGTAAGATTACCGACTGCTGGACGATGAACAACAACGCTGCATAATGAGGTTACCAAACCCGATATGTTTTCGAACAGCCTGCATTAGTTGATGCGTTCCGTTTTCAGACGACCTGCGGGGTCGGTTGCTTGCCCCGCAGGCGTCAAAGTTTATTTCACGTTGCGCAGATAGTTCAGCAATAAGGGAACGGGGCGACCGGTCGCGCCTTTTTCGCTGCCGGATTTCCATGCCGTACCCGCGATGTCGAGGTGCGCCCACGGGTAGTCTTCGGTGAAATAAGACAGGAAGGTGGCGGCGGTAATCGTGCCTGCGCCGGGCGTGCCGATGTTGGGGATGTCGGCGAAGTTGGATTTGAGCTGGTCTTTGTAGGTCTCGAAGAGCGGCAGTTGCCATGCTTTGTCGTCCACGTTGCGGGAAGCGGCAAGCAGGCTGTCGATCAAATCCTGATTGTTGCCCATCACGCCGCTGACGTCATGTCCCAAGGCGATGATGCACGCGCCGGTCAGGGTGGCGACATCGATGACGGCTTTGGGTTTGAACTGCTCGGCGTAAGTGAGCGCGTCGCACAAAATCAGACGACCCTCGGCATCGGTGTTTAACACTTCAATCGTCAGGCCTTTCATGCTTTTCACGACGTCGCCCGGTTTGTTGGCTGCGCCGGAAGGCATGTTTTCGCAGGTGGCGACGACGGCGATAAGGTTGATCGGCAGTTGCAGTTTGACGGCGGCGCAGAAGGTGCTGATGACGGTTGCCGCGCCGCACATGTCAAACTTCATTTCGTCCATGTTCAGACCGGGCTTGAGGGAGATGCCGCCGGTGTCGAAGGTGATGCCTTTGCCGACCAAGACGACGGGGGCGGCTTCTTTGTCGGCTGCGCCGAAGTAACTCAATTCAATCAGATAGGGGTCTTCCACGCTGCCTTTGGCGACCGACCAGAACGAACCCATGTTCTCTTTGATGTAGTCTTTTTCGATGATTTTGGCGTGTGCGCCCAGTTTTTCGGCTTCGGCTTTGGCGGTGCGCGCTAAAAATTCGGGCGTGCATTCGTTGGGCGCGGCGTTGCCCAAGTCGCGGCAGAGGCTTTGTCCGTAAACCTGCGCTTCGGCGACGCGCAGGGCTTCTTTGACGGCGGCTTCGTGTGCGGTGTGGAACACGGCTTGCGAGAATTTGGCGGGCTTGGCTTCTTTTTTGTAGCGGTCGAAACGGTAGGCGGCGTTGCCGAACGCGATGGCGAAGGCTTCGGCAACGGCGGCGGCTTGCGCTTCATCGAAGGCATGGATGTCCGCATTGACTGTTTCCTGATTTTGCGCCCATTTGGCGGCTTCGGCAGCGGCCTTGTTCAGCGCGGCGCGGTCGATTTTGTCGAGGCGGACGACGGCGACTGCCTGCAAACCGTTGTCCGTCGGGATTTTGGTGTCGGCAAAAGTTTGACCTTCTTCAAGCGAAGACAAAAGAGCAAGGGCGGTCGGGTAGTTTAATTGCGCGGTTTCGGTGCAGACAAATAACTGCGCGCCTGCCTGTTGCGGCTGCAAGGTTCCGGCTTTTGTGCTAAATTCCACGTTTATTCTCCTGATTGAGATGGTTTCGGGTAGTTTCAGACGGCCCTTTGCATCAAGAGGTCGTCTGAAAACGGTTGGAAAGATTGTACTCCATTTGAGAGGTCGTCTGAAACCTTGCGCAGACAATCCGCCTGCGCCGAACCGCTACCGCTCCTAGCCGCGATTCTATGATTTATCAAAGAAACTTCATCAAAGAACTCTCTTTTACCGCCGTCGGCATTTTCGTCGTCCTCTTGGCAGTGTTGGTCTCCACTCAGGCAATCAACCTGCTCGGCCGTGCCGCCGACGGGCGCGTCGCCATCGATGCCGTGTTGGCATTGGTCGGCTTCTGGGTTATCGGCATGACGCCGCTTTTGCTGGTTTTGACCGCTTTCATCAGCACGCTGACCGTATTGACCCGCTACTGGCGCGACAGCGAAATGTCGGTCTGGCTCTCCTGCGGGCTGGCGTTGAGGCAATGGATACGCCCCGTCATGCAGTTTGCCGTGCCGTTTGCCATCTTGATTGCCGTCATGCAGCTTTGGGTGATGCCGTGGGCAGAACTGCGCAGCCGTGAATACGCCGAAATCCTCAAGCAGAAACAAGAATTGTCCATGGTGGAAGCAGGCGAGTTCAACAGCCTGGGCAAGCGCAACGGCAGGGTTTACTTCGTCGAAACCTTCGACACCGAATCGGGCATCATGAAAAACCTGTTCCTGCGCGAACAGGATAAAAACGGCAACGACAACATTATCTTCGCCAAAGAAGGCAATTTCTCGCTGAACGACAACAAGCGCACGCTCGACCTGCGCAACGGCTACCGTTACAGCGGCACGCCCGGCAAAGCCGACTACAACCGCGTTTCCTTCCAAAACCTCAGCCTGATTATCAGCACCACGCCCAAGCTCATCGACCCCGTTTCCCACCGCCGCACCATCCCGACATCGCAGCTCATCGGCAGCAGCAACCCGCAACATCAGGCGGAATTGATGTGGCGTATCTCGCTGACCGTCAGCGTCCTCCTGCTCTGCCTGCTTGCCGTGCCGCTTTCCTATTTCAACCCGCGCAGCGGTCACACCTACAACATCCTCGTCGCCATCGGGCTTTTCCTGATTTACCAAAACGGACTGACCTTCCTGCGCAATGCCGTGGAAGATGGCAAAATCCATTTCTGGCTCGGACTGCTGCCCATGCACATCATCATGTTCGCCATCGCCGTCGTACTCCTGCGCGTACGCAGTATGCCCAGCCAGCCCTTCTGGCGGGCGGTTGGCAAAAGTCTGACATTGAAAGGCGGAAAATGAACCTGATTTCACGTTACATCATCCGCCAAATGGCGGTTATGGCGGTTTACGCCCTCCTGGCCTTCCTCGCCCTATACAGCTTTTTCGAGATCATCAACGAAGTCAGCGACTTGGGCAAAGGCAGCTATAACGGCGCAACCATGGCGCAATACGTCCTCATGCAGATGCCCGCGCGCGCTTACGAACTCATGCCCCTCGCCGTCCTCATCGGCGGACTCGTCTCCCTCAGCCAACTTGCCGCCGGCAGCGAACTGACCGTCATCAAAGCAAGCGGCATGAGCACCAAAAAACTGCTGCTGATCCTGTCGCAGTTCGGACTGATTTTCGCCATCGCCACCGCCGCGCTCGGCGAATGGATTGCCCCCACCCTCAGCCAAAAAGCCGAAAACATCAAATCCGCCGCCATCAACGGCAAAATCAGCACCGGCAATACGGGGCTTTGGCTCAAAGAAAAAAACAGCATCATCAACGTGCGCGAAATGCTGCCCGACCATACCCTGCTGGGCATTAAAATTTGGGTGCGCAACGACAAAAACGAGCTGACGCAGGCAACGGAAGCCGAATCCGCCGTTTTAAACAACGACGGCAGTTGGCAGTTGAAAAACATCCGCCGCAGCATGCTTAGCGAAGACAAAGTCGAAGTCTCGACCGCCGCCGAAGAAAACTGGCCGATCGCCGTCAAACGCAACCTGATGGACGTATTGCTCGTCAAACCCGACCAAATGTCCGTCGGCGAACTGACCACCTACATTAGCCACCTCGAAAACAACAACCAAAACACCCAGATCTACGCCATCGCCTGGTGGCGCAAATTGGTTTACCCCGTCGCCGCCTGGGTCATGGCACTCGTCGCCTTCGCCTTCACCCCGCAAACCACCCGCCACGGCAATATGGGTTTGAAGCTCTTCGGCGGCATCTGCCTCGGCTTGCTGTTCCACTTCGCCGGACGGCTCTTCGGCTTTACCAGCCAACTCTACGGCGTCCCACCCTTCCTCGCCGGCGCACTGCCCACCATAGCCTTCGCCCTGCTCGCCGTTTGGCTGATACGCAGGCAGGAGCGGCGTTAAGCTCAAGAATACAAGGAAGGTTTGCAAATTCAGGCTTCCAATTCGACACCAGAATCAATCAGACCAATCCGCCTAAAAATAATGCTTTTTAGGCGGATTTTTCAAAACTGACGACAGTTAAGCCTCAGAATATTGCCGAATCAAACCATTGCGCTTCTGCGCCCTCTTCCACTCAAAGCAACACAGGAAGAAAAAAACGGCGGTTTAAAATATAGTGGATTAACTTTAAACCAGTACGGCGTTGCCTCGCCTTGCCGTACTATCTGTACTGTCTGTGGCTTCGTCGCCTTGTCTTGATTTAAAGTTAATTCACTATAAAAAAACAGAACAGCCAAAACTGTTCTGTTTTTTGTTTTCAGACGACCTCATAGGGTTAGCCATTGAAGAGGTCGTCTGAAACGGTTTTACCTACTTATTAAACATTCACGGTCTCGGCTACTTCGTTGTAGCTGTCGATTTCGTTGAAGTTCATGTAGCGGTAGATTTGGTCGCCTTGTTCGTTGATGATGCCGATGTTGGCTTGGTATTCTTCAATGGTCGGGATTTTACCCAGTTTGGAGCAAATCGCCGCCAACTCTGCCGAGCCGAGGTAAACGAAGGTATTTTTACCCAAGCGGTTCGGGAAGTTGCGGGTGGAAGTGGACATGACGGTCGCGCCTTCGTGTACTTGGGCTTGGTTACCCATGCACAGCGAACAACCCGGCATTTCCATACGCGCGCCGGCGCGGCCAAGTACGCCGTAGTGGCCTTCGTCGGACAACTCTTTCGCGTCCATTTTGGTCGGCGGCGCCATCCACAGGCGGACGGGGATGTCGGACTTGCCTTCCAAGAGTTTGGAGGCGGCGCGGAAGTGGCCGATATTGGTCATGCAGGAACCGATGAACACTTCGTCGATTTGGGTGCCGGAACGTTCGGACATAAAGCATACGTCGTCCGGGTCGTTCGGGCAGGCGATAATCGGTTCTTTGATGTCGTCCATGTTGATTTCAATCACGGCAGCGTATTCGGCATCTTTATCCGCTTCGAGCAGCTCCGGATTCGCCAGCCATTTTTCCATGGCTTTGATGCGGCGTTCCAAAGTGCGCGGGTCTTGATAGCCGTCGGCAATCATGTTTTTCATCAACACGACGTTGGATTTCATGTACTCGATAATCGGCTCTTTGTTGAGCTTCACGGTACAGCCGGCCGCGGAGCGCTCGGCGGATGCGTCGGTCAATTCAAAGGCTTGTTCCACTTTCAAATCAGGCAGGCCTTCGATTTCGAGGATGCGGCCGGAGAAGATGTTTTTCTTACCGGCTTTGGCAACGGTGAGCAAACCTTGTTTAATCGCGTAAAGCGGAATGGCGTTTACCAAATCGCGCAGGGTTACGCCCGGTTGCAGTTTACCGCTGAAGCGTACCAATACGGACTCAGGCATATCGAGCGGCATGACGCCGGTGGCTGCTGCGAAAGCAACCAATCCGGAGCCTGCGGGGAAGGAAATACCGATAGGGAAACGGGTGTGGCTGTCGCCGCCGGTACCGACGGTATCGGGCAGTAGCAGGCGGTTGAGCCATGAGTGGATCACGCCGTCGCCCGGACGCAGAGATACGCCGCCACGGGTAGAAATAAAGGCGGGCAGTTCTTTATGGGTTCTGACATCGACAGGTTTCGGATAAGCCGCGGTGTGACAGAAAGACTGCATCACCATATCGGCGGAGAAGCCCAAGCAAGCCAAGTCTTTCAACTCGTCGCGGGTCATCGGACCGGTGGTGTCTTGTGAGCCGACCGTCGTCATGCGCGGTTCGCAATAAGTACCCGGGCGTACGCCTTGTCCTTCCGGCAGACCGCAGGCGCGACCGACCATTTTTTGCGCCAACGTGAAACCGGCTTTGCTTTCGGCAGGTGCTTGAGGCAGACGGAATTCGGTGGAAGCAGGCAGTTTCAGGGCTTCGCGCGCTTTGGCGGTCAGACCTCGACCGATAATCAGGTTGATACGGCCACCGGCTTGCACTTCATCCAGCAATACTTGTGATTTCAGGCTGAACTCGGCAACGGTTTCGCCGTTTTTCACGATTTTGCCTTCATAAGGCAGAATATCGACGACATCGCCCATTTTCAGCGCGGAAACATCAACTTCAATCGGCAGCGCGCCGGAGTCTTCTTGGGTATTGAAGAAAATCGGCGCGATTTTTCCGCCCAAGCATACGCCGCCGAAACGTTTGTTCGGTACGAACGGAATGTCTTCGCCGGTATGCCAAATGACGGAGTTGGTGGCGGATTTGCGTGAAGAGCCGGTACCGACCACGTCGCCGACATAGGCAACGGGATGACCTTTGGCTTTGAGTTCTTCCAACAATTTAATCGGACCGACTTCGCCCGGTTTGTCGGGCGTGATGCCGTCGCGCGGGTTTTTCAGCATCGCCAGCGCGTGCAGTGGAATATCGGGACGGCTCCATGCGTCGGGCGCGGGGGAGAGGTCGTCCGTATTGGTTTCGCCGTCAACTTTAAAGACGGTAACGGTGATTTTTTCGGGAACTTTGGCGCGCGAGGTGAACCATTCGGCATCCGCCCAAGATTGCAAAACCTCCTGCGCGTATTTATTGCCTTTTTCGGCTTTTTCCTGAACGTCGTGGAAAGAATCGAACATCAGAAGCGTATGTTTCAAACCTTTGGCGGCGATGGGCGCGAGTTTGTCGTTGTCCAAGAGTTCGATTAAGGCATGAATGTTGTAACCGCCGAGCATCGTACCTAAAAGTTCGGTCGCATATTCGGGGGAAATCAGCGGGCTGGATGCGCTGCCTTCGGCAACGGCAGCCAGGAATGAGGCTTTGACTTTGGCGGCATCGTCCACACCGGGCGGAACACGGTGGGCAAGCAGGTCGACCAAGAATTCACCTTCGCCTGCGGGCGGGTTTTTCAGCAGCTCAACCAAATCGGCGGTTTGCTGCGCGTTCAAAGGGAGGGGCGGGATACCGAGGGCAGCACGCTCGGCGGCGGCTTTGCGATAGGCTTCTAACATCTCTTTGTTCCTTTTTTCTGTTTTTCTTCTATCCGTTGCAAATGATTTGCAATCAAAGAATTGTAAACAATCCTTTTAGGTATCATAGACCAGTTTGGCAAAAATTGGAATATTTATGTTATCGGATGTAATAGGTGTTTGCTATTGAAACGAATTATCTTGAAAAATACGAAAAGGTCGTCTGAAAACAGGGTTTCAGACGACCTTTTATGTTTTATCGGAATGACCGGTTCGTTCTTTTACCGGGCGTTTGCCTGATATTCGCTCCCGTCTTCACGCAGGAGCTTGGGCTGTTCGCCTTTCTCAATGACGTTTTTACCGATGACAACTTTGGTTACGCCTTTCAAATCGGGCAGTCGATACATAGTATCCAACAGGCAGCGTTCAACGATGGAGCGCAGGCCGCGCGCGCCGGTTTTGCGTTCCATTGCCTGACGGGCGATGCTGCGCAAGGCTTCTTCTTCAAATTCCAATTCGACATTTTCCATGCCGAACAGGGTTTGATATTGTTTTACCAAGGCATTTTTCGGCTCGGTCAAAATATTGACCAATGCGTCCTCGTCTAATTCCGCCAGCGTGGCGATGACGGGCAGACGGCCGATTAACTCGGGAATCAGACCGAATTTAATCAAGTCTTCAGGCTCAACGATTTCAAACAATCCGGTAATGTCGGCATTTTCGTCCTTACTGTGAACGGACGCGCCGAAACCGATACCGCCTTTTTCAGTACGCTGACGGATCACTTTTTCCAAGCCTGCAAACGCGCCGCCGCAGATAAACAGGATATTGGTCGTATCAACGTTGATAAATTCCTGATTCGGATGTTTGCGGCCGCCTTGGGGCGGAACGCTGGCAACCGTACCTTCAATCAGTTTCAGCAAGGCTTGTTGCACGCCCTCGCCGGATACGTCGCGGGTAATCGACGGGTTGTCGCTTTTACGCGAGATTTTGTCGATTTCGTCGATATAAACGATGCCGCGCTGGGCTTTTTCGACATCAAAATCGCATTTGCCCAAAAGCTTGGTAATGATTTGTTCGACGTCTTCACCGACGTAACCCGCCTCAGTTAGCGTGGTCGCGTCCGCCATCACGAACGGCACGTCCAGTTTGCGCGCCAAAGACTGCGCCAACAGGGTTTTACCCGAACCGGTCGGACCGATAAGCAGGATATTAGATTTCGACAATTCGACGTTGCCGTTGGCTTTGGGATGGCGCAGGCGTTTGTAATGGTTGTACACCGAAACCGCCAAGGCTTTTTTGGCTTGTTCCTGACCGATAACGTGATCGTTGAGGTTGGCGACGATTTCGGCGGGCGTGGGCAGCTTGTTGTTCGGATGGGACGCATCCGTTGCAGATTTCTCTGTGGAGAGGTCGTCTGAACTTTGCAGCATTACGCCGCAAGTTTCTACACATTCGTTACAGATAAAAGCGTTTTCGCCTTCAATCAGGTTTTTGACTTCATGCTCGGATTTTCCGCAAAACGAGCAGGAGCGTTTTTCTTCAGTCATAATTTATCTTCTGTTTTCAAGCAATATCGGCAAACCGTTATCCGAATGTTGCGGGAACGGTTTTCGGCAAAGTCGGTAAGTATAATCAGTATCTTAAGGTTTATCAAATACCGTATGGCAAGCTGTTGGGCGTAAGGTTTTCAGACGACCCTCCGATGCATGGCAACACACCATGATTTCCCATCCTTAAGATTGTTTCCAATTTGGGAAAAAGATGCAAACAAACGCAAAAAAGCCATATTAAACTTTACATTTTGTTGTATTTTAAGCAAAATATCCCCTTTAATAATTCAATTGTCTTAAATTCTACTGGTTGAAGTATGTCGGTTATGAAATTTTATAAAACACTGAGTGCCGCCTGTTTGGGTATGGCGTTGACTGTCGCCGCCGCCCCTGCCGCTGCAGACGATATGGACGTTTTGGGTCAATTTTTGGAACAAAATTTTCCAACCCAAAATGACCCGATGGAAGCTTTCGCATTAAGCCACGCACAAAAAATCGAGGCTCAGGCGATGATGGCGGGGCCGCTTTTGACATCGCAGTCCGCCCTGATTTTTAACAACAAAACAGGCGAAATCCTCTATCAGAAAAACGCAGACCGCGTGATGCCGATTGCATCCATTTCCAAACTGATGAGTGCGATGGTTGTCTTGGATGCGCGTTTGGATATGAACGAACGCATTACCATTACCTCCGACGAAATCGACCGTCTGAAAGGTACAGGCAGCCGCCTTGCCGTCGGCACGACGCTGACGCGCGGCGAATTGCTGCACCTAAGCCTGATGAGCAGCGAAAACCGCGCAACACACGCGCTGGGCCGCACCTATCCGGGCGGTATGTCGGCGTTTGTTGCCGCCATGAATGCCAAAGCACAAAGCCTGGGCATGCACAGCAGCCGTTTCTACGAACCTACCGGTCTGAATTTCCAAAACGTATCAACCGCCAACGATTTGAACCGCATGGTCGCCGCGGCAAGCAAATATCCGCTTATCCGCAAAAACACGACCTCCAACTACGGCTCGGTTTGGACGGCAAACGGCCGCCAAAACTATAAAAACTCCAACGCCCTCGTCCGCGAAGGCAGCTGGAACATCGAGCTTCAGAAAACCGGTTATATCCGCGAAGCAGGACGTTCGATGGTGGTTAAGGCAAACGTCCAAAACCAACCGATTACCATCGTATTGCTGAACTCGCCGACTTCGACAACCCGAGTCAACGACGCGCGTAAGATCGAATCTTGGATGTTGCAGCGCCGCTCTTAAAATATTTGTTATGCCGTCTGAAAATCAGGCGGCATTTTTTATATGATGTGCAGAAATACCGCATGCAATCCGCTTGAAGAATCTTGATTTTAACAATATTAGGAGATGCAAATGCCGAACAAACAAATATACAAAAAACAGTTGATGCAGCTGGGAGCCATTATGGCTTTGACCGGCTGTACTTCCGTTGCCGATATGGTGGGATACGATACGGCATCGCTCAACGAGGCTGCCGCCAAAAACTATTCGCAAGTGGTACAGCAAGCGCAGTCGCAGCGCGTTTTGGACAACACTTCCCACACTTCGCGCCGTATCAAAGCCGTATTCGAGCGCCTGAAGCCCTATGCCAACCAGGCCAACCAAACCGGCACACCTTTCAATTGGCAGATGAATGTTTTCCGCGGCAATGAATTGAATGCTTGGGCAATGCCCAGAGGCAAAATGGCGATGTACACCGGCATGGTCGAGCGTTTGAAATTGACGGACGACGAAATCGCCGCCGTTATCGGTCACGAGATGACCCACGCCCTGCTGGAACATGGCAAAAAAGCGATTGGCGGCCAAGTACTGACGGGATTGGGCGGTTCTATTTTAGCGGGCGCATCCGGAGTCGATGCCAATATTGTCGGATTGGGTACGGATTTACTTGCTTCCAAGCCCTTTTCTCGCCATCAGGAAAGCGAAGCAGACGCAGGCGGCGTACGTTTGATGGCTCAGGCGGGCTACAATCCGGAGGCTGCCATCAGCGTTTGGGAAAAAATGAGCAAACTTGAAGGCAGCTCGTCCATTGCGATTTTGTCCACCCATCCGACCAATCAGACGCGCATCAACGCCATCCGTAGAATGCTGCCTGAACTCATGCCGATTTATCAGAAAAATAAACGATAAATTTTTTTGAATAAACTTTCTGCAACCCGGCATCGTTTTTTCAAATCAACCTGCAACCCCTTGCTTTAAATTTTCCTAAAAACAATTTAAATCAAAGTATTGCGCGAGTTTCAATCAAGATTTTTCAGACGACCCTTCCGCCCCATCCAGCGCAGGTCGTCTGAAAAATTGTCAACATTTTCACCCAAATTACCAAGCAGCCCAGACCCATTCGGCGTATAATACAGCCTTTCCCAACCGCATTTGAGAGCTGAATCATGTCTGTTGTTTTGCCCTTGCGCGGCGTTACCGCCCTTTCCGATTTCCGTGTTGAAAAACTCTTGCAAAAAGCGGCCGCACTCGGTCTGCCCGAAGTGAAACTGAAAAGCGAATTTTGGTATTTTGTCGGCAGCGAGAAAGCACTGGATGCCGCGACTGTCGAAAAACTGCAAGCCTTGTTGGCGGCGCAAAGCATTAAAGAAACGCCCGAAGCACGCGAGGGCTTGCCTTTATCTTTGGTAACGCCCCGTTTGGGTATGATTTCACCGTGGGCTTCCATGGCGACCAATACCGCGGAAAACTGCGTTTTGGAAGCCATAGAGCGCATCGACCGCGTCATGGCGTTTTGGCTGGACTGTCGT